>NC_021237.1:3725000-4068333 GCF_000397205.1 Pseudomonas protegens CHA0
GATCTGCCTGAGCGAAGGCTTTATCGGTCATTGCATTCTCCAACACGCCAAGAAGCTCTAAGATGCGCCATTGTTTTCCGCTTGGCGAATCCGAAGATGATACAGATCAGTGCCCTGCCCGCCTTCACCGACAACTACATCTGGTTGTTACAAGATCATCGCAGCCAGCGCTGCGCAGTCGTCGATCCGGGGGATGCAGCGCCGGTAATGGCCTGGCTGGAACAGCACCCGGGCTGGGTGCTCAGCGACATCCTGATCACCCACCATCACCACGATCACGTCGGCGGCGTCGAACGCCTCAAGCAGCACAGCGCGGCTACGGTCTATGGCCCGGCCCGGGAAAAGATCCCGGCCCGCGACATCGGCCTCGAAGACAACCAGCGGGTCAGCATCCTCGGCTGGGAGTTCGAGGTGTTCGCCGTGCCCGGCCACACCCTGGGGCATATCGCCTACTACCACCATGGCCTGCTGTTCTGTGGCGATACCCTGTTCGCGGCCGGTTGTGGCCGGCTGTTCGAGGGTACCCCGGAGCAGATGCACCACTCCCTCGGCCGCCTCGCCGCGCTGCCGGACGACACCCTGATCTACTGCACCCACGAATACACCCTGAGCAACCTGCGCTTTGCCCAGGCGGTGGAACCGGCCAACCCGGACATCGCCGAACGCCTGGCGAAGGTCACGCAGATGCGTGAGCAAGGGCGCATGACCCTGCCCTCGACCCTGGCCCTGGAGAAATTGACCAACCCGTTCCTGCGTACCGGTGAAACATCCGTTAAACAAAAAGCGGACGAACGGAATGGCCAGGATAACCAGTCGCAGAGTGCGGTCTTTGCGGCTCTGAGGGCTTGGAAAGATAAGTTCTAAGCAGGCTATCGATTGGTACAAAAATTCTGAATGGTTGACCGCACCCCGGGTGCTTTCTAGAATCGCCCGACATTTTTGCCCGGAACTTACTTCCAGCCAATGTCGTCATCTATTCGTTATTCCATCAGTTCAGACGCATTGACGCGCTTGGCCCAGGCCATCGCGGTAGCTGTGTCAGCGACTCTTGCGGGCTGCCAAAGCACCGGCCATGCCCCACAGAGCGACGCGACACACACACAGAATTTCAACGCCCGCATCAAGCAGAAACCCATCTGGCTGAGCAACCAGCCCAGCCCGCAAGTACCCCAGGACGTCTGGGAACGCATGCGCCAGGGGTTCCAATTGCAAGAAGGCCTGGGCGTCAACCCGCGTATTGAACAGCAGCGCCTGTGGTTCGCCAGCAACCCTTCCTTCCTGGAAAATGCCGGCGAGCGCGGCAGCCTTTATATCCACTACATCGTCGAGCGTCTCGAAGAGCGCAACATGCCGCTGGAACTGGCCCTGCTGCCGGTCATCGAAAGCGCCTACAACCCCCTGGCCTATTCCCGGGCCGATGCAGTGGGGCTGTGGCAGTTCGTCCCGGCCACCGGGCGCTACTTCAACCTGCGCCAGACCCGCTTCTACGATGGCCGCCGCGACATCACCGCGTCCACCACCGCGGCCATGGACTACCTGAGCCGCCTGCACGACATGTTCAACGGCGACTGGCTGCTGGCACTGGCCGCCTACAACGCCGGTGAAGGCACGGTGAGCCGGGCCATCGAGCGCAATGAAAAGCTCGGCCTGCCCACCGACTACTGGAACCTGCCGCTGCCGGCCGAGACCCAGGCCTATGTGCCCAAGCTGCTGGCCCTGTCCCAGGTGGTGCTGGCCCCGCAGGCCTACGGCGTGAACCTCAACCCGATCGCCAACGAACCCTACTTCCAGGTGGTGGAGATCAACCAGCGCATGGACCTGTCCAAGGTCGCGGCGGTGGCCAACATCGACGAGGACGAGCTGTTCCAGCTCAACCCGGCGTTCAAGCAGCGCACCACCATCGACGGCCCCCAGCACCTGCTGGTGCCGACTTCCAAGGCACAGTTGCTGACCACCAGCCTGTCCACCATGAAACCCGAAGAACTGATCAGCAAGCGCTCCCTCAAACCGGTCTTCGACCGCGACGAAGGGCGTGATTCGCTGCGGGCCAAGCGCATCTACCGGGTCAAGAATGGCGACAACCTGACCCTCATTGCCAAGGCCAACAAGGTCAACGTCCAGGACCTGCAGCGCTGGAACAAGCTCAGCGGCAAGAACCTCAAGGTCGGCCAGACGCTGGTGATGCAGGACACCCGCAAGGTGGCCAGCAAGAAAACCAGCCTGGCCAGCAACAAGAAGAAGTCGACTCAGTACAAGGTCAAGCAGGGCGACTCGCTGTACATGGTGGCCAAGCGCTTCAATGTCGAGATGCAGCACCTCAAGCGCTGGAACCCCCGCGCGGCCCAGGCCCTCAAGCCCGGCCAGATGCTGACGGTGTACCTGCCGCACTGAAATCTGCCCTGTAGGAGCCGGCTTGCCGGCGAACAGCCTTCGCCGGCAAGCCGGCTCCTACGGGAAATTTCAATTGCACGAAGCGCGCGCCAGCGAGCTTTTTCCTGCTGATACAAGCTGTTACTGTACGGAGCACAAAGCCCAAGCCGCCTGGATCGGATCTCTGTCTCGATGCGTCCCCTGCTCCTGCTCTTCATCAGCCTGGCCTTGAGCTTTCCCGCAAGCGCGACGATCACCGAAAGTCACGGTTACGCGCAGTTTGGCACGCTCAAATACCCGGCAAAGTTCACCCATTTCGATTGGGTCAACCCCGCTGCGCCCAAAGGCGGCACCTTGCGGGTCATGGCCTTTGGCACCTTCGACACCCTCAACCCCTACACCTTCAAGGGCACCAGCCCGGTCGCCACGCCGAATTTCCTGCAATACGGGGTCAACGAGCTCAACGAACCCTTGATGGTGGGCACCGGCCTGTATGCGCCTTCCGGTGATGAGCCGACTTCCAGCTACGGCCTGATCGCCCGCTCGGTGGAATACGCCGAGGACCGCAGCTGGGTGGTGTTCAACCTGCGCCCCGAAGCACGCTTTCACGATGGCAAGCCGATCACCGCCTACGATGTGGCGTTCTCCTATCGCCTGTTGCTCAAGGAAGGCCACCCGCAATACCGCACCAGCCTGCAGGAAGTGCAGCGGGTGGATATCCTCGGCCCGCAGCGCATCCGCTTCGTGTTCAAGCGTGCCGGCAACCCCTTGCTGATCCTGCGCCTGGGCGAACTGCCGGTGCTGCCTCAGCATTACTGGAAGGATCGCGACTTCAAGGCCACCACCTTCACCCCGCCCCTGGGCAGCGGCCCGTACCGCATCACCCAGGTACAGCCCGGGCGCCAGCTGGTGTTCGAACGGGTCAAGGACTACTGGGGCAAGGACCTGCCAGTCAACCGCGGCTTCAACAACTTCGACCGGGTCGAAGTGGAGTTCTACCGGGACAGCGACGTGGCCTTCGAAGCCTTCAAGGCCGGCGAGTTCGACATCTATATCGAGCACCAGGCCAAGAACTGGGCCAACGGCTACAACTTCCCGGCGGTCAACCGCGGTGAGGTGATCAAGGCCCAGGTGGCGCACCAGATCCCGACCCAGACCCAGGGCCTGTTCATGAACACCCGCCGCACCACTTTCGCCGACGTGCGGGTGCGCGAGGCGCTGGGCATGATGTTCGACTTCGAGTGGACCAACCGCACCCTGTTCAGCGGCGCCTACCAGCGCGCCCTGAGCTACTACCCCAACAGCGAGTTCTCCGCCACCGGGGTACCGCAGGGCCATGAATGGCTGCTGCTCTCGCCCTACCGCGAGCAACTACCCGCCAGCCTGTTCAGCCAGGCCTTCAGCCTGCCGCGCACCGACGGCCGCGGCATCCCTCGTGACACCCTGCGCAAGGCCCTGGGGCTGCTCGGCGAGGCGGGCTGGAAGCTCAATGGCCAGCGCCTGCAGAACAGTGCCGGGCAGCCGCTGCGCTTCGAGCTGATGCTGGTCAATCCCAACCTGGAACGGATTCTCCAGCCCTACGTGGAGAACCTCGCGAGCATCGGCATCGACGCCCGCCTGCGCACCGTGGACCGGGCGCAATACAAGCAGCGTCTTGACCAGTTCGACTACGACATGATCCTCATGACCCTCAACCAGACCCTGAGCCCAGGCCTGGAGCAATGGCAGTACTTCCACTCCAGCCAGGTCTCGGTCAAGGGCAGCAAGAACTACGCAGGCATCAACAATCCGGTGGTCGACCACCTGCTGGAACAGCTGCTGGCCGCCCAGACCCGCGACGACCAACTGGCCGCGGGCAGGGCCCTGGACCGGGTGCTGCTGTGGCAGCACTACATGATTCCCAACTGGTACCTCAACTATCACCGCCTGGCCTACCGTAACCGGTTCGCCTTCGTCACCACGCCGCCCTATACCCTGGGCCTTGGCGCCTGGTGGCTGAAGTCCATGGAGAACGCCCAATGATGCCCCTGCGTGCCCTGCTTCTGCGCACCAGCGGCCTGTTGTTCAGCGCCATCGCCTGCTATGCCCAGGCTGCGCCGCAACACGCCGTGACCCTGTACAACGAAGCGCCGAAATACCCGGCGAACTTCCAGCACTTCGACTTCGTCAATCCCGACGCGCCCAAGGGCGGCACCTTCCGCATGGCCGGCTTCGGCAGCTTCGACAGCCTCAACCCGTTCATCAGCAAGGGCGTGCCGGAGCTGAACATCGGCCTGGTCTACGACACCCTGATGGCCCAGAGCCTGGATGAGCCGTTCACCGAGTACGGCCTGGTGGCCAGCAAGATCGAGAAGGCCCCGGACAACAGCTGGGTGCGCTTCTATCTGCGCCCCGAGGCGCGCTTCAACGACGGCCAGCCGATCCACGCCGAAGACGTGGTGTTCAGCTTCCAGACCCTGATGAGCGCCGGCTCGCCGCTGTACCGCGGCTACTACGCTGACGTCGACCAGGTGATCGCCGAAGACCCGCAGCGGGTGCTGTTCAAGTTCAAGCACACCAACAACCGCGAGCTGCCGCTGATCCTCGGCCAGCTGACGATCCTGCCCAAGCACTGGTGGCAAAGCCGCGACTTTGCCAAGAGCAACCTGGAGATTCCCCTGGGCAGCGGCCCTTACAAGGTCACCGAGGTCAAGGCCGGGCGCTCGATCCGCTACGAGCGGGTCAAGGACTATTGGGCCAAGGACCTGCCGGTCAACCGCGGCTTCTACAATTTCGACGTGATCACCAGCGACTACTACCGCGACAACACCGTGGCCCTGGAAGCGCTCAAGGCCGGCCAGTTCGACTACTGGCTGGAAATGAGCGCGAAGAACTGGGCCAACGCCTACAACATTCCGGCCGTGGCCCAGGGCCGCCTGATCAAGGAGCAGATCGCCAACGGCAACCCCACCGGCATGCAGGGTTTTGTCTTCAACACCCGCAGGCCGATGTTCCAGGACGTGCGGGTGCGTCACGCGCTGAGCCTGCTGCTGGACTTCGAGTGGAGCAACAAGCAGCTGTTCAACGGTGCCTACACCCGCACCCGCAGCTACTTCGAGAACTCGGAAATGGCCGCCACCGGCCTGCCGGGGCCCGAGGAACTGGCCATCCTCGAACCGCTGCGGGGCAAGATCCCCCCGCAGGTATTCGACCAGGCCTTCTCCCCTTCGGTGTGCGACGGCAGCGGGATGATCCGCGCCCAGCAGCGCCAGGCCTACCAGCTGTTGCAGGAAGCCGGCTGGCGCATCGTCGACGACAAGATGGTCGACGCCCAGGGCAAGCCGGTGGTGATCGAGTTCCTGCTGGCCCAGACCGAGTTCGAGCGCGTACTGCTGCCGTTCAAGCGCAACCTGGCCGACCTGGGCATCGACCTGGTGATCCGCCGGGTCGACGTGTCCCAGTACATCACCCGGGTGCGCTCGCGGGACTTCGACATGATCGTCGGCAGCTTCCCCCAGTCCAACTCCCCGGGTAACGAGCAACGCGAGTTCTGGATGTCCTCCAGTGCCGACAAGCCCGGCAGCCGCAACTACATCGGCCTCAAGGACCCGGCCATCGACAGCCTGGTGGAAAACCTGATCAACGCCGATTCCCGCGCCAGCCTGGTGGCCCACGCCAAGGCCCTGGACCGGGTCCTGCAATGGGGCTACTACGTGATTCCCAACTGGCACATCAAGACCTGGCGCGTGGCCTACTGGGACCATATCGGCCACCCCAAGGTCGCGCCCAAGTACGACATCGGCGTCAACACCTGGTGGATCAAGCCCGGCGCCAAGCCGGCCGTTGAACCGACCCCGGACAACCAGGCGGCCCCGGCCGAAGCGGTGTACTGACCATGCTGGCCTATATCTTTCGCCGCCTGCTGCTGATCATCCCCACGCTGCTGGGCATCCTGCTGATCAACTTCGTGATCATCCAGGCCGCACCCGGCGGCCCGGTGGAGCAGATGATCGCCAAGCTCGAAGGCTTCGACGGCGCCACCAGCCGCATCGCCGGCGGCGGCGCCGAAGTCTCGGTGGCCGGTTCCAGCTACCGCGGCGCCCAGGGCCTGGACCCGGCGCTGATCAAGGAAATCGAGCACATGTACGGCTTCGACAAGTCGGCGCCGGAACGCCTGTGGATCATGATCAAGAACTACGCCACCCTGGATTTCGGCAACAGCTTCTTCCGTGACGCCAAGGTGGTGGACCTGATCAAGGAGAAGATGCCGGTGTCCATCTCCCTCGGGTTGTGGAGCACCCTGATCATGTACCTGGTGTCGATCCCCCTGGGGATCGCCAAGGCCACCCGCCACGGCAGCCACTTCGATGTCTGGACCAGCTCGGCGATCATCGTCGGCTACGCGATCCCGGCTTTCCTGTTCGCCATCCTGCTGATCGTGGTGTTCGCCGGCGGCAGCTATTTCAACTGGTTCCCCCTGCGCGGCCTGACCTCCAACGACTTCGACCAGCTGAGCTGGGGCGGCAAGATCCTCGACTACTTCTGGCACCTGGCGCTGCCGGTCACCGCCCTGGTGATCGGCCACTTCGCCACCATGACCCTGCTGACCAAGAACAGCTTCCTCGACGAGATCAACAAGCAGTACGTGGTCACCGCCAAGGCCAAGGGCCTGACCCAGCGCCGGGTGCTCTACGGCCATGTGTTCCGCAACGCCATGCTGCTGGTGATCGCCGGCTTCCCCTCGGCCTTCATCGGCATCTTCTTCACCGGCTCCCTGCTGGTGGAAGTGATCTTCTCCCTCGACGGCCTGGGCCTGATGAGCTTCGAGGCAGCGATCAACCGCGACTACCCGGTGGTGTTCGGCACCCTGTTCATCTTCACCCTGCTGGGGCTGGTGGTGAAACTGATCGGCGACCTGACCTACACCCTGGTCGACCCTCGCATCGACTTCGACAGCCGGGAGCATTGAGATGAACCTGTCCCCCCTCAATCGCCGGCGCTTCGAGCGCTTCAAGGCCAACAAGCGCGGCTGGTGGTCGCTGTGGCTGTTCCTGGTGCTGTTCGTCCTCAGCCTGGGCGCCGAGCTGATCGCCAACGACAAGCCGCTGGTGGTGCACTACGAAGGCGGCTGGTACTTCCCGGCCCTCAAGCGCTACCCGGAAACCACCTTCGGCGGCGAATTCCCCCTGGAAGCCAACTACAAGAGCCCCTACATCCGCGAACTGCTGGCGCAGAAGGATGCCTGGGTACTCTGGGCACCGATCCCCTTCAGCTACCAGAGCATCAACTACGACCTGCGGGTACCGGCCCCGGCGCCGCCCTCGGCGGACAACCTGCTGGGCACCGACGACCAGGGCCGCGACGTGCTGGCCCGGGTCATCTACGGGTTCCGGGTGTCGGTGCTGTTCGCCCTGACCCTGACCATTCTCAGCTCCATCATCGGCGTCATCGCCGGCGCCCTGCAGGGCTTCTACGGCGGCTGGGTGGACCTGGTGGGCCAGCGCTTCCTGGAGATCTGGTCCGGCCTGCCGGTGCTCTACCTGCTGATCATCCTCGCCAGCTTCGTGCAGCCCAATTTCTGGTGGCTGCTGGGGATCATGCTGCTGTTCTCCTGGATGAGCCTGGTGGACGTGGTGCGGGCCGAGTTCCTGCGCGGGCGCAACCTGGAGTACGTGCGCGCGGCCCGGGCCCTGGGCATGCAGAACGGCGCCATCATGTTCCGCCACATCCTGCCCAACGCCATGGTCTCCACCATGACCTTCATGCCCTTTATCCTCACCGGCGCCATCGGCACCCTCACCGCCCTGGACTTCCTCGGTTTCGGCCTGCCGCCGGGGGCGCCCTCCCTCGGCGAGCTGGTGGCCCAGGGCAAGTCCAACCTGCAGGCGCCCTGGCTGGGCATGAGCGCCTTCGCCGTGCTGGCGATCATGCTCAGCCTGCTGGTGTTCATCGGCGAATCCGCCCGCGATGCCTTCGACCCGAGGAAATGACATGACCCAGGACAACCTGATCGAAGTCCGCGACCTGGCAGTGGAGTTCGTCACCGGCGAGCACCGCCAGCGGGTGGTGCAAGGCGTCAGCTTCGACATCAAGCGCGGCGAGACCCTGGCCCTGGTGGGCGAAAGCGGCTCGGGCAAATCGGTCACCGCCCACTCCATCCTGCGGCTGCTGCCCTACCCTCTGGCGCACCACCCCAGCGGCACCATCCAGTATGCCGGGCACGACCTGCTGACCCTGAAAGAAAAGACCATCCGCCATATCCGCGGCAACCGCATCGCGATGATCTTCCAGGAGCCCATGACCTCGCTGAACCCGCTGCACAGCATCGAGAAGCAGATCAACGAAGTGCTGGGCATCCACAAGGGCCTGACCGGCAAGGTCGCCACCCGGCGCACCCTGGAACTGCTGGAGCTGGTGGGCATCCCCGAACCGCACAAGCGTCTCAAGGCCCTGCCCCACGAGCTTTCCGGCGGCCAGCGGCAACGGGTGATGATCGCCATGGCCCTGGCCAACGAGCCGGAACTGCTGATCGCCGACGAGCCCACCACGGCCCTGGATGTCACCGTGCAGCTGAAGATCCTCGAGCTGCTCAAGGAACTGCAGGCGCGCCTGGGCATGGCGCTGCTGCTGATCAGCCACGACCTGAACCTGGTGCGGCGCATTGCCCACCGGGTCTGTGTCATGCAGAAGGGCTGCATCGTCGAACAGGCATCCTGCGAAGATCTGTTCCGCGCGCCGCAGCATCCCTACACCCGGGAACTGCTGGCCGCAGAACCCAGCGGCCTGCCGGCGGCCAACGAGATTGGCCCGCCGCTGCTGGAGGTTGACAACCTCAAGGTCTGGTTCCCGATCAAGAAAGGCCTGCTGCGCAGCACCGTGGATCACGTCAAGGCAGTGGACGGCATCCACTTCAGCCTCCCCCAGGGCCAGACCCTGGGCATCGTTGGTGAAAGCGGCTCGGGCAAGTCGACCCTGGGCCTGGCGATCCTGCGCCTGATTGCCAGCCAGGGCGGCATTCGCTTCGAGGGCCAGCAACTGGACAGCCTGACCCAGCAACAGGTTCGGCCGCTGCGGCGGGAAATGCAGGTGGTGTTCCAGGATCCTTTCGGCAGCCTCAGCCCGCGCATGAGCGTGAGCCAGATCGTCGGCGAGGGCCTGCGCATCCACAAGATAGGCAGTGAGCAGCAGCAGGAACAGGCCATCATCGAAGCCCTCAAGGAGGTCGGCCTGGACCCGGACACGCGGCACCGCTACCCCCATGAGTTCTCCGGCGGGCAGCGCCAGCGCATCGCCATCGCCCGGGCCCTGGTGCTCAAGCCGCGGCTGATCCTGCTGGACGAACCGACCTCGGCCCTGGACCGCACGGTGCAGCGCCAGGTGGTGGAACTGCTGCGCACACTGCAAAGCAAGTACAACCTGACCTACTTGTTCATCAGCCACGACCTGGCGGTGGTCAAGGCCCTGAGCCACCAGTTGATGGTGATCAAGCACGGCCAGGTGGTGGAACAGGGGGACGCAGGGGGCATCTTCGACGCCCCGCAACACCCTTACACACGGCAACTGCTGGAAGCCGCCTTCCTGGCTCCGGCAAGCGCCGAATAACCTGAAACAGGAGTAGCAACATATGGGTTTTCTCGCTGGGAAGCGTGTCCTGATCGTCGGTGTCGCCAGCAAGCTGTCGATCGCCTCCGGCATCGCTGCCGCCATGCATCGTGAAGGCGCCGAGCTGGCCTTCACTTATCAGAACGAAAAACTCAAGGGCCGGGTCGAGGAGTTCGCCGCAGGCTGGGGCTCCAGCGCCGAGCTGTGTTTCCCTTGCGATGTGGCCAGTGACGAGCAGATCGCCCAGGTCTTCACCGCGCTGGGTAAAAAATGGGACGGCCTGGACTGCATCGTCCACTCCGTGGGCTTCGCACCTGGCGACCAGCTCGAAGGCGACTTCACCGATGCCACCACCCGCGAGGGCTTTCGCATTGCCCACGACATCAGCGCCTACAGCTTCGTGGCCCTGGCCAAGGCCGGTCGGGAAATGATGAAGGGCCGCAACGGCAGCCTGCTGACCCTGTCCTACCTGGGCGCCGAACGCACCATGCCCAACTACAACGTGATGGGCATGGCCAAGGCCTCCCTGGAAGCCGGCGTGCGCTACCTGGCCGGCTCCCTGGGCCCGGAGGGCACCCGGGTCAACGCCGTTTCCGCCGGCCCGATCCGCACCCTGGCCGCCTCGGGGATCAAGAACTTCCGCAAGATGCTGGCGGCCAACGAAGCGCAAACCCCGCTGCGGCGCAACGTCACCATCGAAGAAGTCGGCAACGCCGGCGCCTTCCTCTGCTCGGACCTGGCCTCGGGCATCAGCGGCGAGATCATGTACGTGGACGGGGGGTTCAACACCACCGCCATGGGCAACCTCGACGAGTGATCTGCGGCGGTGGCGAGGGGGCTTGCGCCCTCGCCACCCTGCCCCTTCCTGCTCATTGGAAAGGCCAAACATGAAGCTGTGCTATCTGTTGCTCGCGCTGTTTCTAGCCGGCTGCGACAACACCCAAGATACCGCCTCGAATAAAACCCGGAGCAGCGTCGCACGCCTGCACATCTCCTTGGGCACACCGGTTGCCGAGTTCCTGGAAAAGAGCCCGGTGAGCTTTACCGCCGACTGCCTGGATGCGGTCCACCTATGTTGGTATGAGGCGGATCGTCAGGGAGCACTCCTTGACCTGAGCCTGGCCCAGCCCGAGGGCACGCTTGAACTGGATCAGGTGGCCGGGCTGCTGATTGCCGTTGATGGCAATACCTCAAACACCATCCAGGCATTGAACATCGACCTTCGCGAGCTGCCGGACAACAGCACTCACAAGGCCAACAAGGCGCTTGTCTATAACCTTCTCAGGACGTTGAAGAACGCTGGATGGCAAAAATACTACTTCCCTTCCGACCCCCGAATAGCCGCTGGCGAGTTGCACAAGCTGGACTGGAAGGAAAGCCTCCTGGGTACCCAGCCACTCAGCCACCCGCTGTTCGATGCCAACCATGAGATGAGCCTTGAGCAGTGGCTGGGCAACAACATGTTCTATGACTGGTATCTCTATCACGGCAACTACATTGCGCATGTCCGAGCCCTGCGCTACGACTCGAAAAGCGCCCCCCTGCAAAGCGCTGTCTACTTGATAAGCCTGAACCTGATGTCCCTGGACACGTTCTGGACCCGCGACTTTGCAGAGGCACAAAGAGCCCAATGGAGGACCCTGTTCCCTGCGCATTTGAAAGAACGGCTGCAACGTCGCTCAGAAGTTGAAAGCCGGGCCAGGGCGGCCGGGGTCGACATCGAGGAAAGCTATAGCCCACCGCTGATGGAGCGCGGCCAATAGCGCCCTGCCACTGACGCCCTTCCCTGCCCCGCGTCACCGGGCAGGGCTTGGCGGCAGTAACCCTCAGCGAACCCGCTTGCTCGCCTGCTTGTGCAGGTACATGGCCTTGTCGGCGTCCGCCAGCAACGCCTCGATGTCGGGATGGCGTCCGGCGTCGTATTCGATCTGGCCGACGCTGAAGCGGATGTCATAACCCCGCTTCAAGGTGGCATTGCGCTCGTCGAGAATCTCCCGCAGGCGCGCCATGATCGCCGAAGTCTCGACATGGTCGGCAGCGGTCAGCAGGGCCACGAACTCATCGCCCCCCAGGCGGCCGATCACGTCGCTCTCGCGAAAGGCGATGCGCAGCACGTCGGCGAAGGTCTTCAGGGCGCCGTCGCCTTCGGCATGGCCGTAGGTGTCATTGATCTGCTTGAAGTCGTTGAGGTCGAAGAACAGCAGGGTCGCCGGTTTTTCCAGGCGCTTGCACACCCCCAGGGCATGCCGGGCCAGGGCCTCGAATCCGCGGCGATTGGACAGCAGGGTCAGCTCGTCCATGCTGGCCATCTGCACCGCCGCCAGTTCCTGCTCGGCCATGCGCGCCAGGTCCCGTAGCAGTGCCCGATCCTCGTCGTCCAGGTCGCGGGGCTTGATGTCGATCAGGCACAGAGTGCCGAGCTTGCTGCCATTGGTCACCGTCAGCGGGCAACCGGCATAGAAGCGGATGCCCGGCGCACCCACCACCAGCGGGTTGTCGTGGAAGCGTTCGTCCAGGCCGGCGTCGGGCACGGTGAGGATCTGGTCACCGAGGATCGCGTGGCCACAGAAGGAAATGTCCCGCGAGGTTTCGCTGACGTCGAGCCCCACGCAGGACTTGAACCATTGCCGGTCGGCATCCACCAGGCTGACCAGGGCAATGGGCACGTTGAACAGACGCTTGGCCAGCCGGGTCAGGCGGTCGAAACGCTCCTCCGGGGAGGTGTCGAGCACATTCAGCTCCCGCAGGGTCTGGATTCTCAAGGCCTCATTGTTGGGTTTGCTGGGATACAACATCGCTGACTCCATTCGCGGCTAAGATTCCAAGCGTAGTCCAGAATAACGACGGCTTATCATCTAAAGCGGCGCGGCAGGAGCCAGTGGGCAGGTGGCCCTCACAACCGGGGGGCCAACAGAATCCTCCCGTAGCCAGCCACGAACACGGCAAACGCCAGGCCCGCCAGCAGCGCTGAAAGACCCAGCCCCAGGCTGCTGAACGGCACCAGCAGGACCCGGCACAGGGCCGCCAGAAACAGCAGCGCAAAGCCACCGGCCATGGCCCGCGAAGCCTGCAGGGGCCGGCCACTGTGGCCGAGGCTGACCCGCGCCACCATGCCCAGCACCAGCCCGCCCAGGCCACCCACCGCCAGGGCATGGGTCACCAGGCTCTGGGGTATCGACCAGCCCAGGTGCCAGAGGGCCATGCCCAGGGTTGCCAGGGCCAGCCACCCGTAGGCCAGGTACAGCGACCAGAGCAGCGGCACCCGCCACACCCCCGGCCGGTGCCAGCGCCACAAGCGCCAGCCTTGCAGCCCCGCCAGCAGGGCGAACAGCGGCGCCAGCCACCCGCGGGGAGCGTCACCGCCGCCCAGGGCCATGGACAACGCGGCCAGCAGGCTGCCCACCAGCAACACCCGGGTCGGCCAGGGCGATGTCGGCGCCTGGGGGGGCAGTTGCAGCCCGCGCTGGATGAAGAAGGGAATCACCCGGCCGCCGATCACCGTCATCAGGGTCGCCACCAGCCACAAGGCGCCCAGTTCGCCGCGCCGCTGCCAGCTGTCCTGGTGTTCCAACAGGCCCCACAGGGTCAGCCCCTGAAACAGCGCCAGCAGCCCCAGGACCAGGACCATGGGGTAGTTCTCGCGCTTGCCGGCGCACCACAGCTCGCGCCCGATCACCGCCGCCAGCAACGGCATGAACGCCAGTTGCACCACAACGAACAGCGGGCCCGGCAGCGGCAGCCACCAGGCCAGGCGCCCCGCCAGCCACAGCAGCCACAGCAACAGCAACGGCGTACGGCTCAGGCCCGGGCGGCCGGTCCAGTTGGCCACCGCCGTCAGCAGGAAGCCGGCAACGATCGCCACGGCAAAGCCGAAGAGCATTTCGTGACGGTGCCAGGCCAGCATCCCGGCCACCGGTTGCAGGCCCGCCAGCGCACCATGCAGCCACAGGCCCCACCCCACCAGGGCAAGGCAGGCAAAGCCGGCGCCGGCGAGGAAGAACGGGCGGAACCCCAGGCTCCAGAGGGGCTGGCCGGTCCAGCGGTGCCAGGCTTCAGGCAAAGACACAGGCAGCCCTCCCCTGGCACTGGGCCATGCGCCGCTGGGCCAGCAGGCGCATAACATAACCGATCTTCAATAGGGTCGGCCCGATCATCACCAGGCTGTGCATCAGCACCAGGGTGGCGATAGGCAAATGGCCGGAATGGACATAGGCGGCGTACACCCCCAGGCCCAGCAACAGGCTGCCCGACCACAGCAGCGCATTGGACAGGTGCAGTACATGCAGCGGCGAATCGAAGTAACGGCTCATGTCGACAACTCCTCGAACACACAATGGCATGACTGGCCCTTCACGTTTCATGCCAGCGCGCAGAGCCCATAAAACCGGGCCCCTGCCACCTCAAGAGTCTTTATGACCAGATAAAGAAGAAGTCATAAAGACCGCCAACGCAGTCAATATGACTGCATTTTTCCCCGCGGCCCTTTTTCGCCGGCAAGGGCAGACTGCCCCTCTTGAGCCAATCCCCCCTCTGCAGGAGCGAGCTTGCTCGCGATGCATCGGAAAACGCCGCGCACTTCCTGTAGACCCGCGTTATCGTTGACGCCCATCGCGAGCTCGCTCGCTCCCATACAAGGATGTCGCCGATGCCCGAAGCTTCCTCACCCGCATCCGAAAAGAGCCTGTCACGCCTGTTGCTGGAGTTGCTCTGGCAGTTGGCCGCCCTGCTCATCCCGATCTTCTTCGTCACCCTGCTGCCGCCCCCGGCGGCCCTGGGGGTGTTGCTCGGCTGCGCAGCGGCGATGACCCTGGCGGCGCGCCTGGGCTGGCCTAAAACCGCCCGCGGCCTGGCGCGGCTGATGATCAGCGCCGCGTTCGGCCTGGGCTTCAGCCTGGGCCGGGCCCTGCCGGCCTACTGGGATATCGCCGCCGCCTTCACCAGCATCTTTGCCGGGCTGGCAGCGGTCAGCCACCTGGAACGCCGCCTGGGGCTGGTGCAGCCGAGCCCCACACCGATCAGCGCCTGGGGCGGCAACGAACCGCAACAGACCCCGGAGGGCAAGCCGATCCGGGTGTTCAACCACGGCGAGATCGCCATGGGCGGGCCCACCTGTTGCGACTACCTGTTCCCCGATGGGGTGCTGCTGCAAGGGCTGGGGTCCTCGGCGCGGTTTTCCAGTGACGGGCGCTACTTCGCCGCGCCGCTGCCTTCCAGGCAACACTGGGGGCTGGCCATCCTCGACCGTGAACAGCGCCGCCTGTACCGCTGCAACCGGGAACACTTCTGGGAGCTGGATGCCTTCAGCGCTGACACCCTCAGCGGCCGCCACAGCCCGCTGGTGGACAACGGCCAGCACCAGGCCAGCCTGAACAGCCTGCTGCAGGAGGCCGAATGCGTCGAACTGGTAGCGGTAGCCGATCTCTGGCTGGAGCCGGGCCAGTGGCTGGAGGCCCTGGCTCGCCAGGATTTCGAAGAAAGCGCACCCCACGGCAGCCACCGGCTGCACGCCAGCCTGGCGCTGCCGGCCAGCCTCAGGGCCCTGGAGCAACCCCTGGAACCCCTGCGCACGCCGCCCTATCGCATAAGCATCGACGGCCAGCCCAGCGGCTTGCTGCTGCGGGCGGACGCACCCCGCATCTGGCGCGACGACGGCCGGGCCCTGGCCTGCATCGCCCACGAGCAGGCGCAGCCTGAGGCCGCGTGCTGCTGGCTGTGGCAGGCCGACAAGGGCTGGCGGGCATTGCCCGCGCCCTGGGTCGCCAGCCATGCAGAACCATCCTTCTACCCTGGCCCGCTGCTCAGCCTGGATCGCCACTGGCTGGGCTACAGCGCATACCTGGACCTGGCCGAGGCGGACCACGGGCGCTACGGCTATCGCTTGCACAGTACCCACAGCGACAGCGAAACCGGCGTCGGCCATGACCGGCAAGGCTGCCTGCAAGTGGCGCCACTGCCGCTGACCCGCACCCAGTTGCTGCAGCCCCTGGACGGCAGCGGGGCCCGGGGCGAAAGCCGGATCCAGTCCCAGCCCCTGCTGGGCGAGCAGCGCGCGCTGTTCAGCTGGCTGACGGACAACCCCCGGGGCCTGGGTGCCTACCGATGCCAGATCGGCACCTGGCAACTGCCCGGGTGCTGGTTGCTGGACCATCGGGTTTCCGATTGCCAGCGCTACCTGGCCCTGCTGCCCTGGAGCGAGACCCTGGAGCTGGCCCCCCAGGTGGTGGTGGCGGACCTGCAACAGCAGCGCCTGATCTACAGCCCGGCACTGCTGGCGGCGCGCCTGCTGGACTTTCGCCAGGGCCGCCTGAGCCTGGCCGTGCTGGTCGGGCGGCTCGACCCGGACCACGTCAGCAGCCCGCTGCAACGCTTCAACCGGCCGGCGCCCGCACCTGAACACGCCGCGGCGTTCTGCACCGAAGGCCCGGCCTCGCAGCCCTGCTATGAGCGCCAGGACTGGCTGGTGATCGATGACCAATTGCAGCCCGTGGCGCCCTGGCGCCTGGTGGATCGGCCTCAGGCCGCGGTCGCCGAGGGTGACTTTATCCAGCCTGCCCCCGATGGCCGCGACGCCGCGTGGCTGTTTGGCAGCGAAACCGAGTACGCCGACAGCTGGCTGCGGGAAACCAGCCCGCGGCTCGGCGGCCACCTGCTCACCGCCTCCGGCTGTGCAGTAGGCGATCTGGCCCCGTCGCTGATCTGGTCCACCGACGCCCGCTACCTGGCCTTGACCCGGCTCCGGCTCGGCGCCGGCGACCCGCAGCAGGGCTACCGCGCCTGGCAGTTGCTGCTGCTCGATGTGCAGGAACGCAGCCTGCGCATCGCCCCCGACTGGCTGCGCCACCGCCCGCTGTTCCAGCACTTCGATGCCCGGGGCCTGGCGCTGCAGCTGTTCGAGCGGGATTGGCAGGCGG
The DNA here is from genome assembly GCF_000397205.1 of Pseudomonas protegens CHA0. NCBI lineage: Bacteria > Pseudomonadati > Pseudomonadota > Gammaproteobacteria > Pseudomonadales > Pseudomonadaceae > Pseudomonas > Pseudomonas protegens. The sequence goes on from NC_021237.1 coordinate 3,741,863, forward strand.
CGGACGATCCCGATCCGGGCCGCAGCCTGGAGTGGGCACTGGAAGACCTGTTGCGCCTGCCTGCCGAACCCTTGCGTGAACACCAGGGGCTGTGGCTGAGCGCCACCGACTGGCCCCAGGCCCGGGCGTGGCAGGCGCTGCGCCGCCCGGCGCACCCGGCCTTGCGCGCCGGGGCTTGAGCCCCGGGGTCAATCGGCCTTCAGTGCCTGGGCGTCCCGCGCGCGCTGGCTGACGAAACCGGGGATCTGCTCCCCGGGCAGGGATTTGCTGTAGTACCAGCCCTGGATGGTCAGCTCGGCACTCGATTGCAGGAAATCCAGCTGCTCGCGGGTTTCCACCCCTTCCACCACCACTTTGAGCTTGAGGGTTTCGCAAAAACGCAGCAGGCCGTTCAACACCTGGGCGCCCTTGGGTTCACGCTGGGCGAGGACAAAGCTGCGGTCGATCTTGATCCCGTCCACCGGGAACTGGTGCAGGTAGCTCAGGGCGGAAAAGCCGGTGCCGAAGTCATCGATATAGACCCGGGCGCCCAGCGCATGGAGCTTGCCGATCCATTGCTGGGTCAGCAGCGCATCGCCCACCAGGGCATCCTCGGTAATCTCCACCGACACCTGGCCCTGGGCCCGGGCCAGAATCTCCAGCAGGCGCTGGCCATGTTCCCGGGAGGCCAGGGTGGCGCTGGAGATGTTGATGGTGATGGGCAGCTCGAAGCCGACCTTGCGCCACGCCAGGTGCTGGCGCACCGCCTGGGACGCCACCCAGAAATCCACCTCGGGCATCAGCTTGGCCTGGCCCAGCCACTGCAGCAGTTCCCAGGGCGACTGCACCTTGCCCTCGCGGTCACGGGCGCGGATCAGCGCTTCGCAACCGCTGCACAAGCCGCTGTCCTTGATCACCTGGGGCTGATACTCCAGGTGGAAGTCGTAGTCGCTCAACTGCTGGATACGGGCCAGTTGCAAGGACTGCTGGGCGGCCTGCTGGTAGGACGCCACCATCGGGTCCAGCTCGAACAGCCGGCCCCGCTCCTCCAGGCCATGGAAGGTGGTGTCGAAGGTTTTCAGGTAGACCTGGGCACTTTGCTCGCCCTGGCGCTGGATACTGCGCACATAGGGCATGTAGATCAGGATGCCGACCCCTAGCAGCAGCCCTTGCAGCAGCACCGCGCCCCAGTCGCCCTGGGTGCTGAGGTAGGCATTGAGCAGCACCGGCGAGGTAAAGGGCAGGCTCACCAGCGCCGGGCTCACCCACCCCAGTTGCACCACCAGCAGCGCCAGGCAGGCATTGACCATCGGCACCAGCATGAACGGTACCAGCAGGCGCGGGTTGAGGATGATCGGCACACCGAACAACAGCAGTTCGTTGACGTTGAACAGCGACAGCGCCAGGCTCGCCAAGGCCAGCAGACGCATGGAGCGGTTGCGCGAGAAACCAAGGATCGCCAGCACCAGTGCCAGGGAACCGCCAGAGCCGCCAATGAAGGCAAAGCAGCCCAGCAGGCCGCTGTTCAAGGCATAGCGCAATGGCCGGCCAGCGGCCTGATCCGCGGCGTTGAGCGTCACGGCCTGGTCCATCACATCCATCAGCGGCTGCATGGCATGGGCACCATGAATGCCAAAGAACCACAGCAGCGAATTGGTCGAGGTCAGGAAGATCGCGTTGAGGTAGGGGTTGTCCAGGTTGTCGATATCGATCGGCCGCTCGACGTAGGCAAAATCATGGAACTGCAGCAGCAGTTGCAACACGCAGACCAGCACCAAAGAGGTCACCATCCCCGGCAGCACCATGTTGATGGTGCCCTTGAGGTTGTGCCCCACCAGCCCCTCGTCCACCAGCCGGGTCCAGCGCTGGCGGTGCAGCCGGGCCATCAGCGGCACATTGATCAGGGGCGAGGCGATGGCGATGAACAGCACGAAGGTCGCCGCCGCCCGCGGGTAGTCGCGCAGCAGGTAGATGGCGATCACCACATGGGACAGGCAGAGGAAGGCCACCGGCAGTTGGGGCAGGCGGTATTTGATTGCCAGCATGTAGCCGATGGACGCCGCCACCAGCAGGGGAATGATCGAACTGATGCGGTTGTGCAGGCCGGTCAGCAGCTCCACCAATGCTGGCGGCGCACCCAACGCCTGGGCGCACTGGCCGAGGATCAGCAGCAGCGCCGAGACCAGCAGGCATGGCAGCAGCCACAACAGGCCTTCGCGGATCGAGCGTAATGACTCGGCACCCGCCAGGAGTGCCAGACGATGGGTGAAAAACAGCTTGAACCCCACGTTTCGCATAAGCCCCGCCCCTTTGCCGCTGCGCGTCCGATACCCCCCGGACGTTGCCGCCCGCCCCATGGATACGCAATGCAGCGCCAGGCCATGACAAGCGAATACCGGCGAAGATACCACTGAAGAAACCCCATTCAGCAAGCACTGAATGGCCCCGATCCCAGTCTTTTATCGTCCTGTTCACGCCAGGCTTGACTGCCTGCGCGGCCACCCGCTCAAGCACGGTCGATTGCGCCAGGGCGCGGCGATATCGTTTGCAGGGGTCGATGGCTTTTGCTTTAATCGCGATCAATTCCCATTTACAACCAGAACGCCAGCGGACACGCCTCCTTGCCCTCCACGCCTCTCGCCAGCCCGGACTCGGTCCACAGCCTTTACGACGCCCATCACCGCTGGCTCTACGAGTTGTTGCGCCGGCGCCTGAATCACGCCTGGGACGCCGCCGACCTGGCCCACGACATCTTTGTCCGGGTGCTCAAGCGCCCGCCGGTGCTGCTTGACGAGGTCCACCAGCGTTCCTACCTGGCCACCGTGGCCCGGGGCTTGTGCATCGACCACTGGCGGCGCCGGCAACTGGAGCAGGCCTGGCTGCAGGCGCTGGCTGCACGCCCGCAGGCGGTGCAACCCTCGGCGGAGCAGCAGGCAATCATTGTCGAGACCCTGTACGAAGTGGACGCCATGCTCAGCCGCCTGCCGGCCAAGGTGCGCTCGGCCTTCATCCTCGCTCAACTGCACGGCCGGCCCTACCAGGCCATCGCCGATGAGCTGAGGGTATCGGAGCGCATGGTGAAGAAGTACCTGGCCCAGGCCCTGCTGCATTGCGCGCTGCTGGAGGCCGAACTCGACGGCCTGCTGGTGGACTGAACCATGGACCCTCGACCCGGCGGCCGGCTCAGCCACGCCTGCCTGCAACAGGCCGCGCACTGGTACGTGCAACTGCAGGACCAGGGCAGCAGCGACGAACAGCGTCGCCAGTGGCGGGACTGGTTCGAGCAGAGCGCGGAACACCGCCAGGCCTGGAGCTATGTCGAGCGGGTCAGCCAGCGCCTGCTGCCATTGCAGGAGGCCAACACCCGCCCATCCGCCAGCCGCGCCCTGAGCGCCGCCCGACGTCCGGCCCTGGCACGGCGCCAGGTGCTCGGTGCACTGCTGCTGGCTGGCCTGGGCTGGGGCACCTGGCGCAACAGCCCGCTGCCCCAGGCCCTGAGCCGCTGGCGTGCCGACTACGCCACCGGCACCGGGGAAGTCCGCGACACGCTGCTCAGCGACGGTACGCGCCTGTGGCTCAATGCCCTGAGCGCGGTGGATGTGCGCTACAGCACCGAGCAGCGGCTGCTGGCGTTGCACCTGGGGGAAATCCTCATCGACACCGCCAAGGACCCGCGCCGGCCATTCCTGGTGCAGACCGAACACGGCCGCCTGCATGCCCTGGGCACGCGCTTCAGCGTGCGCTGCGGCGCCAGCGACAGCCTGCTCAACGTCTACGCCGGCGCGGTGGAGGTACGCAGCGCCAGTGGCTTGCAGGTGCAGGTGGTGAATGCCGGCCAGCAGCTACGCTTCGATGGCCGCACCCTGGGGCCGCTGCAGGCCGCCAGTGCCGCCCGCGAAGCCTGGAGCCACGGCCTGCTGCTGGCCGACAACCTGCCCCTGGAGCAACTTCTGGAGGAACTGGGGCGCTATCGCAACGGCCACCTGGGTTGCGACCCGGCCATCGCCCAACTGCCGGTGATGGGCTCTTTCCCCTTGCACGACTCCGACCAGGCCCTGGCCCTGCTGGAAGCGGCGTTGCCGGTGCGGGTCAAGCGCCTGGCGTCCTGGTGGGTGATCCTGGAGCCACGTACCTGAAGCCGGAAAACTTTTTTCACCTGGCAGGTTCCCTTTTTCCGACGCCCTTCGGTTAACCCGGTAACAGTCCTCACATTGCCGACCCACAAGGGAACCCCATGCCATCACCCCGTCGTTCGCGCCTGCCCTTTCATACCCTGCCCCTGTGCACCGCACTGCTGTGCGGCGCCGCGCCCTGGGCCCACGCTGCTGCCGATGCGGGCCAGAACCAGCCCCAGGCTGAACGGCGCAGCTACAGCATCGGCCCCGGGCCGCTGGTCACGGTGCTCAACCGCTTCGCCGAGCAGAGCGCGGTGTTCATTGCCGGGCACAACGACCTGGCCGTCGGCAAGCAGAGCCCCGGCCTGAACGGCCGCTACAGCGTCGCAGAGGCTCTGCAACTGCTGCTGACGAACTCCGGGCTGCAAGCCCAGGCGGTCAGCGGCGGCTATGTGCTCAAGGCACTTCCCGCCACCAGCGGCCCGCTGCAACTGGGCACCACGCAGATTTCCGCCCAGGGCCTGGGCAGCGTCACCGAAGGCAGCCAGAGCTACACCACCGGGGCCAGCGCCTCGGCCACCGGCCTCAACCTGTCGCTGCGCGAAACCCCGCAAACGGTGACGGTGATCACCCGCCAACAGATGGACGACCAGGGCGCCACCAGCATCGCCGACACCCTGCGCCGGGCCCCCGGGGTCAGCGTGCAGAACTACGACAGCGAGCGCTGGGAGTTCTCCAGCCGCGGCTTGCCCATCACCAATTTCCAGTACGACGGGGTCAACGCCACCTACGACGGGGTCTACGACTACGGCACCACCAGCACCGACATGGCGACCTTCGACCGGGTGGAAATCATCAAGGGCGCCACCGGCCTGATGACCGGCTCCGGTGACCCGTCGGCCACCGTCAACCTGATCCGCAAGCGGCCGACCAAAGAGTTCAAGGCCTCGGTCACCGGCACCGTCGGTTCCTGGGACAACTACCGCAGCGAAGGCGATATCTCTGGGCCCCTGACCGAAAGCGGCAACCTGCGCGGACGCTTTGTCGGGGTCTATCAGGATCGCAGCTCGTACCTGGATCACTACCAGAACACCAAGGACATCGCCTACGGCATTCTCGAAGCCGACCTGACCCCGGACACCCTGCTGACCTTCGGCCTGGACCAGCAGAACACCCGTTCCCGAGGCGCCACCTGGACCGGCTTCCCGATGTACTTCAGCGACGGCTCGCGCACCCGCTTCTCCCGCTCGTTCAACCCGGCCACCGACTGGAGCCGCCGCGACTTCAAGAACCAGACCCTGTTCACCTCCCTGGAACAGCAACTGGCCAATGACTGGACCCTGAAGGTCAGCTACGACCACCTGCGCCGCCAGCACGACACCCTGCTGGGCTCGGCCAGCGGCGGCAACCCGGACCAGGCCAGCGGCGACGGCATGTTCATGTACATGGGCAAGTTCAAGGGCGACCAGCGCCAGGACAACCTCGACATCAACCTGCACGGCCCCTTCAGCCTGTTCGGCCGCGAGCACGAGCTGATCGCCGGCTTCATGCTGATGAACGCCAGACAGGACATCCCGGTCCACGGTTCGGTGTACCCGCCAGTGGGCGGCAGCATCTACGACTGGCGCGGCGAGTTCGCCAAGCCGGACATCCCGAAGATCGGCGACAACGACATCCTCCAGCGCCAGACCGGCGCCTACCTGGCCACCCGCCTCAAGCCCACCGACGACCTGGCGGTGATCCTCGGCACCCGGGTCAGCGACTTCAAGGGCATCGACAACACCCGCTACCTCGACCCCAACAGCCCCGACGCACGCCAGCGCTACCAGCAGACCGGCGTGGTCACCCCCTATGCCGGGCTGGTCTACGACCTCAACGACAGCTACTCGCTGTACACCAGCTACACCAGCATCTACCAGCCGCAGATGAGCAAGGACGTCGACGGCAAGATCCTCGACCCGGTGCAGGGCGACAGCTACGAAGCCGGGATCAAGGCCGAGTACCTGGATGGCCGGGTCAACGCCAGCTTCGCGGTGTTCCACACCGAGCAGGACAACGTCGCGCAACTGGTGGACGGCTGGGGCATCGACGCCATCTACCGCCCGACCAAAGGCGCGACCACCAAGGGTTTCGAGGTGGAGGTGGCTGGCGAGCTTAGCGAAGGCTGGAACCTGTCGGCCGGCTACAGCTACAACCACACCCGCGACGCCAATCACGACTACGTCTACGGCTCGGTGCTGCAGAGCACCGAACCGCAGCAGGTGGCGCGGCTGTTCAGCACCTACCGCCTGCCCGGCGCCTGGGACCGCCTGACGGTGGGCGGCGGGGTCAACTGGCAGAGCCAGTTCTTCGGCAAGGTGTACCAGCCCGACCCGAGCGATACGGTCAATGGCGGGCATGACTCGCGCATCACCCAGGACGGCTACTTCCTGGTGGATGCCATGGCCCGCTACCAGTTCAGCCAGCACCTGAGCTCGACCCTGAACGTGAAGAACCTCTTCGACAAGAAGTACTACACCGGTATCGGCAACTTCAGCACCGGCTTCTACGGCGAGCCGCGCAGCCTGCAACTGGCCACCCGCTGGGACTTCTAGCCCCGCGCCGATCCACGGTAGCCCGCTCCGGCTGCGGGTTGACTACGCTTGTGCGAGCGTGCTCAACCCGCAGAGGAGCGCCCCCATGCAACGCATCCAGACCATCACCCCGTGCCTGTGGTTCGACCATCAGGCCCACGAGGCCGCACAGTTCTACTGCTCGATCTTCGAGCACTCGCGCATCACCCACGTCAGCCACTACGGCAAGGCCGGCTTCGAGTTCCATGGCCGCGCCGAAGGCTCGGTGATGAACGTGGCGTTCGAGCTTGACGGCCAGGGCTTCAGTGCCCTCAACGGCGGCCCGGCGTTCACCTTCAACGAAGCGGTGTCGCTGCAAGTGCACTGCCGCACCCAGGCCGAACTCGACCACTACTGGAATGCCCTGGGGTTTGGCGGCCCGAAACAGGCCCAGCAATGCGGCTGGCTCAAGGACCGCTTCGGGCTGTCCTGGCAGATCGTGCCGCAGACGCTCGCGCAGATGATGTGCGACCCCGACCCGGCCCGTTCCGAGCGAGTGATGCAGGCCCTGCTGGGGATGAAAAAACTCGATATCGCGACGCTGCAACGCGCCTTCGACGCGCGAAGCTAATACACTCGTGGCCGGTCCTTGAGCGATGGATATGGCCTTGACGAAAACCGCCCCGCCCTCTGCAGACGCCCCCCTCTTCTGGCGCGATGCGGCCCTGCCCTTCATCGAGGCCCGCTCCATCGCCGACGGGCGCAAGGTCTGCTATTGCGCTCATGCCCATGAGCAGTTCTCCATCGGCTGCATCACCGCAGGTGTCAGTACCTACGTCAGCGAGCAGACGCAAAGGCAGGTGGGCGCCGGCACCGTGGTGCTGATGAACCCCGGGGTGGTCCACGCCTGCAACCCCATCGACGACCAGCCCTGGTCGTACCGCATGCTGTACGTCGACACGCCCTGGCTGACCCGCCTGCAACGTGAACTGGGCGTGAGCCCCGAGTTGCAGTTCCAGCCCTTCGAAGAAACCAGCAGCGACGACCCGCAACTCTTCGCCGACCTCGAGCAGCTGTACCACGCCCTCGTGGACCCACAGGCCGAGACGCTGCACAAGCACAGCTGCGTGGTGGCGTTCTTCAGCGAGCTGCAACAGCGCCTGAACCCAGCCAAGACCCCGCCCCGGGAGAACAACCACAAGCTTGAGCGGGCCGCGCAGTTCATCCGCCAGCACTGTACCGAGCCCCTGGACCTGGAACAGATCTGCCAGGCTGCGCAGCTTTCGGCCTCCTACCTGATCCGCGCCTTCAAGCAGCAGTACGGCATGGCGCCCCATGCCTACCTGGTCAACCGGCGGGTGCAGTTCGCCCAGGCCCGCCTACGCCAGGGCGTGCCGATCGCCGAGGTGGCGCAGGCCGCGGGCTTCGCCGATCAGGCGCACTTGCAGCGCGCGTTCAAGCAGCATCTGGGGGCCACCCCGGGCCAGTACCAGGGGCCGCGACGGGCCAGGCGCGGCGAACCCCAGGCCCACTGACGCCCAGTTGCATTCAAAGCAGCAGGCAGGCCGCGCTGATTGCCAGCAAGGCGGCCATGGCCCGGTTGAACAGGCGCATGCCCGCCGGGTTGCCCAGGTAATGGCGCAAAAAACTGCCGGCATAGGCCCAACAGGCCACCGACAGGTAGCAGATGACTAGGTACACCGCCGCGAACAGCCACACCAGCCGCGCCTCGCCATCGGCGGCGAAGGCCCCCATGCCGGCCACGCAAGCCAGCCAGGCCTTGGGGTTGAGCCACTGCATCAGGGCGCCATACCAGGCCGACGGCGCCCGAGGCTGGCCCTCGGTATCCAGCCGGCCATCGTCCCGGGCCAGCTTCCAGGCCATGTACAGCAGGAAGGCCACGCCGGACAGGCGGATGCCCTGGGTCAGGGCCGGCCACTGGCGCAGCAGTTCGTGCAGCCCCAGGCCGACCAGCACCAGCAACAGGACAAACCCCAGGGTGGCCCCGGCCACATGGCGCAGGCTGGCCCGGAAGCCGAACCGCGCACCGCTGCCCAGGGCGACGATGTTCACCGGCCCCGGGGTAATGGAGGCCGCCAGGGCAAAGGCCGCCATGGAAAACACTACGCTCATCACTTGCCTCTTTGTCTCTGTGGGTTGGAGCCGCACAGACTACGAGGCCGGGGTGAGGCGGTATTGAACAAAACTACCCTGCCGGTGACGGGCTGTCGTGACACCGCGCAGGCCGCGACGAACTTGTGGATCGCGCCCGGCAATCAACTATTGAATCGGGTCACCAGTGCATTGAGTTCATGGGCGGTGGACTCAAGGTCGCCACCAATGCTGCAGGAGTGCACGGCAATATCGGCATTCTGGTCCGAGACCCGGGCGATATTGCTGATCTGCTCGGAGATTTCCTCGGCCACATGGGCCTGCTGCTCCGACGCCGCGGCCATCTGCTGGCTCATCTGGTGAATGCGCTCCACCGCCGAGTTGATGCCGTCCAGCGCCTGCTGGGTGCTGACTACCTGGGTCACCCCGGAGCGCGCCTCCACGCTGCCCTGGCGCGCCACTTCCACGGCCTGGCCCGCCACCTGCTGCAGGCTCTGGATGATGCGCTGGATGCTCTGGGTCGATTCCCGGGTCTTCGACGCCAGGGCCCGCACCTCATCGGCGACCACGGCGAACCCCCGGCCCTGCTCGCCGGCCCTCGCCGCCTCGATGGCTGCGTTCAAGGCCAGCAGGTTGGTCTGCTCAGCGATCGAATGGATCATGTTCGCCGCCACCTGGATCGACTGGGTTTCCTGCGCCAGGCCTTCCACCGACTGGCTAATCGCATCCACCGTATCCGCCAGTTTCTCGATCACCACCCGGGAACGGCGCGCCTCCTGGGAGCCCACCTGGGTCAGCTCGTTGACCTGGTCGGCCGCGGCGGCGGTGTCATGGATGTGCACTGAAACCTCGGCGATCGACGAAGCCATCTGGTTCATCGCCGTGGCCGCCATGTCGGCTTCGTCGCGCTGCTTGCCCAGGGCCGACTCGGCCTGGCGCGACAGGTTCTGGCTGGTGGAAGCCAGTGACGCCGCCTGGTTGGCGTAGTCCCCCAGGCGGCTGAGGGCGGTACGGATCTTCGCCGCCTCGCTGATCAGGATCATCTGCAGGCGTGCCACCGGGCCTCGCTCATCGGTATAGGTGCGGGCAATCAGCTCGCTGTCGAAACTGCCCAGGGACACCGCGCTGATGCGCCCCAGCAACTGCCCGGTGCGGTAGGCGCCGTGGGCCTGCACGGCAAAGAGCCCGAGCAGCGCCACTCCCAGCCCGGCCCAGGGCCCGGCCAGCCAGCCGGCCATGGCGCTGGCCAGTACCGCCAGCAGCGGCGGCAGCACAAACACCCCGGCGCCCAGCAGCCGATGGCGCCAGGGCGTGGCCAGGCGGGTGCTGCGCAGGTGCGAGTACAGGGCGGCGGCGCGCTCCACCTGCTGGCGCTCGGGCTTGACCCGCACCGATTCGTAGCCGGCAATCACGCCCTGGCTGAATATCGGTGTGACATAGGCGTTGACCCAGTAATGATCACCGTTCTGGCAACGGTTCTTGACGATACCCATCCAGCTCTTGCCGTCCTTGAGGTAGGACCACATATGGCCGAACACCGCTTCGGGCATGTCCGGATGGCGCACGATGTTGTGCGGGCTGCCAATCAGCTGTTCGCGGCTGAAACCGCTGACCGCAACGAACTCGTCATTGCAGTAAGTGATCTTGCCATGGGTATCGGTGGCGGAAATAAGCCGTTGTTCGGCAGGAAACACCCGCTCACGCTGAGTCACCGGGAGATTGTTTTTCATTTGAAAAACCTCGCAGGAAGTCTGGTAATTGCTCGTCATGATCAAACAGCAACTGGCGCATCCTGCGATTACCCGAAGACTTCTTCTGCGTACCTGCAGAACTTTCCCGAGCCTGATGAGCAATCCACTACAACAACTGCCCAGCGCCCGACCGAATCGAGTTTAGATAGCACTTTTAATCGCGCTATTGCCTCCAGGGAAATAACTTCCCTGGCAACGGAACTAGATTCAACACTCTTGACCTGGATCAATACTTAGCCTGGCAAGCAATGCCCCGGCCGCCCCTGGTTGAGAACCGATGGCCCATCACCTACCTTCTCCAGGCCCCTAAGCCATAGAGCCGCGCCAATGCCTGCCTCCTGCCAAGAAACTACCCGCCTGCTACTGCGCGCCCCGACCCTGGACGACCTGCCCCAGGCCTGTGCCATCCATGGCGACCCGCAGACCAACCGCTTCAACCCCAACGGCCCGATCAACGCTGCCGCCTGCGCCGACAAGCTGCACGGCTGGATCGAACACTGGCAGCAGCACGGTTTCGGCTACTGGGCCATCGCCCTGCGCAGCGACCCGCAACGGCTGATCGGCTTCGGCGGGATCATGCAGGGCTTCTTCGGCCACGAGCCGGGGCTGAACCTGTACTTTCGCTTGCGCCCCGAGGCCTGGGGCCAGGGCTATGCCGCGGAAATGGCCCGGGCCGCCCTGCACCTGGCCTTCAGCGAACTGCATGCACCGCGGGTCACCGGCCTGGTGCGCCCCGACAACCTGCCCTCGCGGCGCGCCCTGGAGCGCCTGGGGCTGAGCCTGGACGGCGAACTGGATGATTTTCCCGGCCAGGCGCCGAGCCTGCTGTACCGCATCAGCGCGCCGGACAACCCAGGCCCGGGCTGACCCTCAGGGCAGGCACCCTGGCAGCCTGCGCGGCGGACTCAACGGATTCGAGGATTGACAAAGCGGTCGCCGGCTTTTAAAACTGGGCGCCTGATTCTTGAGCCTGCAGCGACCATGTCCCCAGCCACGCCCTTCATCCTTCGCACCATTGGCCTGTCGGCCAAGGTCGAGGCGCGCGTGGCCTGCAGCTCTAAATCGAAGAAACAGTCGCTCATGTGACCGGGGCGCTGTGTCCCGTCAGATGAGCTGACAGGACCTCAAGCGCTACGGACACCCTCCCCCTGCTTACCGCCCTTCTACTCTTCTGACGACGACCCGACGGTCAACCATCAGGAGAACACGCATGTCATCGTTTCAAGGTATCTGGGTCCCTATCGTCACCCCTTTCATCGACGGCGCCGTCGATTTCGCCGCCCTGGGGCGCTTGACCACTCACCTGCTGGAAAGCGGCGTAGCCGGGCTGGTGGTTTGCGGCACTACCGGCGAGGCCGCGGCCCTGGACAAGGACGAGCAGTTGGCGGTGCTCGATGCGGTGCTGGAGCGAGCCCCCGCCGGGAAGGTGATCATGGGGCTGGCGGGCAATAACCTGAAGTCGCTGCTGAGCCTGCAGGAACAGATCCTCGAGCGTGCGGTGGCCGCCTTGCTGGTGCCCGCGCCCTACTACATCCGGCCGTCGCAAGCAGCCCTGGAGAGCTTCTTCGCCACCGTGGCCGACGCCTCCAGCGTGCCGCTGATTGTCTACGACATTCCCTACCGCACCGGGGTGAGCCTGGACACCGCTACTTTGCTGAACATCGTGGCCCATCCACGGATCGCGGCGGTCAAGGACTGTGGCGGCAACCTGGAAAAGACCCTGGCGCTACTGGCCTGCGGGCAGATCGAAGTGCTGTGCGGCGAGGACCTGCAACTGTTCAACGCCTTGTGCCTGGGCGCCCATGGTGCCATTGCGGCCTCGGCGCATATCCACCCGCAACGGTTCGTCGCCTTGCTGCAACAGGTCCGGGCACAGCAACTGGACGCGGCCCGGAGCACCTTCATGCAACTGGTGCCGCTGATCAAGGCGCTGTTCGCCGAACCCAACCCGGCGCCGGTCAAGGCACTGCTGGCCCACCAGGGGTTGATCGGAACGCAGTTGCGAGCACCGATGCACGATTGCAGCGCCGCCCTGCAAACCCTGCTCCGCACCCTGTAGGAGCGGGCTTGCCGGCGAAGAGGCCGCCACGGCTTGCACCCGCCCCAGGTAGGCTTTCGCGGGCAAGCCAGCTCCTACAGCGATGCGACATCGGTGGGGTTCTTGCAGGTGCCTTCAGCGGATGGGCGGAATGCGGATCTGCCCGGCACGGCACTGGTTCTTCACGCCTTTGCCGCAGGCGCCGAACTCCAGGTCCTTGGTCAGGCAAACACGAACCTCGGACAGCTCGGGGCCGCTGCACAGAATGGCGATGCCGTTCTCGGCGATCCCCGGGTTGCTCTGGCGAAACTGCTGGGCAATCTGGCTGGCCTCGAAATAGCGCACCGTGGTCGAAGGCTGCAGCGCCTCGGGAATCTGTACCCTGGCCAGGGCCTTGTCCGCGGCATCCAGGTACCCCATGGCCCCCAGGCCGCTGCAGGTGCCGTGCTTGCTCCATTCATGGTTCATCAGCTTGGCGGTGGGAAACAGGGTCAGGCCCTTGGCCCGCTCCTGGGCATTGAGCTGGGTCAGGGGTGGGCAGGACTCGGGCCAGCCACCCTTGGCGTATTGCGGCCACAGGCCGTGCAGGACAAAACCGTAGCCCTTGCCGGTGCACTGCTCGTTTTCCGGGTGCATCAGGCAGAAGGTCGGCGACCAGGACAGGGTCAGCAGGTAGTAGTCGAAGGTACCCGCCACCGAATCGCGCTGCTGCTTGGGCTGACGTGCGTCGCTGATGCCCACCATCCCCAGGGTCAGCACCAGGGCTGCCATCAGGGTAAAAAACTTTCTCATCGTGACCTTCTCCTTGGGAAAGCGCATCGTCCTGGCCCCGCCATCGGGGTGGAACGGATTGAAAACAACCTGATCTTTCTGGCAGGCCGGCGTTGCCGGAACATGACAGCAATTGCCCGGTGTCCCGCAGAAGCCGGTCAGGCAGCGGCCCGGAGAATACCCGCCAATGCCCTAGGCGGCAGCGCCCTCACTGCGCCGATACAGGCCGACACCCAGCGCCAGCACCGCCAGCAGGCCGGCACAACTGCGGTTGATCCAGCCCATGACCCGGGCGGAAAAGCGCGCCATGGCCCGCCGGCCACCCACGGCATAGAGGCTCATCATCAGGCAGTCCACCAGGGCGCTGACCACGGCCAGGATCAGGTACTGCTCGGCCACCGGCTGCTCCGGGCGCACGAACTGCGGCACGAAGGCGGAGAAAAACAGCAGGCCCTTGGGGTTTGACAGCCCCACCAGCAACGCCCGGCGAAACGCCGACCAGCCGCTGGCCGAGGCCCCGCCCACCGTACAGGCCAGCGCACGGGTAGGCGCTCGCCACAAGCCCCAGGCCAGATACAGCAGATAGGCCGCGCCGCAGCTCTTGACCACCACGAACAGCTCTTGCGAGGCCTGCAGCAACGCCCCCAGGCCGCAGCCCACCGCGCCGATCAGCAGCAGGTCGGACAACGCCGCGCCGGCGATGCCCCAGCCAGCCACCCGCATGCCATGCACCGCGCCATTGTTCAAGGCCAGCAACATCGAGGGGCCGGGGGTAATCATCACCGCGCTGACGGTGACGATGTACAGCAGCAGGGTTGGTATATCCATGGGTTCGCTCCAAGGTCATCCGCCGCGATCCGAAATCGCCCGGAGCACCTCAGGGCGCCCACTACGCGGGGGGCAAAATATGACGGATCACTGCGGCACCGGGCAAGCACGACGGACCGCACACACCACTCAGGCGTCGGGAACGCTGACGAAGATGCTGTAGCGGGCCCCTTCCATGGCTTCGAAGGCGATCAGTTTCTGCACCAGCGGTTCGCTGAGCACCTTGCCGGCATTGAGCAGCAACATGCCGTTGTCGGCATTCAGGTTGCGCCGCAGGACCATCCCGGCCTGCAGCTCCCGGGTTCCCAGGACCCTGACCGTCGGATCATCGACGGTGACATCGCTCTGGTAGGCGGCACAGACCTGGACAAAGTCTTCCACCAGATTCGGGTCGTACAGGCGGCCCGCGTACTTGCGAATGAACAGCAGGGCTTCATCGCTGTTCATGTGCCGCTCCAGAATCAGCCCGCACTGCAATTCGATGAAATCCACCGCCAGCTTCAACAGCCGGGAGCCCCAGGGAATCGCCTCGCCCTTGAGGCGCAGGGGAAAGCCGCTGCCGTCCCAGCGCTCCTGGTGATGAAGGATCAGCCGCGCGGCATCCTGCATCGGTTCCAGTGCCATCAGCACCGATTCGCTCTGCTCGGGATAGGCGCGGTAGCGCGCCTGATCGGTATGGCGCAACAAGTCCGCCGGCGCCAGCAGCATGGCATCGCTCCAGCTCAACTTGCCGATGTTGTACAGGGCCGCCGCCATGGTCAGGTCGCGGCTGCTGGCCTCGTCCAGGCCGTGCCTTTTGCAGCAGGCACGCACCAGTTCGATGATCTTGCGGTTGGTTTGCTTGTCCGCGGGCAGCCGCAGGTTGGCCAGCAGCGAAAACACCTCGGTGGCGGTCACATAGCTGTGCTTGAGTTCTTCGTAGGCCAGGTCGAGCATGTCGGCAGTCTGCTGCAGCTCCGCGGTCCGCGAGGCCACATGCCGTTCCAGGCTGGCGTTGCTGGCCTTGAGTTGCTGGTTCTGCTCCAGGACCAACTGCTGCAAACGCTTGAGCTCACGCTCGGCGAGCTGGTGCTCCAGGGTCTGGCGCAGAATCAGCAGCAGCTCTTCGTCATTCCAGGGCTTGCTCAGGTACTGGTGGATCTGCCCGTCGTTGACGGCCTTGATGATGGTGTTCAGATCGGCATAACCGGTGAGCAGGATTCGCCGCACCGCCGGGTACTTCTCCCGCACCCGGGCCAACAGGGCCGCGCCGTCCATGCCGGGCATGCGCGCGTCGCTCATCACCAGGTCGACGGGGCCTTCGGCGAGGATCTCCAGCGCTCTGGCGCCGCTGTTGGCCAGCAGCACGTCATAGGGCTCGGGACGCAGCAGGCGCTTGAGACTGTTGAGAATCGACTCCTCGTCGTCCACCAGCAACACACGTGGACGCCTACCTGGCTCAACCGGCTGCGGATCTTCCATGGGGCTCTCCCTGTGCGGCATAGGCTGCCCCGCTCCGTGCTCACGGACGGCTCGGCAGCGGCGGTTTTTCCCAGACAATCCTAGATGAGTTTTTTATTTTCACGCCATTGCCCCCCGCGAAATAAATTCGTCAACCGCGGCACTGCGCAATGACTATGCTGACAACGTTGCAAGGCGGGCTCAGGGTACTAGGGAAGGTCTATGGACGCTGGCAGTGACGCACAGACAAAGGCACAAGACGCCTCGGACCAGCCCCCAGGGCGGGCCAACCGACGGATCCTGATTGTCGATGACAGCCCGGCAATCCATGAGGATTTCCACAAGATCCTGGCGCCGCGCCAGGCCCCGGACCTGAGCCTGGCCGAGCAACAGTTGTTCGGCCACGCCACGATGCCAGCGCAGCAAGCGCCCTTCTGCCTCGATTCGGCGTTCCAGGGCCAAGAGGCCCTGGCCCGGGTCGAAGCGTCCCTGGCCCTGGGCCTGCCCTATGCCATGGCGTTCATCGACATGCGCATGCCCCCCGGCTGGGATGGCCTGGAAACCATCGAGCGCTTGTGGAACGCCGACCCGGACCTGCAGATCGCCCTGTGCACCGCCTATTCCGACTATTCCTGGGAAGCCATGGCGCAACGCCTGGCATTCGGCGACCAGTTGCTGATCCTGAAAAAGCCCTTCGACAGCCTGGAAATCCGCCAGATGGCCAGCGCGCTGACCTGGAAGTGGCAGATGGCACAGGACGCCCGGCAGAAACTCGACGACCTGCAACAGACCATCGAAAGACGGGTGGCCGAACTGCTCAAGGTCTCCCACCTGCTGCACTACGACGTGCTCACCGGCCTGCCCTCCAGCACCTTGCTGGGGGACCGCCTGGGCCAGGCCATGGCACGGGCCCGCCGTTATGAGCAGCGGCTGGCGGTGATGTTCCTCGGCCTGGACCGGTTCAAGCGGATCAACCATGCCCTGGGATACCCGGCCGGGGACGAGTTGCTCAAGAGAATCGCCCGGCGCCTGGAACAAGGCATGCGCGAGTCGGACTCGCTGTTTCGCTACGGCTCCGACGAGTTCGTGGTGGTGCTCCATGACCAGCAGCATCCGGCGCAGATACGCGCGCTTGCGCAAAAGCTGCTGGCCACCGTGAGCCAGTTCGATGACATCGCCGGGCACGACCTGCAGGTGACGGCCAGCCTGGGCATCAGCCTGTACCCCGAGGATGGCCAGGATGCCCTGGCGCTGATCAAGAAAGCCGAGATGGCCATGCGCACCAGCAAGGAGCAGGCACCGGGCAGCTACTGTTTCTTCACCGATGACATGACGCACCGGGCCCGGGAGCAGCAATACCTGGAGTCGGGGATTCTCCAGGCCCTGGAACGCCGGGAGTTCCACCTGCATTACCAGCCGAAAATCCACCTGGCCTCGGGCAATGTGGTAGGCGCTGAAGCGCTGATTCGCTGGCAACGCCCGCAACAGGGCTGGATCAGCCCCGAGCTGTTCATTCCAGTGGCCGAAGACAGCGGCTTGATCACCCGCATCAGCCAATGGGTCCTGGGGGAAGCCACTCGCCAGTGCCGGGCCTGGCAGAACGCCGGCCTGCCCCCTGTGCCGTTGTCCATCAACCTGTCGGCGGCTGACTTCAGGCAGCCGCAACTGCTCCAGCAACTGCGCGACGCGCTCAGCGACAACGCCCTGGACCCGGCCTGGCTGGAACTGGAAATCACCGAAGGCGTACTGCTGCAGAACGTCGAGGTCACGCTGGCTACCCTGCTGGCGATCAAGGCCCTGGGCGTGCGCCTGGCCGTCGATGATTTCGGTACCGGCTATTCGAGCCTGAGCTACCTGCGCAAGTTTCCCGTGGATGTGCTCAAGATCGACCAATCCTTCATCCACGGCCTGAGCCACGAACACAAGGACGCCGTACTGGTCAGCGCCATCATCAACCTGGGGCGCAGCCTGAACCTGAAGGTCATCGCCGAAGGGGTGGAGACGCACCAGCAACTGACCTTTCTCCAGCAGCAAGGCTGCGAGGAAGCCCAGGGCTACTACTTCAGCAAGGCGCTGCCCGCCGAAGACTTCGCTCGCCTGCTGGGCAAGCACAGGCCGCAGTTCCAGGTGACGGACCATGACCACTGAACAACCGCGCCAGCCGCCGCGCCGCCGCGCACGGGTACTGCTCCTGCTGCTCTGGGCAGGGCTGGGCGCCAGCAGCCCGAGCGCTTTTGCCGCGCCCCTGGACGAACCGCTCAAGCCGTTGCCCGCACCGCCGGCACTCGACCCCCAGCGGGTCGAGCTCGGGCGCCAGCTGTTCAACGAACCGCGCCTGTCCCAGGACCACAGCCTGTCCTGTGCCAGCTGCCACCGGCTGGACCAGGGCGGGGCCGACTCCCAGGCAAAATCGCCGGGTTTCAAGGGGCAACCCACCCGGGTCAACACCCCCAGCGTGTTCAATGCCGCGCTGAATTTCCGGCAGTTCTGGGACGGGCGCGTCGAATCCCTGGAAGCGCAGATCGACAGCGTCGTGCAAAGCCCCAGCGAGATGGGCAACACCTGGCCGGCGCTGATCCGCACCTTGAGCGATGACAGCGCCTACCAGAAGTCCTTCGGTGCCCTGTACCCGGACGGCATCACCGCAGCCAACGTGCAAAATGCCCTGGCCACCTATGAAAAGACCTTGCTCAGCGCCAACTCGCGGTTCGACCAGTACCTGCAAGGCAATACCGACATCCTCAGCCTGGAAGAAAAATACGGTTACCAGCGCTTCAAGGATTACGGCTGCATCGCCTGCCACCAGGGGGTCAATATCGGCGGCAACATGTTTCAGAAGTTCGGCGTGATGGGCGACTACTTCGCTGCCCGCGGCAACCCCACCGACGCCGACCTGGGGCGCTTCCTGGTCACCGGCGACGAACAGGACCGCAACGTGTTCAAGGTGCCCAGCCTGCGCAATGTCGCAGTGACTGCGCCCTACTTCCACGACGGTTCGGCGCCGACCCTGGAGCAGGCAGTGGAAGTCATGTTCAAGTATCAGCTGGGGCGCCCGCCCAATACCCAGGACATCAGCCTGATCGTCAAGTTTCTCAAGACCCTGACCGGCGAATGGCAGGGCAAGCCCTTATGAAGCTGTCCCGACGCGTGCCGATCATGCTGCTGTCGCTACTGACCCTGAGCCTGGTGCTGGGGCTGGCCTTTCTCTACTTCAAGACGGTGATCGGCCAGCCCTCGAACTACGTACTGGCGCGGGACCTGATCAGCCATATCAAGCAGTTGAATGCCCAATGGGAAACCGAGGTGCTCAAGGCTCGGATCGCCATTACCCACGACTACGATCCACTGGTCATGCCGGTGCAAGAGATCAACCAGCTGTGGAACCGCTTCGATCAGCTTTCACAACAGAACCACAATGACCCGGCCGCCTGGACGGCCGGCCACCAGGCGTTCATCGAGGCCTTCCAGGAAAAGGCCGGCCTGGTGGAGCGTTTCAAGACCCACAACGCGGTGCTGCGCAACTCCCTGGCGTTCCTGCCCACTGCCGAAGACGATATCCAGCGCCGCCTGGCCGGCCTTGACGACCAGGCGCGGCTGTCAGAGCAGACCATTGCCATCGATACCTATGACCTGCTGCTCAGCAGCCTGGAGTTCGCCCAGGTTTCCAGCGACGACCGGGCCGCAGACATCCTGGTGGGGCTGAACAAACTGGCGGTCAACAAGGAGCGCCTGCCCGAACCCATGCATGAGCCGGTGGAGATCCTCAGCAACCACGTCTCGGTGATTCTGCGGGAGCAGCCGGTGGTCAACGACCTGCTGGAGCGCATCACCTCGATCCCCATCGCCCAGCGCCTGGACGACATCACCCATCTGCTCAACGCCGATCAGTCGCAGGCCGACCTGCAGGACCAGAAGGCCCACCAGTACCTGCTGCTCTTTGCCGCCTTGCTGGTGATACTGATTCTCTACCTGGCCGTCAGGCTGGTACGCAGCTACGCGGTCATCCGCCGGGTGAACACGGCCCTGCAGAGCGCCAACGAGCACCTGGAACACCGGGTCGAGGAACGCACCCGGGAGCTCAAGGAAGCCCAGAGCGAACTCATGGACAGCGCCCGCCAGGCGGGCATGGCGGAAATTGCGACCAACGTCCTGCACAACGTCGGCAACGTGCTCAACAGCGTGAATATCTGCAGCGAAATGCTCAGCCGCACCCTGCGCTCCAGCAAGGCACAAGGGCTGGGCAAGGCCATGCAGTTGATCAACCAGCACCAGGATGACCTGGGGCGTTTTTTCACCGAAGACGACAAAGGCAAGCTGCTCCCCGGCTACCTCAATCAATTGGTCGAAGCCATAGCCACCGAGCAGCAGGGCATGGGCGAAGAACTGGCTCAGTTGGCCCGTAGCGTCGACCACATCAAGGAAATCGTCGCCACCCAGCAATCCTATGCCGGAGCCTCTCGGCTGATAGAACCCCTGCGGGTCGCCGAGCTGATCGAAGACGCCCTGCGCATGAACTCCGGCGCCCTGGCCCGGCATCAGGTCACGGTGGTCAAGGACTATGGCCCGTTGCCTCCGGTGATGGGCGACAAGCACCGCATGCTGCTGATCCTGATCAACCTGATCAGCAACGCCAAGTACGCCATGTCCAACCTCGATGATCATTCACGGACCCTGACCCTGAGCGCCAGAGTGCTGGACGGCCAGACCCTGAGCATCAGCGTCAAGGATGAAGGCGAAGGCATCCCCGCGGAGAACCTGACGCGGATTTTTTCCCACGGCTTCACCACCCGCAAGGACGGCCACGGCTTCGGCTTGCATAGCTGCGCCCTGGCGGCCATGGAGATGGGTGGACAATTGAATGTGCACAGTGATGGCCCCGGCCTGGGCGCCACCTTCACTCTGGACATCCCGCTGATCAGCGCAGAGGACCCATGATGGACCAGTTGAACAATCGCCGGATCCTGCTGATCGACGATACCCCGTCGATCCACGAGGACTTTCGCAAGATCCTCACCCCGCCCGAGGCAGACGACAACGGCCTGGATGACCTGGAGGCACAGCTGTTCGGCGCCACGACCAAGCCCCGGCAACAGCCTTTTGAACTGGATTCGGCCTACGGCGGCGAGGAAGGCCTGGCCATGGTCTGCCAGGCCCAGGAGCGGCAGCGTCCCTATGCCCTGGCGTTTGTCGACATGCGCATGCCCCAGGGCTGGGACGGCGCGCAGACCATCGAACGCCTCTGGCAACAGGACCCGCGGCTACAGGTGGTGGTGTGCACCGCCTACTCCGACTATTCCTGGGAAGAGCTGCTGGAGCGCCTGCAGGGTCATCACCGCCTGCTGATCCTGAAGAAGCCCTTTGACAACATCGAAGTCCAGCAGATGGCCAACACCCTGACCAGCAAGTGGGAAATGACCGCCCGCGCGCTTTTGCAAATGCATCACCTGGAGCACCTGGTGCAGCAGCGCACCGAAGACCTGAGGCAGGCCGGGGCGGCGCTGCAACTGGAGATCGACGAACGCAAGCAGTTGGAAAACCAGCTGGTGCAATCGGAAAAACTGGCCTCCCTCGGGCAACTGGCCGCCGGGGTCGCCCACGAAATCAACAACCCCATCGGTTTCGTGTCCTCCAACCTCGGCAGCCTGGCAGGCTACCTGCAGCAGCTCGACCAGATGCTCAGCGCCTATCGCCAGGCCGAAGAAGCCATCGCCGCGCCGGAACTGCGCAAGCACCTGCAGAGCCTGCGCGAGAGCATCGACCTGGACTTCCTCCAGCAGGACATTCCGGTACTGATCAGGGAGTCCAAGGAAGGCATCGGCCGGGTGGCGCAGATCGTCAAGGACCTGAAGAACTTCTCCCGGGTCGACAGCGACCAGCAATGGCAGCTGGCGAGCCTGCAACAGGGCATCGACTCGACCCTGAACATTGTTGCCAACGAACTCAAGTACAAGGCCGACCTGGTCACCGACTACCAGCCGTTGCCGGAAATCGAATGCCTGCCCTCCCAACTCAATCAAGTGGTGATGAACCTGGTGGTCAACGCGGCGCAGGCCATAGGCCCCGAGCGCGGCACCATTACCCTGCGCAACGGCGTGGACGGCGAGCGGGTCTGGCTGGAGGTCAGCGACAGCGGCTGCGGCATCGACCAGGAGCACCTGGCCAAGATCTTCGACCCCTTCTTCACCACCAAGCCGGTGGGCCAGGGGACCGGCCTGGGCCTGTCGCTGTCCTACGGCATCGTCAAGAAGCACGGCGGGCAGATCAGCGTGCAGAGCCAGCCCGGCGTCGGCAGCACCTTTCGCGTGGAACTGCCGATCCGGCAGGCGCGTCAGGAGTTGCCCGCACAACCCTAGCCAAACCGCCCCCCTACCGCTAAGGCCTGGCACAGGAGCTGTCCATGAACCGCCCCGACGATTCGATCAAGCTCGGCAAGCAAGCCCGCAAGGACTGCCCCCGCAGCTCCCATTCCGATCCCGGGCAGATCAAGCGCGACCCCTTGCCGTTGATCGAGGCCTCCAGCCAGGGCCGGGTCCAGTCCCTGGTGGCACTGCGCTACGGGCGCATGCTGGTGTCGCCCTTCACCTTCTACCGTGGCAACGCCCTGCTCCAGGCCCACGACCTGGCCAGCACCCCGGACATGGGCCTGCGCTCGACCATCTGTGGCGACTGCCACCTGATGAACTTCGGCGGCTTTGCCACCCCCGAGCGCAACCTGCTGTTCAGCGTCAACGACTTCGACGAGGTCCATCCCGGCCCCTGGGAGTGGGACCTCAAGCGCCTGGTGGCGAGCTTCCTGATTGCCGCCCGGCACCTGCGCCACGGCCCGGGGGTCGAAGAGGCCCTGTGCCGCGAACTGGTGGGCGCCTATCAGCGCAGCATGGCCACCTGCGCCGGGCAAAGCGCACTGGAGATCTGGTACGACGCCCTGACCTACGAAGACCTGCTGCACCAGGCGCGCTCCAACAGCGACACCCTGGAGCATGTGCAACGGGCCATCGACAAGGCCGCCCGGCGCACCCATGCCGAGCTCCTGCCCAAGATCAGCGAACGCGACGCCCGGGGCCGCCTGCTGATTCGCGACGACCTGCCGGAAATCTTCCACCTGCACAACACCACCAGCCTGCTGGACCCCGACGATGACTGGATGCGCCTGGAAGACTGGCGGCCGCTGTACGACACCTTCATGCGCGACTACCGCGGCACCCTGCAGGCCGACCGCCGCGACCTGCTGGCACGGTTCCAGCCCAGCGACCTGGCCTTCAAGGTGGTGGGGGTTGGCAGCGTCGGCACCCGCTGCCTGGTGGCGCTGCTCACCGACGCCCAGCAGCGGCCACTGTTCCTGCAATTCAAGGAAGCCCGGCGCTCGGTGCTCGCCGACTATGTGCGCGAACGTTCAAAGCCAAGGCACAACGGCCAGCGGGTGGTGGAAGGCCAGCGCCTGATGCAGTCCGCCAGCGATCTGTTCCTGGGCTGGACCACCGGCCCCAACGGCCGTCATTTCTATGTGCGCCAACTGCGCGACATGAAGGTCTCGGCGGAACTTGAGACCTTCGACGAGGACACCTTCGCCGCCTATGCCAGGATCTGCGGCCGGGCCTTGGCCCGGGCCCACGCCAAGGCTTCGGGCCAGGCCGCGCGGATCAGCGGCTACATCGGCAAGAGCGAAACCCTGGCCGAAGCCCTGTGGCACTACGCCCAGGCCTATGCCACGCAGAACGAACGGGATTTCGAGCGTTTCCAGCAGGCCTGCCGCAAAGGCCGCCTGCAAGCGCGCTCGGAGGCCGACTTCGCCGCCGACCACCTGCCCTGAAACACAGGCTCAGGTGATCGGGCGCGAGGCCCGGGCGGCTTCGCCATAGAGCTTCAGCAGGGCCTCCTGGTCCAGCGGCGGGCTCAGGTGCGGGCCCTGCACCTCATCGCACTGAATGTCGCGCAAGACCCCGAACTGCTCTGCGGCCTGCACCCCCTCGGCGACCACCCGCAAGGACAATGCATGCCCCAGGTCGACAATCGCCTCGACAATGGAGCGCCCGGCATCGTTGTGGTTGAGCCGGGCGATGAAGCTGCTGTCGATCTTCAGGCCATCCAGGGGGAAGGTCTGCAGGTACTGCAGCGCCGAGTAGCCGGTGCCGAAATCGTCGATCAGCAACTGCACCCCCAGCGCCTTGAGCCCCTGCATGATGGTGAGCACGTGGCGGCTGTCGTCCAGCAGCACCTTGTCGGTCATTTCCAGCTCCAGGCGTGACGGCTCCAGGCCGCTCTGCTTGAGCACCGCCGCGATCCGCGCCACCAGCTGGCCGCGCAGGAATTCCGCCGGCGACAGCTTGACCGCCAGCAGTCGGCCTTCCGGCCAGGCTCGCGCCGCACGACAGGCTGCGTGCAGTACCCAGTTGCTCAGCGGCAGGATCAACCCGGTGTCCTCGGCAATCGGCACGAACACGTCCGGCCCCAGCAAGCCATGCTGGGGATGCTGCCAGCGCACCAGGGCCTCGGCGCCCATCAACTGGCCATCGAGCACGCGGTAGCGCGGCTGGAAATGCAGGAGCAGCTGGTCCTGCTCGATGGCATGGCGCAGGTCACGCTCCAGGCGCCGCCGTTCGATGATCCGCACATTCATGTAGGGCGCATAGAAACGCCAGGTGCTGCGCCCCGCCGCTTTCGCCTCGTACAGGGCGATGTCGGCAAAGCGCAGCAGTTCTTCGGCCTGGGAGGCGTCGCCCGGGGCCCGGGCAATGCCGATGCTGGCGCTGATGAAGACCTCGTGCCCGGCGATATAGAACGGTTCCTCGATCCGCTCGATCAGCCGCCGGCACAAGCCTTCGATCTCGTGGCCAGCCACCTGGCCGGTGACCACCAGGACAAACTCGTCGCCGCCGACCCGGGCCACCAGGTCCTCGCTGCGCAGGCATTGGGCCAGGCGCTGGGACACCTCGTGCAGCACCTGGTCGCCAGCGGCGTGCCCCAGCAGGTCGTTCACCGGTTTGAAACGGTCCAGGTCGACGCTGAGCATCAGCAGCGGTTCCTGCAGGGTCGGCGGGGCCTGCAGCCGGCCTTCGAGAAACTCCTGCATGCGGGTGCGGTTGGCAAGGCCGGTCAAGGCATCGTGCTGGGACAGGTACTCGACCCGCCTTCGAGCCGCGACCTCCTCGGTGATATCACTGGCGGTGCCGCGAAAGCCCCCGGCGGCCATGGCCCGCACCGACAGGCGACAGACTCGCGACTGCCCCTGGCCATCCCGGTACAGGCACTGCTGGATCGCCTGGGAACGCCGCTCCGGGGCCGCCAGCCACTGGCCCAGCGAACCCTGTTCGCAGCTCAGCAGCTCGGTCATCGGCCGCCCCAGGGTCGACTCCCGGGTCAACCCGGTGACCGCCTCGAAACGTTCGGACAGGTAGGTAAAGCACAGCTGCCCGTCGACTTCCCAGATCCAGTCGGACGCAGCTTCAGCCACATCGCGAAAGCGCTCCTCGCTCGCGGCCAGGGCCCAGCGGTTGGCGCGCAGCGCCTGGACCTGCCGGTCCATGACCTGCGCTGCAGCATCGGCGCGGCGCAACAGGAACGCCGCCATCAGGCCCACCAGCAGGCCGGCCAGCAGCAACAGCGGCATCACCAGCACCAGCAACTGGTGCCCGGGGCGCGCCGGCCGCCATTGCAGGGTTCCGGCGCCGTCGGGCAAGTCCAGGGTCGGCAAGCTCTGGTCCGTGGCGGCACGGGCCACCTGCAGATGCTCGATGTCCAGGCCTTGGCCCAGGGCCAGTAACCGCGCCGGGTCGAAACGGGCGACGAAGATCAGCACCGACTGCGGCCCGGCATCAGGGCGCACTTGCGGGTCGTTGCCCGGGCCTATGACAGCGGCGAGCACCAGCGCCGGGGTGCCGGCAATCGACTGGTAACGGTCCACCACCTTGCCGCCGGCCTCGCGCGCTGCGCTGACCAGGGGCGGCAACGCCTCGCCCAGCCAGTCGCGGGCATCCATCTCGCTGAGGTCGCCGGCCACCAGGGAGTACACGGTGTGGCCGGCCGGGTTGATCACGAACACCCCGTCAAAGCCCAGGTCGCGGTACAGCGTGGGGCCGAAATTCTGCCGGTTGAAGGCCCAGTCCAGGTCGACCTTAAGGTGCAGGTGCTGGTAGGCATCGCCCCAGAGGGCGTAGTCCTTGAGGGTGGTGCGGGCATTGCCGGCAAAGGATTGCAGGGCCTTGTCGATGTCCAGGCGGTTGTGCTGCTCGGCCTCGAGGTTCTGGTCGAGGGCGATGTATACCAGCAACACACCGGTGAAGAGAAACAGCGCCAGCAGCAGCCCCGAGCAACCCAGCAAGGTGGCGCGGGTCAGCGCCTGATTGGAGGTGCTGCGCCCTTGAGACGGATCAAGACCGAAGTTTTCCATAGTGCTCCAGGCGCCATAACGACAAACCGACCGGTGCGACCCTGCCTCACGCGGCCTTCGACGAAGCTCCCGCTTGCCTATTGACGATAGACAGTTTTTCCCCGCAGGGCCTGAAGAAAAGCCCCTGGCGGGGCCTGTGCGGGTATTCCCCCGGCGCCGATTGCCGGCGCCGGGGCATCCTGGAGCGGCGCGTCAGCCATTACCGCCGGGCACCACCGGCAGTTGCTCCACCCGGTGATAGAGGGCCAGGCCCAGGCGCTGGCCGATCTCGACCATGGCATCGCAGCCCGCCGACGGCCCGCCGATGCGCAGCACCGCATCGCAGCGTTCCAGCAGGCGCTCGGCATAGGCATGAAAGCGCTGGTTGTAGATCTCGTCGCCCACCGCCCGGGAACCCCCCAGCCGGGTCATGGGCAACGCCACCCATTCCCCCAGTACCGGAAAGTGCCCCGCCGCCAGGACCTGCGCCGCGCAGTGCTCCATGGCCTCGACATTGCGCGCCAGCAGCGCCGGGTCATCGTCGGTACCAGAGCGATAAGGGCCGGCCACCAGCACCATCAGGCTGCGGGGCTTGAGCACATGCAGTTGCAGGTATTGCAGGAGCATGATGGTCTTGCCATCGGCGATCTCCCCGCTCTTGATCATGCCCAGGGCTTGGTCGATATCCAGTTCCAGGACCTCGATGTCCTCGCCCTCGTGCTCCAGCCCGCCGCCTGCGTCGATCCGGTCTTCGGCCTGGTAATGGCCAATGAAGAAATGCACCCGCTCGGTCACCGAACCCGGGCTCATGAAGGCATCGAAGACCTTCTGCACCTCGCCGACCCGGTAGCCGGTTTCCTCCTGGGCTTCCTGGCGGATGCGCACCTCGGGGCTGGCGTTGTCCAGGAGCCCGGCAGCGGTCTCGATCAGGTAGCCGCTGTGGCCGTTGACGAAGGCCGGCATGCGGAACTGCCGGGTCAGCAGCACCGTGCGCCGTTGCAGGTTGTACAGCAGGATGGTTGCGCCATTGCCCCGGTCGTAGACCTCGCGGTCCTGGGCCTGCCAGCTGCCGTCGCGGCGGCGCAGCTCGAAGCTGTACTTCTTCAGCACGTACCAGTTGTCGGAGAGGGTCTGTTCGGCGGTGATGCGGATGGTTTCCTCGCTCATGGCTGCTCCTGGGCTTGAAGGGGTGCGGGGCGAAACCCGGCCAGTTGTTCCAGCAATTGCGCCTGGTAGGCCGGGGCCAGGGCGAACCCGCCCGCCGCCTGCCGCAGCTGGCCGCCTGCCAGGCGGTTACGGAACCAGTCGCGGATGAAGTCCGGGGCGTAGCCGCCGGTGCCGAAGCCCCTGGCGAAGGCGATCATGTCCTGATAGACCTGCAGGTACGCCTCTTTGTCGGGGACCGGGTAGCGATTCTGGTACAGCCAGAACTGCAGGTCATAGAGCAGTTGCGACAGTGGATCGGCATGCAGGGCGAAGTAGCGCTTCTCATGGACGATGCGCAAGGCGATCTGGCGGATCAGCGGCCCCAGGTCGGGGACTGCGCTGAAATGGCCGAGCAGTTCCTCCAGCAGGGGCGAGAACGGCGCGTGGGCGACCTTGTCCAGATCATCCAGGTAATCCTGTTCCGAGGTGTCGTAGACCTCGGGCGACACCAGCCCGCGGACAAAGGCCTCGAAATCCGCTGCCAGCACTGTCACCGCGTAGTCGGCCTCCTGGTCCACATGCACCACCCGCGGCTCGCCCTCGGGCCCGCACTCGCTGTAGTCCAGGGCAACCATGTCATGGCCGGCGGAGGGGCAATCGCAGATGTACACCCCCAGGTCCGGGTAGCCCCACTCCTCGATCATGAAACGGCTGCCCAGGCCACCGCCCAGGGAATAGTCGCCATCGCAGCCGATGCTCAGAAAGCTGTCGATCGCGCAGTGGTCCTCGGCCCAGGAGGTGCCCTGCTCGGTGGGGAAACAGCTGAGGTGCGGGCGCCCGCCGTTGTAGCGGTTCATGAAGGCCACGTAGGACAGCGGCAGGCGATAGCCCAGTTGCGCCTGCAACTGGGCTATGACGCCAGGGCTGGCGGGGGGCTGGTTGATCTTGCTGCTGGTGGCCCGGTCCCAGAACGCGTCCAGGTCGATATCGTGGGGAAATTCGCTCATCCGATGCATCCGTTGCGGTTGAAGGTCGGCCGGTGCCGAAAGCTGCACAGGCTACCGCAAACGGCCCTCAGAACCACCAGCGCAGGAGGAAAAAGAACCCCATGCTCAACAGCATGCTGAGCAGGGTGTTGCGGGTGTAGATCACCAGCGCAATGGCCACCAGGGAGCTGAGCAGGTAGGGGTTGCTCCAGTGCAGGTTCAGCTCGTGGTCGGGCATGAACACGATGGGGCCGCAGATCGCCGTGAGCATGCCCGGCACCGCAAAGCCGAGGAACTGCCGGGCATTGCTGCTCAGGCGCAACGGCAGGCGCGGTTCAAGAAACACGTAGCGATTGAGAAAGACCAACAGGCCCATGCCGAAGATGACTGCCCAGACCATCATGCTTGCCCCCAATAGAGTTTGTTGCAGACAAAACCTGCGGTCATGCCCGCCAGCCCCGACAGCACCAGCGCCGATCCCCAGTGCCAGTAGCTGAACAGCACTGAGCAGAACAGCGATACGGCAACGCAGACCACCGTCGGCACATTGCGCACCAGTGGCGTGATCAGGGCGATGAAGGTGGCGGCGATGGAGAAGTCCAGGCCCAGGTGCTCAAGGCCGGGAATGCTTTTGCCCAGCACGATGCCCAGCAGGGTGAAGAGGTTCCAGGCCACATAGAAAGTCAGCCCGACGCCCAGGGCGTACCAGCGGTCGAACTGCTGCTTGTCGTGGGCGCTGGTCAAGGCGAACAGCTCGTCGGTGAGCAGAAAGCCCAGGCCCACCCGCCAGCGGCCGGGCAAGGGTGAAATCACCGAGCGCATGCTCATGCCGTAGAGCAAATGCTGGGAGGTCAGGAGCAAGGTGGTGAGCAGGATCGAGAAGATCCCCGCCCCGCCCTTGAGCATGCCGATGGCCACCAATTGCGCGGCACCGGCGAAAACGATGCTCGACAGGCCCTGGCCCTGCAGCGGCGTGAGATTGGCCTCGATGGCCATGGAACCGGCCAGCAGCCCCCAGGGCGCGGTGGCCAGGGACAGCGGCATGATGGCGATGGCGCCACGGATGAACGCGGCACGGGGTAGGAGAACGCTGGACATAAAACCCTGCACACAAGTAACGGACGCTGACTGTGCCATCTGCCGGCGCCCCTGGCTTGAACGATCTTGCGCAATTGCCCCGCCCTCGTAGGAGCTGGCTTGCCAGCGAAGGCGTCTCCAAGACCAGCACAAGACCTGCGGGCCTCTTCGCCAGCAAGCTGGCTCCTACGGGAAATAGGGGGATGCAAACGACAGCGCCCCTCACGAGGGAGGGGCGCTGGCTGATGCTACGAGCGGATTACAGCTGGATCAGGTTGCTGATCTTCACGTCCGGATCGACGTCGGCTTCGTAGTCGACACCTTCGATCTCGAAACCGAACAGGCGCAGGAACTCTTGCTTGTAACCGACGAAATCGGTCATCTCGTAGAGGTTCTCGCTGGTCACCTGGTCCCACAGCTGCTTGACCCGGTCCTGGACCGCCGGTTGCAGTTCCTTGTAGTCGGCACGCAGGCGGCCTTCCTGGTCGATCACCGGCTCGCTGTTGTACAGGCTGTCCTTGTACAGGCCGTAGACCTGTTCGATGCAACCTTCGTGGCTGCCCTGCTCCTTCATCACCTTGAACAGCAGCGACAGGTACAGCGGCATGATCGGGATCGCCGAGCTGGCCTGGGTCACTACGGCCTTGAGCACCGACACCCGGGCGTCGCCGCCCAGGCCGGCCAGTTGCTGGCGCATGCCGATGACTTTCTGGTCCAGGTCCTTCTTGGCTTCGCCAATGGAACCGTTCCAGTAGATGTCGTGGGTCAGCTTCTCGCCCAGGTAGGTGAAGGCGGTGGTCTTGGCGCCTTCGGCCAGGACACCGGCTTCGTGCAGCGCGTCGATCCACATCTGCCAGTCTTCGCCGCCCATCACCGCCACGGTGCCGTCGATCTCTTCCTGGGTCGCCGGCTGCAGGGTGGTTTCCTTGACGATTTCCTTGTCGGTGTCGACACCGCGCAGGGTCACGGACTTGCCCAGTGGCTTGAGGGTCGAGCTCAGCACTTCACCGGTCTTGGGGTGGGTGCGGCGCGGTGCGGCCAGGCTGTAGACCACCAGGTCGATCTTGCCCAGGTCGCGCTTGATGGTCTCGATGGTCTCGGCCTTGACCGCATCGGAGAAGGCATCGCCGTTGATGCTCTTGGCGTACAGGCCCTTTTCTTCGGCGAACTTGTGGAACGCCGCGGTGTTGTACCAGCCGGCGGTGCCCAGCTTGCCGTCAACGCTGCCGCGCTCGAAGAACACCCCGAGGGTGTTGGCGCCACAGCCGAACGCTGCGGTGATCCGCGCTGCCAGGCCGTAGCCGGTGGAAGCGCCGAGTACCAGTACGTTCTTCGGCCCTGCGTCGATGGCGCCCTGCTGGGTGACGTAATCGATCTGTTGCTTGACGTTGGCTTCACAGCCGACCGGGTGGGTCGTCACACAGATAAAGCCGCGAACGCGGGGTTTGATGACCATACATACTCTCCCAATTTCAAAGTGCCAGGCGCCGATGACGGCGGCGGCAGTGTCACTTGCACTAGTCGTAGACGCTCATATTCGCTTCGCGTCACCAACCTGAGGAATTTGCCCGTCAGGCCCCGGTTCCAGGGGGCACGGCGGTGGTGTTGCGCGCCCGCCAAGCGCGATTGCGCACAGCCCGGGGCGAGACTCTAGCAGGTGCGCCGACGCTGTTGCCTGTCCGTCCGGCGAAATCTCTTGCGCGCCCTGCCCCTGGCCGCTCGCCGCGCCGGCTCAGGGCATCATGTCCAGCGGCAGCTGCTTGTCCTTGCTGCGCGCTTCATACCAGCTCTGCACCACATCCGGCAGGCTGTGCTTCCACTCAGGCTCGGTGGTGTAGTAACGCACCCGCACTTCATCCTTGGGCCCTGCCACCACCAACAGCGCGACCCACAACTGGCCCTGGGTACCGCGCACGAAAATCGCCGCATTGGTGGTGGCCAGGCCCGGCAGCCACATATCGGTGACCTCGGCGCCCTTGAGTTCGGCCGAGGTATCCGCGGAGAACGACGAGCCACTGTCGAGCAGGGTCTGATAGTCCTTCTTCAGCAGTTTCCGGGCGCGCCGGTCTTCTTCCTCGGTGCGCACCAGCGCCGTGGACAGCAGGTCGTAATGGCTCTCCAGGGCTTGCTTGGAAGCCACATAGAGCCCGTCGTAATACACCCCTGAACCGGCGCCGCAGGCAAAGGAGTCGCCCTCCTGGCTCACCTGCAACAGGCCGTTGCGCTGCGTGAAGCGCAGGTTGCAGCCCTCGACGCTGTAGCTGGCCTCACCGCCCTTGATCTGCGCCTTGCCCGCGAGCGAACCGGAGTTGGCGCCGCCCATGGCCGACAGATCGAAGCTCAGGCGATTCTCGCCAGTGCGCCGGATCACCAGATCACCGGTGTAGAACGGGCTGACCGAGACCCGCTGCCAGGTTCCCTGCCACTCGAACGGCACATTCACATAACGCAACGCGACCAGGCGGCTCAGGTATTTGCTGCGCAGGCAACCCAGGTCGGCTGCGCACTGATCCCGCTCCTTGAGCCATTCACGCTGGTCCAGGCGCAGCGCCTTGGGGTCCTTGGCCTTGGCCAGGGTCGCCTTCCAGGCCTTGCCCAGCTGGCTGTCCAGCGAGGCGGTATAGGGGTCGGCACACAGGGCCTTTTCACTGCTGCTGGCGGCCTTGGCGCAGTCGAAACTGCTGGCCTGCACGCCCTGGGAACAGGCCAGGACCGCGAACAGCAAGCCAGTGGCTCGCAAGGGACGAACAAGGGGAGCGAACATGGGTCGATTCCATTCTGAAAAGGCGGCGCAAGAATAACTGCAGTGGAGTGTTTTCAGCGACATCCCGACGAAAAAAGCCCCCGGGCAACCCCCTCTGAAGCCTGGCACGGAGCCGGCAGCTTTTATCGCGACAGGCGGCAACCAGTCGTACTAAGCTCTGCGTTTTCAAACTCCAAGGGCACTGCATGAAATGGATGCTGCAGGCACTGTTGCCGCTATTGAGCCTTGCGGCCCACGCTGGCGAGTTGCGCATGCTGACCGACAACCACCCGCCGCTGCACTTCCAGCAGGGCGAGCGGATGGTGGGGTTTGGTGTCGATGTGGTACAGGCCCTGGCGCAGCGCAGCGGCGACACGGTGAACGTGCAACTGCGGCCGATGCTGCGGGCCCTGCGCGATGCCGGAAGCGATGACGACACGGCGGTGTTCACCATACTGCGCACCGCCGAGCGCGAGTCGCGCTACCAGTGGGTAGGCCCGTTGATGCGCACCGAAACCGCCCTCTATACCCGCAATGGCGACAGCACGCCGGTCACCGACCTGCACCAGACCCGGGGCCAGATTGCCGTGCCGCGCAAATGGCTGGTCTACAGCTACCTCAAGCAGCAGGGGCTGGACAACCTGTGGGGTGTCGACAGCCCGGAAATCATGATGCGCCTGCTGCAGGTCGGCCGCGTGCAATACGTGGTGGCCGACACCATGAGCGTGGGCACCTTCGCCGCCGAAGAGGGCTTGGCCCTCGACCAGTTGCGCTACCAGATGCCACTGATGCACCAGGACGCCTACATCGCCTTTTCGCCCAAGGTCGATGCGGCCCAGGTGGCCCGCTGGCAGCAGGCCCTGGACGGCATGAAGCGCGATGGCAGCCTGCAGCAGCTCAAGCAACGCTGGCATATCGACCAGGCCCGATACCGCTCGACAAAGGATTGAATCGCCAAGGATGCCAAGACCCTGGAGGCCAGCTGGATCACCGAAAAACAGCACGACCTGGACAGCCTGCAGACCACCCCGGGTTCCAACGCCACCAGGCGCCTGCGCAACCTGGCGCTACCCGCCGAGCAACAGGCCGAAGTTCTTGCGCTGCTCGACTGCGACCTCAGTGACCAGTTCTACACCTTGCTGCTGGGCCTGGACGGCGCGGCCAGAGTTGGCGGCCTGCAGCATGATTTCGTCCTGTACAACGAAGCCGGCCAGGCCCTCACCGGCAGCGGCGAACTGAAGGCCGAAGCCTACGCCCAGCTGCATGAACCGCCGGCCTGAGCCGCCTCAGGCTTTACCTCGCCGACCTCAAGGCCCCCTGCCGAGCCTTACCCCTACCCGCTCCATCTTGCCCATCTCATTGACGGCTATCATGAAGCAGGCTTTTGCCTGATCCCTCGATAGGGCAAGCGGGCAAATCCAAGCCTCACCTCATCCGGGGAAACAACATGAGCCAATACGTTGCGACCAAACAGGAAGTCAAAGACCGCGGTGCGCCACCGGACAGCTTTTTGGACCAATTGGTTGTATGGGGCAAAAATGCCGACCCAGCCATTTTTGCGCCCAACGAGCGAAACGATATCTACTCGAAGAGTTACGCGGCGCTAGGCCCCTGGACAAGCCCCTTGCATCGCAAGGCGGTAATGCTGGAAGTCTTGAGGGTACTGGCTGGGTTTGAGAGTTCCTGGAACTGGAATGAAGGGATCGACACGACCAATGAAGAGTCCGCTACGCCTTGTACAGAAGAAGCAGGAATACTTCAGTGTTCAGGAAACTCGATGCACTTCGATCCGAGTCTAAGAGACCTTCTGCTGTCAGTCGCAGGTGACGATAGTTGCCGAACCTTCATCACCACCAGCAAGACAAACCACAGCTTTGCCATTGAATATTGCGCACGGCTATTGAGATTCACCACTGAACACCATGGCCCCGTCCGCGATAACAAGATCAATCGGTTTTTAAGCCGAGAGGCTGTTGCAGAGTTTCTGACCTTGCTCTAACGCCCAGCTCGCTCACAGAGACTGAGGCTTGCCAGGCAGACTTCAGTCTCTGAACTTCAACGTCACGAACCAGTAGTAATGCCGATCGCTCAGGTAGCCATCCGGCGATAACTCCAGTGTCTTGAGCGTTACGCTGTCTTCCACATTTGCTCCGATTACATCAACCTCGCCAGGTCTGACCGCCACCACTATGTCGGCATGACTGTTATATCTATCATTCAGATCGAAACGGCTTCTGGCCGTTTTCCATTTTTGCTCGACGGAAGACAGATCCCCTTCATCAAAACGCGCGTAGGCGATCAAATCCCCCGCTTTCGGCTGTCCCCCCGGGGCATCCACCGGCACGCCCCAGAACAGGTCCGGCTGTTGTTGTTTCCCGGCCCGAATGAAACGCCTCAGGTAAGTGTGGTGAGCCACGATAAAAGGCCATTGCTGGTGGTTGAATCCGGCCTTGCGCATGAGCGCGGTGATGCCCACTGCGGACCAGGCCCACTTATCCTCGGCAATGTTCCTGCGAGAGGGAGCCTCCTTTCCCATTTCGGCGCAGTACTGCTCAATCACATAATCTGCCCACAGGTCTTCATCATCGACATGGGCAATTTGTCGTTCACCGGTAATACGATTGAAACGTGAATATCCCCAAGTTGCCCATTCTTCATAGGCGGCATTGACGATGTCCTGGCGAGTGACAGACATGGCAACTTCCTTGCTGATCGAGATTGGAAAGACTGCGTAGGTTCAATTCTGCTTCCCGCTCAAGTCTAGACATCTTTCATTGGTTGATTGGCGGGCAAAGCCATTTTTACAGTTGATCAGCAGCCGTTTGCCATCTTGTACTAACGCAGACCTGAACTACGCTCACGCCTCAACCCTAATGGCAAAACGCGACTTAGAGAGAGCGTATGAAATATCTATGTCTGCCGATCATTTTGCTTAGCGGCTGCGCCTACGGTCCTATGCAGGCTCAATGGCCAACCCCGCCCAATAAGCTAGCCCTTCCCTTTACACCAGTACCGACCAAGCTTGCCGAAATATCCAGCGTGAACTCGGAACTGACCAAGCTCATCGATAGTGCGGTAAAAGAAGGAACAAATGCTGACAAGCGTGACTGGAGTAGCGGCGACATGACCAGTGCCGGAGCCCTGCTGGCTGGAGCAGGCGGCCTGGCGGGCAAAACGGCCATGACCAATTATGGCGCGGGCCTAGCCGTACTCGGGCTGGGCTCATCGACCCGCTATCAATTCTCCCGACAGGAAGCCGCCTATGCCGAGGCCGTGAAGTCTTTTGCCTGCATCAAAAACGTCCTCAACAGCTTGTCGGATAAACAGCAGAACTGGGCCATCGTCGAAGCGCCAGCCAAGCAGAAGGCCAGTGCAGCAACTGCAGCCACCGACGCCATTCACTACATAGAACTCAGCCGGCAGCACCTCATTGCAACGTTGGGCAGCATTGCCTCAGTGCCTTTGACCCAGGAACAGATACTCGGGTGGGCCAGCCGCAAAGCGACCGCAATGGACGATCAACAGAAACTCTCATTCGCCCCGACCCCCAATGGCAAAGCCTTTATGAGCAGCCAGGCAACCGAAGACATTTCCTCAACAGAGCAAGTGCAGGCGGTACAGGTGCTGACTAGTTTCAAGGTTGATCTTGAAGGGTGCTACAACCAACTGATCCACTCTGGCGCCTAAGGCGCCTGACAGGCTCGACGGTCACCAGCAGATGACTCGAACAGAGGCTATCACTGAAGCGATGAGCTTGAGTTTTGATTATCATGTGCGCCGCCGGCCTTTAACCATCCCCTTCGGAGCCACGATGCCCACCCCCAAGGACCTTGCCAGTGACAGCGGCGCACCGATGATTCCCGAACAGCGCCGCGAGCAGATCCTGCGCCAGTTGCGCAAGCACCAGGTGCTCAGCGTGCATCAGTTGATGGAGATGTTCGACTGCTCGCACATGACCGTGCGCCGGGATATCGCCCTGCTGGAGCAGGAAGGCCGCGCCCACTCGGTAACCGGCGGGGTGCGCATCGCCAGCCAGTTGCACAGCGAGCCCAGCCATCAGTCCAAGGCCGTGGTGGAGCTGCCGCAGAAGCAGGCCATGGCCAAGCTGGCGGCGAGCCTGCTGCACGCGGACATGACCGTGTACCTGGACGCCGGCACCAGCACCCTGGAAATCGTGCCCTACATCAAGGCGCTGTCGGGGATGACCGTGGTGACCAACGATTTCGGCGTGGCCCAGGCCCTGATGGACGCGCCCCAGGTGACGGTGATCCATACCGGCGGGCAATTGGACCACTCCAACCACTCCTGTGTCGGCGGGCTGGCGGTGGCCACCCTGCGCCAGGTGGTGACCGACGTGGCCTTTATCTCCACCAGTTCCTGGGACCTGCGCCGGGGCATCACCACGCCATCGGCGCTGAAGGTCGAGGTCAAGCAGGTGGCGATGCAGTCGGCGACCCAGGTGGTGCTGGTGGCCAGCAGCTCCAAGTACGGCACCTTCAGCATGTACAAGATCGCCGGGCTGGAACAGTTCGACATCATCATCAGCGACGCCGCACTGGCCCCTGCGGCGGCGGACGGGATCCGCAAGCACGGTGTGGAACTGCTGCTGCCGGCACAATCCTGAGCCAGCGATAGCCCCGGCCCACAGCAGCCCGTGGCGCAGGACTTGCTCCCGGGCGACGAAGAGACCGCAGTAGCCACTAGCGGTTTTTTTCAGTCTCGGCCATGAACTGCCCCAGCTCGCGGGCGTAGAACCGGGCCATGCCGGTGGTGCCGTGGCCACGGGTTTCGGCGCTGGCGGGAATCAGCAGCAGGCGGGCATTTTTCACCTGTTTGAGCGCCGCTTGCAGGGTGCCGGTTTCCGGCGGGTTGCGCTCGTCGTCCGCGGCGTTGATCACCAGCACCGGCGCCTGGATCCTGCCCAGCCCCGGCATGGCGTTGTAGTCCGCCGAGGACTGCCACTGGTAGATGAAGTCATTGGCATCGGCGCCCTGGCTGGCCTTGAGGCGCTCCTGCACCAGCTGGTCAGCCTGGGCCCGGGTCGGCGCCAGGGCCTGATAGGCCAGGGTGCCGCCGCTGGTGCCGGTGGCGAACAGCGCGTTGGCCAGGCGCAGCGACGGCGGCTGTTGCCGGTAGTTGCCCTGCTCCCAGGCCGGGTCCTGCTTGATCGACTCCACCAGCAGGCGGCGCATCATCCAGTTGCGCGAAGACATTTCCCCCGGCTGGGAGGCCATGGGCACCAGGGCGTCCATCATCTGCGGCCACTTCTGGCCCCAGATCCAGGCCTGCATGCCGCCCATGGAATTGCCGATGATCAGCCGCAGGTGCTTGACCCCCAGCCCTTCGGTCAGCAGCCGGTACTGGGCCTGGACCATGTCCTCGTAGTTGTACTGGGGGAACCGCGCCCGCAGGCCGTCCGAAGGCTTGCTCGACTGGCCGACGCCGATGCCGTCGGTGGCGATGATGTAGTACTTGCTGGCATCCAGGGGTTGCCCGGGGCCGAACAGTTCACCGCCAAAATCCTTGCTCAACAGGTCGCTGGCCGGCCGATAGGTGCCATGCAGATAGAGGATCGCCGGGTGCTTGGGGTCCCCCAGGGTGATGTAGTGCAGCTTCAGGTTGGCCAGCTGCTCACCGTTGTGGAAGGTGAATTGCGGGGCCACCCAATCGCCCTCGGTGGCCGGCGGCAAGCTCGCGGCCGCGGCCAGGGACATACCGCCCAGGGACAAAATCAGGCCGAACGCGGCCCGGCAGGCAAAACGCTGCATGGGAAAACTCCTGTGTTTATCGCTACGTATCATCGCGAGCCGTTCGCGGCCTTCGCATCATCTGTAGCCGCTGCCGCAGGCTGCGCAAGGCACCGCAGGGGCCTCGACGGCCGGGGAATCGCTGGGAGCCTGCGGCTCGTTCGCAGCCTGCGGCAGCGGCTACATAAAGCGATGCGCGAAGGCCCCCAGGGCCTTGCGCGACGCTCCCCAGATACCTTTTGCTTCGCAACCTGCAGTGGCGGCTACACCGCCGAGCCTTAGCGCGCCTGCCAGTCCCGCAGCCACTGCAGGCCGGCGGAGGTGTTGCCGCGCGGGCGGTATTCACAACCGACCCAGCCGTCGTAGCCAAGGTCGTCCATCAGCTGGAACAGGTAGGGATAGTTCAGTTCCCCCAGGTCCGGCTCGTGACGATCCGGTACCCCGGCGATCTGGATGTGGCCGATCCCGGCCAGGTCGCGGCGCAGTTTCACCGCCAGGTCGCCTTCGACGATCTGGCAGTGATAGCAGTCGAACTGCACCTTGAGGTTGGCCGCGCCGACTTCCTTGCAGATGGCCTGGGCCTGGTCCTGGCGGTTGAGGAAGAACCCCGGCATGTCCCGGGTGTTGATCGGCTCCAGCAGCACCGTGACCCCGACCTTGGCCGCCTGGGCCGTGGCGTGGGCCAGGTTCTCCAGGTAGACGCCGTGGTGCCGCGGGCGATCGTTCTCGGACGGCAGCAGGCCGGCCATCACGTGGACCCGCGAGTTGCCCAGCACCGCGGCGTATTCCAGGGCCTTGTCGAAACCCTGGCGGAATTCCTGCTCGCGCCCGGGCAGGGAAACGATGCCCCGCTCCCCCGCCGCCCAGTCGCCGGGCGGAGCGTTGAACAAGGCCTGTTGCAGGCCGTGGTCGTCCAGGCGCTGTTTCAGCTCCTGGGGGCTGTAGTCGTAGGGAAACAGATACTCCACGGCCGTGAAGCCGTCGGCCGCCGCGGCAGCGAAACGTTCGAGAAAGTCATGTTCCGGGTAGAGCATGCTGAGGTTGGCAGCAAAACGAGGCATGGAAACTCCTGGGACAAAGGGTCAGACAAATGGCCAGATCAGCAGGGTAATACAGAACCCCAAGGTGCCGAGCAAGGTGGTGATCACGGTCCAGGTACGCAGGCCGTCCGCGACGTTGAGGCCGGCCAGCTTGGTGAAGATCCAGTACCCGGCGTCATTGATATGGGACATGGCCAGCCCGCCACCGCCCATGGCCAGGCACAGCAGGGCCATGTGGTTGGGGCTCAGGTTGAGGGTGGCGATCAGCGGCGCGATGATGCCCGCCGTAGTCACCAGGGCCACGGTGGTGGAGCCCTGCACCGCACGCAGCAGCATGGTCAGCAGAAAACCCAGGGCCAGCACCGGCAGGCCGGTGGTGCGCAGCAGGTCGGAGACCACCGCGCCGATCCCGGTATCCACCAGCACCTTGCCAAACACCCCCCCGGCCCCGGCGATCAGGATCACCATGGCCACCCCGGGCAGCGCCGAGCCGATCACGTCGGACACCTGGCTGCGGCTCCAGCCGCGGCGCGAGCCCAGCAGCCAGGCACACAGCAAGGTGTCCAGCAGCAGCGCCACCAGCGGCGCGCCAAGTACCGTCAGCACCCCGCGCAGGGTGGATTCCAGGGGCAGCAAGGAGGTAGCCAGGGTGCCCAGCAGGATCAGCACGATGGGCAGCAGGATCAGGCTGACGATCAGGCCGAACCCCGGTGGTGGTGCCGGTGGCAGTTTCGCCGCCAGGCTGCCGGTGGATTCTTCCAGGCCCATGTGCGCCACAGCGGCCACCGCCTGGGGGCTGGCAGGCTGCTCGGAACCGTTGTTCCAGGCGGCGAGGTCTTCATTGGTGACGTGCGGGCCGTAGACTTCGGCGCGGATGTCATCGGTCATCGGGTAGTTGCGCCGGGTCATGCGCCCCGCCACGCGGTAGCCCACGTAGCACAGCAGCGCGGTCAGCGGCAGGCCGAACATCAGCACCCGGCCCAGGTCCGCGCCCAGCTGGCTGGCCGCGGCCACCGCTCCAGGGTGCGGCGGCAGGAAGGCGTGCACGGTGAGCAGCGCGGCGCACATCGGCAAGGCGAACACCAGCAGCGGCTTGCGCGCACTGCGGGCCACGCCATAGGCCAGGGGCATGAGGATGATCACCCCGACCTCGAAGAACACCGGCACGCCGATGATGAATCCGGCCATGGTCAGCGCCAGGGGCGTGCGCCGGTTGCCAAAGCGCTCGATCAGGGTCTTGGCCAGCGCCTCGGCGCCGCCGGAAAGCTCGATGATGCGGCCGATCATCGCGCCCAGGGCGATGATGATGGCGATGTGGCCGAGGGTCTTGCCCATGCCGCCCTCGATGGTGGCCACCAGCTCCGCCGGTTTCACCCCGGCCACCAGCGCCACCAGGATGCTTACCAGCATCAGCGCGACAAAGGGCTGGAACTTGTACTTGAGCACCAGGAACAGCAACAGGGCGATACCGGCCCCGGCGGTGATCATCAGAATCAGCGGGCTCATTGCACAAGCCCTCCACCCAGTGGCTGGCAGGGGGTGCTGGTGGTGCGGGAACCCGTAAAGCAAATGCAGTCATTCATCTCGGGAAATCCTGTTGTTATTGTTTTTCAACGGCAAGCCGCTCCCCGCGAAAGCCTCATGAAGGCTTCCGTGGACTGGCGTGCATGAAACGCTGGCAGTGTCGCGGGCTTACCAGGTGGCGCCGAAAGCGTCCCGCAGCTCATCCAGGGCGGCCTGATCCAGAGGTGCCGGGCGCGGCTGGCTCATCAGCCACAGGCGCGCGGTTTCCTCCAGCTCTTCCAGGGCGTAGCTGGCCTTGGACACACTGCTTTCCCAGACCACCGGGCCCAGGCGTTCGAGCATCACCCCACGCACCTGGTTGGCCAGTTGCGCCACCTGCTCGGCGACCTTGGGCGAACCCGGGCGCTGGTAGCCGATCAGCGGGATGTGCCCGACCTTCATCACCTGGTACGGGGTCAGCGGCGGCAGGATGTCGTCCTCGCGCCAGACCCCGGCCAGGGTCAAGGCCACCAGGTGGGTGGAATGGGTATGCACCACCCCGCCCACCCCGGGATTGCGGTCATACACCTGGCGATGCAGGGCCAGGGTCTTGGACGGTTTGTCGCCGCTGACCCACTCCCCCGCCAGGTTGACCTTGGCGATGGCTGCAGGGTCGAGCCGGCCCAGGCAGATGTCGGTGGGGGTGATCAGCCAGCCATCATCGAGCCGCGCACTGATGTTGCCGGCGCTGCCCACGGTGTAGCCGCGCTGATAGAGGCTGCGGCCGACATCACAGATTTCTTCGCGCAGAGCGTTTTCCCGGCTCATGCCTGACCTCCCGCCAGTTGACCCAGGGCCTTGCTGAAAAAGTCGCGACCACCGAAGTTGCCGGACTTCAGCGCCAGGGCCAGGGGCTCGCCGCCACTGCTGACGGTGGCCGGGACCCCGGGATCGATCTGCGCGCCGATCTGCAGCAGGCGCACGTCCAGGGCCTTGACCACGGCGCCGGAGGTTTCCCCGCCAGCCACCACAAAGCGCCGCACGCCGCTGTCGCGCAGGCCCCGGGCGATCTCGCCCAGGGCATTCTCCACCAGCGCTCCGGCACGTTCGGCACCGAGCTGACGCTGCACCGCCTTGACCTCTTCCGGCGTGCTGGTGGCGTAGATCAGCACCGTGCCCTGCTGCTCCCGGGCAAAGGCCAGGGCCTGTTCCACCACCGCCTCGCCGGCCGCCAGGGCCAGCGGGTCGATGCGCCAGGCCGGGCGCTCGGCTTCCAGCCAGGCATCGACCTGAGCATTGGTGGCCAGGGAGGCACTGCCGGCCAGCACCACTTCGCCACCGGCTACCTTGGGCAGGCTTGCAGCGTCGAGGTCGCGCAGCTTGCCGGCGCGACGGAAGTTTTCCGGCAGGCCCAGGGCCAGCCCGGAACCGCCAGTGAGCAGCGGCAGGTCGGCGCAGGCGGCGCCGAGGGTATAGAGGTCGGCATCGGACAGCGCGTCGGCAATCGCCAGGGCAACACCCTGCCCGCGCAGTTCGGCGATCCTGCTGCGCACCGCCTCCACGCCCTGGGCGATGCTGTCGTAGCGCAGCAGGCCCACCGGCAGCCGGGTCTGGGATTGCAGGACCCGCACCAGGTTGGCATCGGTCATCGGCGTCAGCGGGTGATGCTGCATGCCCGATTCGCTGAGCAACTGGTCCTGGACGAACAGGTGGCCACGGAAAATGGTCCGGCCGTTCTCCGGGAACGCCGGGCAGGCCAGGGTGAAATCGCTGCCCAGGGCCTCGAGCAAGGCCTCGCTGACCTGACCGATGTTGCCCGCCGCGGTGGAATCGAAGGTCGAGCAGTATTTGAAGAAGATCTGCTCGCAGCCCTGGTCCCGCAGCCATTGCAGGGCGGCCAGGGATTCGGCCACCGCTTCGCTGGCCGCAGTGGTGCGCGACTTCAGCGCGATCACCACGGCGTCGGCGTCCAGCCCGGCAGCCACTTCAGCGCTGGGAATGCCGATGCTCTGCACAGTGCGCATGCCACCGCGAACCAGCATGTTGGCCAGGTCCGTGGCCCCGGTGAAATCGTCGGCGATGCAGCCCAGCAACGGGCGTGGATTGGAAATCGTCATCACGGGTTCCTCACTCGGCATCGGGCTTGGCCACGGGCAGGTCGATGCCCGGGAAGATCTTGATCACCGCCGAGTCGTCCTCGCGGCCAAAACCGGCGCTGGAGGCCTGCATGAACATCTGGTGCGCGGTGGCCGACAGCGGCAGCGGGAATTTGCTGGCCCGGGCGGTATCCAGCACCAGCCCCAGGTCCTTGACGAAGATGTCCACCGCGGACAGCGGTGTGTAGTCGGCCTTGAGGATATGCGGAACGCGGTTCTCGAACATCCAGGAGTTGCCCGCGCTGTGGGTGATCACCTCGTACAGGGCATCGGCGTCCACCCCTTCGCGCAGCCCCAGGGCCATGGCTTCGGCGGATGCCGCGATATGCACCCCGGCCAGCAACTGGTTGATGATCTTGACCTTGGAGCCCAGGCCATGAGCATCCCCCAGGCGATAGACCTTGCCGGCCATGCCCCCCAGAATCGCCTCGGCCCTGGCGTAAGCGGTGGCCGGGCCGGAGGTCATCATGGTCATCTCGCCGGCGGCGGCCTTGGCCGCGCCCCCGGAGATCGGTGCATCCAGATAGAGCAGGCCCAGGGCCTCCAGGCGCTGGCCCAGGTCCACGGCGTAGGTCGGGGCCACGGTGGCGCAGCCGATCACCAGGCTGCCGGGACGCAGTGCCGCTGCCGCCCCGCCCTCACCGAACAGCACACTTTCGGTCTGCTCGGCATTGACCACCACGGTGACAATCACATCGCATTCGCCGGCCAGTTGCGCCGCCGAGGCGCAAGCCACGCCGCCTTCGCTGGCGAACTGCTCGGTGACCGCAGCACGGACGTCACAGGCATGCACCTTGAAACCGCTGCGCAGCAACGACCGGGCGATGCCCAGGCCCATGGCGCCAAGACCGATGACACCGACATTGTTGTTATTCATGGGGGACTCCAGAAATAGACCAGGACTGTGCCGCGCCAGACAGGCGCCGGGCAAGAACCGGGCAGGACAGGGAAATCCGGATTGCAGGTCCGGCAAATGCAACACAGGCAGCAACAGGCGCAGCGCCAGACGGCAAGCCCGGAAGGTGCATGGCACCGTGGGCAGGTGCCGAGAGAGGCAGGAGCGAATCGATCATCATGGCCATCCTGTTGCTGTTGTTATCAGGTTGAGCTTTGGCTGTGAACGATCATCCACCAATGAACGGATTATGTGAAGAAGTTTTTCAATCTAACATTTTTTAACATTACCTTGAGCGCCCGGCCCCGGCCAGCCACTGGTCGGAAGCCGACGGCCGGTGCCCCGTGGGCTGCTACAACCCTTCACAGCCCTGATCTGGATCAGCATGGCCCGGGGTGACCTGGCCGAGGCTGAATGAACGAGGGCTGCTGACTGGCGGTAGCACCCTTCATCGCAACCCCGTTGACGCTCCCCCTGGCGGAGAGCTCAATGGCCTGTCTGGTTATGCTTGGATAAGGATGATTCAACATGGCAAAGATTGAGGTTTTATCAGGTGATTTCCTGCAAGGCGCCGGCGAGTACCGGCACGGCACCTTCAGGCTCAAGACGGTATTCAACAGCAACGGCGTCGAGGTCAAGGCATCGGCCTTCAAGACACTGGAGATCGCCAGCGAAAGCCCCATCACCAACAAGGACGCCCTGGGCTACGGCATTGCCGGCGCCATGCTGTTGGGCCCGGTGGGCGCCCTGGCCGGGTACCTGATGGCGGGTACGGAAAACGAAGTGACCTTCATCGGCACCCTCAAGGATGGCCGGCAGTTGATGGCGGCCACCGATAGCGCGACCTACAAGGATATCTCCCAGCACTTGCTGCACTGATAATCCTCGTCGCTATATTCAGTGCTCATGACATCCCCATCTGTCATGGGCACTTTCTTTATATGAAACTTATATATATCCGCCTCTCGCATCAGCTAATTCCCACCCTTAGCTGAACCTCACCTGAAACTTCGTAACTGACCAATGATTCAGGGCAATTTAACCTTGACTCCAGCCCCCCTCCTGAGTAAATTGCGCGGGCCGGTAATTACGGCCCTTTGTTTAACTCACTAAAGAAGCCAATGGACACAGTATCTAGACGCTGTCTGGTCACTGCCGCTGCGCAGAGCCAGGCACTTAACCCTGAAAATGACGGGACTCGACTCCGCGGTCGGGTAAGCTGCGCTAGGGCTTGACGCTCCAACGTAACTTGCCTCCCCCGGAGCCA
Organism: Pseudomonas protegens CHA0; assembly: GCF_000397205.1. Lineage (NCBI taxonomy): Bacteria > Pseudomonadati > Pseudomonadota > Gammaproteobacteria > Pseudomonadales > Pseudomonadaceae > Pseudomonas > Pseudomonas protegens. The sequence continues at coordinate 3,786,375 of NC_021237.1, forward strand.
GTCCGGTCGCGAGGCAAATGTTATGCACTTCACTTCCTCTGTAATGCCAGGCGTTCGCGCCTTCGCCGCCACCATGCGGGTCAAGCTGTGCCGTGAGCCCAAGGTTCTGGCGCGCTCGCCGTTTTCTCGTGCCGCCCCCACCCCCTCGACCGCCCTGCGAGCCAATTGGCGCGTCTGCCCGATGACCGGGCAGTTGCAGCAACGCTGGAGCTTCGACGATAGCCAGGACCCGCAGAGTCGGGGCGCTGCCCTGCTCCTGCAGCAGGCCGGACTGATCTTCGGCCTGTACCTCGGGGCACGCAGCTCAGCCTGAACCAGCGGTAACTTTCCGTTGTTTGCAAACGAACTTTAAAAGTTTAAGTTCGGCGGCGTGCTAGTGCCTGTCAGTTAATAAAGTTACTGGAGAAAGTTATGGAAGAGGCCAGTAGTAGGTTCGCTGCCCATACAACTTCATTGTTTGGGCAGCGAACGTTAAAACCTGAAAAACGCCAAGATCAAAATCGATCGCTAACCTGCGGCTCGACATGTTTTCGCTCGCCTTTAATTAGTTGAGTGTTGCTGTGTCGTGCCGCAAGCAGGCGGCAGGAGCACAGACCATGACTGTAAAAACCCCAACTTCCCGCAACACCAGCGCCACCAGTGACAGCAACAAGCTGTCGATGCGTGCCGCCCGCGAAGCCCAGAACGGCCTGGCCGTCACCCTGGCCAACGTCAACTCCACCACCGCCGGCCTCACTGAACTGGATGCCGAGGGCCGCCTGCAACGGGACGGCCACAACGAGGTCGCCCACGACCGTCCGCCACACGCTCTGGTGCAGCTGCTCCAGGCTTTCAACAACCCTTTCATCTATGTGCTGATGACCCTGACCGGTATCAGTTTCTTCACCGACTTCTGGCTGCCGCTGCAGGCCGGCGAAGAAACCGATCTCACCGGGGTCATCATCGTCCTGGTGATGGTGCTGGCCAGCGGCCTGATGCGTTTCTGGCAGGAACACCGCTCGGCCAAGGCCGCCGAAGCGCTCAAGGCCATGGTACGGACCACCGCCGCCGTACTGCGCCGCGAGCAGATGGGCATGCAGGCCCGGGTGCGTGAAGTGCCGATGCGCGACCTGGTGGTGGGCGACATCATCCAGCTGTCCGCCGGTGACATGATCCCTGCCGATATCCGCCTGATCGAATCCCGCGACCTGTTCATCAGCCAGGCGGTGCTCACCGGCGAAGCCTTGCCGGTTGAAAAGTACGACACCCTGGGCGCCGTCCAGGAAAAGTCCGCCACCGCCCAGGCCGCCGATCAGCAAGACCTGCTGGACCTGCCGAACATCTGCTTCATGGGCACCAACGTGGTCAGCGGCACGGCCACCGCCGTGGTCGTGGCCACCGGCTCGCGCACCTACTTCGGTTCCCTGGCCCGCTCCATCGTCGGCTCCCGCACCCAGACCGCCTTCGACCGCGGGGTCAACAGCGTCAGCTGGCTGCTGATCCGCTTCATGCTGGTGATGGTGCCCATCGTTCTGCTGATCAACGGATTCGCCAAGGGCGACTGGGCCGAAGCCTTCATGTTCGCCCTGGCAGTGGCCGTCGGCCTGACCCCGGAAATGCTGCCGATGATCGTCAGCGCCAACCTGGCCAAGGGCGCCTCGGCCATGGCCAAGCGCAAGGTGGTGGTCAAGCGCCTCAACGCGATCCAGAACTTCGGCGCCATGGACGTGCTCTGCACCGACAAGACCGGCACCCTGACCCAGGACCGGATCATCCTCGAACATCACGTCGACATCAGCGGCAGCCGCTGCGATGAAGTGCTGCAACTGGCCTGGCTCAACAGCTACCACCAGAGCGGCATGAAGAACCTGATGGACCGCGCAGTGGTCAGCTTCGCCGAGGAGAACCCGCACTTCACCCCGCCTGCCGCCTGGCGCAAGGTGGATGAGCTACCGTTCGACTTCGTCCGGCGGCGCCTGTCGGTCATCCTCGCCGATGCCCGCGGCCACCACCTGCTGGTGTGCAAGGGCGCGGTGGAAGAAATGCTGGAAACCGCCACTCGGGTCCGCAAGAACGGTGTCACCCATACCATCGACGCTGCCCTGCGTGCCGAGTTGCTGCAACTGGCCGAAGACTACAACCGCGACGGTTTCCGCGTGCTGCTGGTGGGCACCCGTGACATCGCCCGGGACCAGATCAAGAACCAGTACAGCGCCAGCGACGAACGCGAGCTGGTGATCGAAGGCTTCCTGACCTTCCTCGATCCGCCGAAGGAAACCGCCGGCCCGGCGATTGCCGCCCTGCGCGACAACGGGGTCACCGTGAAGGTACTGACCGGTGACAACGCCATCGTCACCGCGAAGATCTGCCGCGAGGTCGGCCTGGAGGTCGGCGAGCCGCTGCTGGGTCGTGACATCGAGCGCATGGACGACGAAGTGCTGGGGCGCCTGGTGGAAGAGCGCACGGTATTTGCCAAGCTCACCCCGCTGCAGAAGTCCCGGGTGCTCAAGGCATTGCAGGCCAACGGCCACACCGTGGGCTTTCTCGGCGACGGCATCAACGACGCTCCGGCGCTGCGCGATGCCGATGTCGGCATCTCGGTGGACAGCGGCACCGACATTGCCAAGGAATCGGCGGACATCATCCTCCTGGAAAAGAGCCTGATGGTGCTGGAGGAAGGGGTGATCAAGGGTCGCGAGACCTTCGGCAACATCATGAAGTACCTGAACATGACCGCCAGCTCCAACTTCGGCAACGTGTTCTCGGTGCTGGTGGCCAGTGCCTTCATTCCGTTCCTGCCGATGCTGGCGATCCACCTGCTGCTGCAGAACCTGATGTACGACTTCTCCCAGCTGGCCCTGCCGTGGGACAAGATGGACAAGGAATACCTGAGCAAGCCACGCAAGTGGGACGCCAAGAACATCGGGCGCTTCATGCTGTGGATCGGGCCGACCTCGTCGATCTTCGACATCACCACCTTTGCCCTAATGTGGTACGTGTTTGCCACCAACAGCGTGGAAATGGCCGCCCTGTTCCAGTCCGGCTGGTTCATCGAAGGCCTGCTCTCCCAGACCCTGGTGGTGCACATGCTGCGCACCCGCAAGATCCCGTTCATCCAGAGCACCGCGGCACTGCCGGTCATGCTCGCCACGGGCCTGGTGATGGCACTGGGTATCTATGTGCCCTTCTCGCCTCTGGGCAGCATGGTCGGCCTGGTGCCGCTGCCATGGGAATACTTCCCTTGGCTGGTGGGTACCCTGCTCAGCTACTGCGTGGTCGCCCAGACCATGAAGACCCTGTACATCCGCCGCTTCAAGCAGTGGTTCTAAGGGCCTGAGCCCGGTGCGACCGCCCCACGGCGGTCGCACCAGATACAGCAAACCAACGATGCCACCGTCGGCGCGGCCAGCGCCCTGTCGACGGCGACGCTGTTCGCCCGAAAGGAGCATCGCCATGTTTTTCAAAGCTTTTTCGCTGTTGCAACGCGGCCTGAAGGCCTTGCTGGTCTGCGGCCTGTGCGCCTGCGCCAGGCTGCTCGCCCGCCTGAGCATCCGCCTCTATGTGCGGGGCCTGCTGAGCGCCGTTGAAATGCGTTTCCTGCTGGGGTTCAGCGCCGCCATCACCCGCGCCTCGCTGCGCCTGGCGATTGCCTGAAACCTGTCACAGTCCCGGGAGAATACTCATGTCGGGCACTACTCTTCTGATCAACCTGGCCGGCGCCATCGCGCTGTTGCTGTGGGGCTCGCAGATGATCTGCGGCTCACTCCTGCGGGGCTTCGGCAGCCCGCTGCGGCACTGGCTCGGGCAACACCTGAACAACCGCTGGCTGGCGCTGCTGTGCGGCGTCGGCATCACCGGCGTGGTGCAAAGCAGCACTGCGGTGAGCCTGATGGCCAGCTCCTTCACCGCCGCCGGCACCCTGGGCCTGGCCCCGGCGCTGGCGGTGATGCTGGGGGCCAATATCGGCTCGACCCTGGTGGTCCAGCTGCTCAGCCTCGACCTCTCGCTGGCGGCACCTGTGGCATTGCTGGCGGGCTTCCTGTGCTTTCGCCTGCGGGACGATTCGCGCTTTGAAAGCATCGGCTGCGCACTGATCGGCCTGGGCCTGATGCTGCTGGCCCTGGGCATGCTCGGCGCGACCCTGGGGGCGGTGGAAGGTACCCCAGTGTTCCAGCTGGTGATGACCAGCCTCGACGGCGACCTGCTGCTGGCCCTGCTGGTGGCGCTGCTGCTGACCTGGATGTGCCACTCCAGCGTTGCCGTGGTGCTGCTGATTGCCTCGCTGGCCGGTACTGGGCTGCTGTCGCCGGCCACCAGCATGGCCCTGGTGCTGGGGGTCAACCTCGGCAGCACCCTGCCCTCGCTGCTCAGCGCCAGCGGCAACGTGGCCCGGCGCCTGCCCCTGGGCAACCTGCTGGTGCGCCTGTCGGGAGCGGCGCTGCTGATGCCCTGGATCGCCACCCTGGGCCAGTGGCACGTCATCGAGCAACTGCCTCCGGCACTGCTGGTGGTGGCCCTGCACACTGCCTTCAGCCTGGTGCTGGCGCTGCTGTTCATCGGTTTCACCGGGCCAATGGCCAAGCTGCTGACCCGGCTGCTGCCGGCCCCGGCCGCGGTGACCGACCCGGGCATGCCGCTGTACCTGGACGAAGCCGGCCTGGAAGTGGCCAATATCGGCCTGTCCAACGCCGCCCGCGAAGCCTTGCGCATGGCCGACATGCTCTCGGGCATGCTCGACCGGGTGCTGCAGCTGTTTCGCACCGCCAACCAGGCCAATGCCGATCAGGTGCGCCATATCGATCAGTCCCTGGACCTGCTCAGCGCGGCGATCCGCGCCTACCTGGCGGATATCGGCAAGGAAGGCATCAGCGACCAGGATGCCGACCGCTCCCAGGAAATCCTGCTGCTGGTGATCAACCTGGAACACGCCGGGGACATTCTCGCCACCAGCCTGGCGCACCTGGCCGCGCGGCGCTTGCGCCGTGGCGAGCCGTTTTCCGAGTTCGAGCTGAGCACCCTGTACCCGCTGCACCAGGAACTGCTGGACAGCCTGAGCCTGGCCATCACCGTGTTCCTGCGCGAAGACCTGCCCACCGCCCACCAACTGGTGGCGCGCAAGGAAAACGTGCGGCGCCTGGAAGCCGCCGCCAGCCGCGAGCACTTTCGCAAGTTGCGCGAAGACCGTGGCGCCTGGGCCGAATCTGGGGACATTTTCCAGCGCTTGCTGCGCGACTACCGCCGGGTTCACCACCACATCGCCGCCCTGGCCTACCCGGCCCTGGAGCGCGCCGGTGAACGGGACATCGAGCACGCTTACCTCAACGAACCGCTGCCCGGCGAGACCAGCATCAGCCCGGTAAAGGAGAACAGCCCATGCGCGTCCTGATCTGCGCCGGGCGCTACTACGCCGACGACCGCCGGTGCCGCCAGGTCCTCGACGCCTTTCAGCGCCTGCATGAAACCCGCGTGGTGATTCATGGCGGCAGCCAGTTCCTCGGCGCCCATATCGAGGACTGGGCCCGGGACATCGGCGCCGACATCGTCCGCTACCCGCCCAACTGGCAACGCCATGGCAAGCACGCCGAACGCCTGCGCAACGCCTTCATGCTGGCCGACAGCCGCCCCGACATCGTCCTCGCCCTGCCCGGTGGGGAAGACACCGAAGAACTGCTGGCCCAGGCCCGGGCCCGGCAGATCCAGGTTCTGTCGATGGCCGACCAGTAAGCCTCCCAAGCCGCCACCCTCTGCACCGGCCCGCACGCCAGATGCACCGGTGCCCCAACCCAGAACGAGATCCGCCATGTCCAAGCACACCCCACATCGCCCCTCGCGTTCCAGCGCCTTTGGCCACCCTCTGCCTGCCGCGAAAAGCCGCATGCTCAAGCGCAACCTGCTGTTCCTCGCCCTCACCGCCAGCGCGACCGCCACCCTGGCCCTGTGCTCCAAGGCCCAGGCCGCCGGCGGCGCCTACGTGGTGGACGACGGCGCCATCAACGCTCCCGGGGAATGCAATGTCGATGTCTGGTACCAGAGCACCCGCCACCAGGGCTCCAGCCACACCAGCGTGGTGGCCCCGACCTGCACCTTCAGCCAACTGCCCTGGGTGCAACTGGGGGCCGCGATGCAGCGCCAGCAGGCCGACGGCCAGGGCGAGACCCAGCTCAGCCCCCAGGTCAAGCTGGCCCTGCTGGACCGTGAAGACCTGGGCCTGCAACTGGCCCTGGCCGGCTCCGCCCACTGGGCCCTGAACCGCAGCCACAGCTTCGACGGTGGCGACCTCGCCCTGCCACTGACCTTCAGCCCTGTTGCCAGCCTGCGCCTGAACCTGAATGCCGGCTGGGCCCACGCCTATGACGACGGCGACCAGAGCCACCGCTGGGCCTGGGGCAGCGGGCTGGAGTACGACCTGGCCCAGAGCCTGACCCTGATTGCCGAGCGCTACGGCCAACGCGGCGGCGAACAGGGCTGGCAGGCCGGCCCGCGCCTGCACCTGGGCCAGCACCTGGACCTGGACCTGATCGTTGGCCAGCACCTGACCGAAGACCGCGATCGCTGGCTGACCACCGGCGCGACCCTGCGCTTCTAACCCCCGAAAGCGCCCCACCTCTGTAGGAGCTGGCTTGCCAACGAAAGCGTCGGCAAGGGCGATGGAAGACTCAAGGGCCTCTTCGCCGGCAAGCCGGCTCCTACGCAAGGTACGCTCGGCGTTGCGTTGCACCGTAGGAGCTGGCTTGCCAGCGAAGGCGTCGGCAAGGGCGATGCAGGGCTCTGGGACCTCTTCGCCGGCAAGCCGGCTCCTACAGGGCCAGGAGTTGCGCGGTGCACTGGGCGATGCGGCGGCAGGCTTCGGCCAGCCGTTCGCGGTCCAGCACCAGGGCAATGCGGATGTGCCCGACCACGCTGGGGCCGAAGGCTTCGCCCGCCAGCACCGAAACCCCATAACCCTCCAGCAGTCGCTCGGCGAACGCCTGGGCGCCCAGCCCGGTGCGGCGTACGTCGACCATGACGAACATGCCGCCATCGGGCAGCACTGGCCGCAAGCCCGGGCACTGCCCGAGCAGCGTGCACACCAGGTCGCGGCGCTGGCGGTACTCCTCGCGCATCTGTGGCAGTTCCGGCAGTTCGCGGGTCAGCGCCACCACTGCCGCATTCTGGATGAAGTCCGGCAGGCCATAGAGCATGCACAGGGCCAGATTGCTCAGGTGCCCGACCAGCACCGGCGGAGCGATCACCCAGCCCACCCGCCAGCCGCTCATGGCATGGGACTTGGACAGGCTGTTGATGGTGGCGGTGCGCCCACCCATTCGCGGTAGACCGCCCGGGCTCAGGTGCTGGCCTTCGTACAGCAGGTCGCCGTAGACCTCGTCGGAAACCAGCCACAGGTCATGCTCCATGCACAACCGCGCCAGGACCTGCCAGTCATCAAGGGACAGGCTGGCCCCGGAGGGGTTGTTGGGGCTGTTGATGAGCATGGCCCGGGTCCGCGGGCTGATGCGCGCCGCCACTTCCTGCGGGTCCAGGCGAAAGCCCTGCTCGGCCCGTACCGGCACCGGCACCACGGTGGCGCCACAGGCACCGAACACCCCTTCGTAGGTGACGTACATGGGCTCGGCCACCAGCACCTCGTCCCCAGGGCCCAGCAGGCACTGGGCCACGGAGAACACCGCACACTGCGCCCCCGGCAGCACCACCACGTGCTCGGCATCGACGATCTGCCCGGTGCGCTGGTGGTGGCAACGGGCGATGCAACTGCGCAACGCCAGGTTGCCGCGCACGTCCGAATAGTGGGTGTCACCGGCCAGCAGGCTGTCGATGGCCGCCTGGACCACCGGCCGGGGGGTGTCGAAATCCGGATCGCCGATGGTCAGCAACAGCACATCGCGCCCCTGCTCGCGCAAGGCCAAAGCTCGGTAATGGATATCCCAGGCGGCGGAACCTTCTCCGGCAATCCGTTGGGTCAGGGCTGAATAGCGCATCGCTTTCTCCATGAAAGATGCTTCAGCCAGAACCCTAGGTGCTGGCGCGGCACTCGTCGAGCGAGCGCCAGCGCCGTTGGACGCTTAGATCACAAAACGCGCCACCAGAGCGTTCAGGTCCACCGCCAGGCGCGACAGCTCATGGCTGGCGGCGCTGGTCTGGTTGGCTCCGGCCGCCGACTGGGTGGCCAGGTCGCGGATGTTCACCAGGTTGCGGTCCACCTCGCGGGACACCTGCGCCTGCTCTTCCGAGGCGCTGGCGATCACCAGGTTGCGCTCGTTGATCTGGTTGATGGATTCGGCAATCTGCTCCAGGGCCACACCCGCGGCGCGGGCCAGTTCCAGGGTGCTCTGGGTACGCTGGTTGCTCTGCTGCATCGACTCCACCGCGTCGCCCGTGCCGTTCTGGATGCCGGCCACCATCTTCTCGATTTCCTGGGTCGACTGGGCGGTCCGATGGGCCAGGGCCCGCACCTCATCGGCCACCACCGCAAAGCCGCGCCCGGCCTCGCCGGCACGGGCCGCCTCGATGGCCGCGTTGAGGGCCAGCAGGTTGGTCTGCTCGGCGATGGCGCGGATCACGTCCAGCACCTTGCCGATATCCCGGCCCTGGGTCGCCAGGCCTTCGATCATCACCGAGGTGCTCTGCACATCGTGGGTCATGGTCTGGATCGCGTCCACGGTTTCCACCACCCGGTCGCGACCTTCGCGAGCGGCCTGGGTCGACTGCCGGGAAGCCTCGGAAGTGGACACCGCGTTGCGCGCCACCTCCTCCACCGCGGCGGTCATTTCGTTGACCGCGGTGGCCGCCTGTTCGATCTCGTTGTTCTGCTGCTGCAAGCCGCGGGAAGCCTCTTCAGTGACCGCGCTGAGTTCTTCCGAGGCCGAGGCCAGCTGGGTCGCCGAGCCGGCGATCTGCTCGATGGTGCGGCGCAGGCTGGCCTGCATCTCGGCCAGGGCCTGCAGCAGCCGCGCCGGCTCGTCCTTGCCATCGACCTCGATGGCCTGGCGCAGGTTGCCGCCGGCGATCACCTGAGCGGCATTCAGGGCCCTGTTCAGGGGGGTGACGATGCTGCGGGTGAGCAACAGCGCCAGAACAATGGTCAGCAGCGCGGCAAGCACAGCCACCGCCACAATCCCGGCGATGGCGCTGCTGTAGTGCTCGCCGGCAGCCTTGGAAGCGCTCCTGGCATCAGCAGCGTTGATCGCGATCAGTTGGTTCAACTGCTCGCCCATCTGGTCTGTGCCTTCCTTGATCCGCGAATTGATCAGGCTGCGCATTTCATCCAGCTTGTTCTGGCGCGACAGTTCGAGCATCTCGTTCTGCGCCTGCAGGTAGTTGTCCAGGGTCGTAGCGAAGGTCTTGTACAGCGCAGCCTCCTGCGGCCCCGCCGGCAAGGCCGCATAGCTGGCCTGGGCCTTTCTGGCGTTGTCCACCAGCACGCCGATGCGCGTCTGGGCTTCTGCCAGGCCTGCCGGCTCGCGGTTCACCAGCACACGGAAGGAAAGAATCCGCAGGCGCAGCACGTTCTCGGTGAGGTTGCCGAGAAAGCCGACACTGGGCAGCTGGTTGCTTTCCATGTCCATCGAGGCTTCGCGGATCACCGCCATGCGATTGACCGCAAACACCCCCAGCACCACGACCAGCAAGGCAATGAAGGCAAAACCGAGGAAAGCACGAGGGGCGATATTCAGGTTACGCAAGGACATAGGACGACTCTCGAGGGAGAACGGGCGACAGGCATCCATGCCGTTGAGCCGTCGGCGCATCAGGGGCTGTGCCGACGTGGGGCGCCGCGCTGTTGGAAGTCCGCGGGCCTGTCAGAGATATCGGCCGAACTTGAGCTTTCATATGGCTGATTGTTAAAAATATTTCTGAATGTGACCGGTGTATCACTGCTGATACAACACAACGCGAAGTGAATCGATAAAGCGCTACAGCATCGCCCCTCAGCCACCGTTTTCGACCCTGGCTCCGGCCACCCGCCTCCCTATGAAAAGTGCAATTCATTCGCCGGAAAAGCCATTTAGTCCATTCCCGCGGCTGCCCATCATGGCCCCAGTCAATAAAAACAACGCTGAGACTGGATATGAAACCTGAAGACTTTCGTGCCGCAACCGACCGCCCGCTGACCGGTGCCGAATACCTGGCCAGCCTGCGCGACGACCGTGAAATCTACATCTATGGCGACCGGGTCAAGGACGTCACCACCCACCCGGCCTTCCGCAACTCCGCGGCCTCCATGGCCCGCCTGTACGACGCCCTGCACGACCCGGCCACCAAGGAGCAACTGTGCTGGGACACCGACACCGGCAACGGCGGCTACACCCACAAGTTCTTCCGTTCGGCGAAAAGCCCCGATGAACTGCGCCAGCAGCGCGACGCCATCGCCGACTGGTCGCGCCTGACCTATGGATGGATGGGCCGCAGCCCCGACTACAAGGCCGCCTTCGGCAGCGCCCTGGGGGCCAACCCGGAGTTCTACGGGCGCTTCGCAGACAACGCCCGCACCTGGTACAAGCGCATCCAGGAAGCCTGCCTCTACCTCAACCACGCCATCGTCAACCCACCCATCGACCGCGACAAACCGGTGGATCAGGTCAAGGACGTGTTCATCTCGGTGGACGAGGAAGTCGAAGGCGGGATCATCGTCAGCGGCGCCAAGGTGGTGGCCACCAACTCGGCCCTGACCCACTACAACTTCGTCGGCCAGGGCTCGGCCCAGTTGCTGGGGGACAACACCGATTTCGCCCTGATGTTCATCGCACCGATGAACACCCGGGGCATGAAGCTGATCTGCCGCCCTTCCTATGAACTTCAGGCCGGCATGACCGGCTCGCCCTTCGACTACCCGTTGTCCAGCCGCTTCGACGAGAACGACGCGATCCTGATCATGGACAAGGTGTTCATCCCCTGGGAAAACGTGCTGATCTACCGCGATTTCGAGCGCTGCCGCCAATGGTTCCCCCAGGGCGGGTTCGGCCGCCTGTTCCCGATGCAGGGCTGTACCCGGCTGGCGGTCAAGCTCGACTTCATCACCGGGTTGCTGGTCAAGGCCCTGCAATGCACCGGTTCCCTGGAGTTCCGCGGGGTCCAGGCGCAGGTTGGCGAAGTGGTGGCCTGGCGCAACCTGTTCTGGTCCCTGACCGACGCCATGCATGGCAACGCCAGTGAATGGATGAACGGCGTCTACCTGCCCAGTACCCAGGCGCTGCAGGCTTACCGGGTGCTGGCGCCCCAGGCCTACACCGACATCAAGAAGATCATCGAGCAGGTGGTGGCCAGCGGCCTGATCTACCTGCCCTCCGGCTCCCGCGACCTCAAGGACCCGGTCCTCAACCAGTACCTCGGTACCTACTGCCGGGGCTCCGGGGGCATGGGCCACGAGGAGCGGATCAAGATCCTCAAGCTGCTGTGGGACGCCATCGGCACCGAATTCGGCGGCCGCCACGAGTTGTACGAGATCAACTACGCCGGCAGCCAGGACGAGATCCGCATGCAGTGCCTGCGCCACGCCCAGGCCAGCGGCTCGATGAAAGCCATGACCGACCTGGTGGACAAGTGCCTGGGGGACTACGACCTCGACGGCTGGACCGTGCCGCACCTGAGCAACCCGGATGACATCAACATGCTGGACCGCATCCGCCAATAGCCCACGCCACATGCAGGAGCGGGCTTGTGCAGGCGCTGGCTTGCCAGCGAAAACACCCGCCAGAGCGCCACAAGGCCCCAGGCCCCTTCGTCGGCAAGCCGGCTCCTGCAGCGCAATGCCCTGCGTCCACGAGGAATTCGTCATGTCTGTACTCGATCCCAAGCAACTCGCCTTTCGCAACGCCATGGCGCACATGACCGCAGCGGTCAACGTCATCACCAGCAACGGCCCCGCCGGCCGCTGCGGCATCACCGCCACGGCGGTCTGCTCGGTCACCGACAGCCCGCCGACACTGATGGTCTGCGTCAACCGCAACAGCGCCCTGAACCCGGTGTTCAAGGGCAACGGGCGGTTGTGCGTCAACGTCCTCAGCGGCGAACACGAAGAAGTGGCCCGGCACTTTGCCGGCATGACCGGCGTGGCCATGGACCAGCGCTTCGGCCTGCACCCCTGGCGCGACGGCCTGCAGGCCCTGCCGGTGCTGGAGGGCGCCCTGGCCAGCCTGCAGGGGCGCATCACCGAGGTCCAGGAAATCGGCACACACTCGGTAATGCTGGTGGAACTGGATGAAATCGGCGTGCTGGAGCACGGCGACTCACTGGTGTACTTCAGCCGTTGCTTCCATCGCCTGGCCCACCCTTGCCGGGCGGCCTGAACCCTTCCCTCCTGGCCGTCATTTCCCGCGCCTGGATGCCCGCCGGCATCCGGGCCAAGGGCCACCTCCTGCATCTGTAGGATGGCGCGGCTCTTCCAAGCCATCGATACTCGAACCAGGCCCTGCCCACGTCCCCTGACGTACCGGTCCCAAACCCCTTCCGTGACGAAAACAATAACAACGTCGCACAGAGGTACAGACCCATGAACCACCCCGAGCGTGCCCCGGCCAGCCTGTTGCAGGCCTTTAGCGAACTGACCCTTGAACTGCAGCAACTGGCGCAGAACAGGGACATCGAAAACCTGCACCAGCATGCACTGGCGCGCATCAGCAGGCTCCTGCCCTTCGACAGCGCCTGGTGGGGCCGTGCCGCACTGGTGGATGGCCTGCCGGATGAACACAGCTGCTACCTGTACCGCCTGCCACCGAGCTACCTGCCGGACTGGCAATCGATCCGCCACATCGATGTCACGGTGAGCCGGGTCCATGAGGTGCCGGGCCGGGCGGTGATCGTCGACATGGCCGATCCGGACAACGGCCCCGGCCTCAACTGGCTGGGCCGCCAGTACAACATTGGCGAACTGCTGTGCGTGGTGCACATCGACCCCCACACCCACCTGAACAATCACCTGGCGCTGTACCGCGCCCCGGGAGCGCCGCGCTTCAACCAGGGCGACTGCCACCTGCTGAACAACCTGATGCTGCACCTGGTGGCCGCAGTGTCGGCCAACCAGATCCGCACCCTGGTGGCCATGCGCGAGAAACTCACCGGCCCGCGCAACCTGGCCCTGGCCGTGTGCGACCAGCGCGGCGTGCTGCAATGCGCCGAACGCGGCTTCGTCGACCTGCTGCTGCATGAATGGCCGCAGTGGAGCGGCCCGCAACTGCCCATGGCGCTGGACCCCGTCGGCTTCGAAGGCAAGTCCCTGCAGGTGGAATCCTCAGCGGTAGGCGACCTCTGCCTCCTGGCGGCCCGCAGCCGCAACCTGCTGCCCCGGCTCAGCCCACGGGAAAATGCCGTCGCCCAGTGCTTCGGCGAAGGCAAGACCTACAAGGAAGTGGCCCGGGACCTGGGCATGTCGCCCAACACCGTGCGCCATCACATTCGGGCCATCTACAGCAAGCTCGGGGTCAAGGACAAGGCCCGCATCGCCCAGTTGCTGCATGCCCCTCCCGGCTGATTCCGCCCCCTGACCACCCTTGATCAGTGCCGTCGAATGTGACGGCCACGGGCAGCCTTTGCCCTTTTTCCAGCCCCTGCCGTGTGCCGGCGAGCCGTTCGCCGAACAACAACTCCAACAAGAGACGCACCGCCCATGACCACGCCCGTGCCCCGCATCACCCTGGCCCTGACGGCTACCCTGGCCAGCCTTTCACTGAACGCCGCCGACCTCAATGCCCGGGACTTCTTCGCCGCCCCAGCGGGCACCAGCCTGGGCGTGCTGTACCTGCCCGCCACCCGCGCCGGTGATTTCCACGGCCCGGCCGACAGCACGGGCAAGGCCGAGCTGCGAGTCAATGCCATGGCCTACCGCCAAGTGTTCTTCAGCGACCTGTGCGGCACCCTCTGTACCCCGCAGTTCATCGTGCCCTTCGCCGATATCGACGCGCGCCTGCCCGGCGCCGAACGCCACACCGGCGAAAGCGGCTTTGGCGACCCCCAGGTGGGCGGCACGCTGTTCTTCATCAACCAGCCGCAAACCCGCACCTACAGCGGCCTGCTGACCCTGATCACGCTGCCCGTGGGCGAGTACCACGGGCGCAACCCCGACGTCTCCCCCGGGGCCAACCGCTGGGGCGCGACCTTTGTCTACAACTACACCCAGGGCCTGGGGGAAAAGTGGGTGCTGGAGGCCAACCTGGAAGCCCAGCTCTATGGCACCAACGACGACTACTTCGGCAGCGACCTCAAGCAGGACCCGCTCTACCGCCTGCAGGCCTTCGCCTCTTACGACTTCACCCCCGCCACCTATGGTGCCCTGCGCCTGATCCACGCCGATGGCGGCGAACTGCGGATCAACGACCGGCGCATCGACGACACCCACAAGCGCTACACCCAGGTCGGGTTCGAGCTCGGCCACTGGCTGGACAAGCAGAACCAGCTGATGTTCGGCCTGTCGCAGAACGTCGCCACCCAGAACGGCTTTGCCGGCACCGACGCCCTGCTGCGCCTGGTCCATGTGTTCTGACCCCCTTGCCTTAGGAGCCTGTCCATGAACACCCAGAACCCCGCCTTGAGCCAGAACCCGCCGATCACCCGCCAGCCCCTCGGGCTCCAGGCGGCCATCGTGCTGTTCGCCGCCATCACCCCCGCGGTGCTGCTGACGGCCCCGGCCATTGCCGCGCAACTGGCCAGCCAGTGGCAACTGAGCCCCTCCCAGATCGGCGACCTGTTTTCCGCCGAGCTGGGGGCCATGAGCCTGGCCACCCTGCCCGCCATCTGGTGGCTGAAACACATCGACTGGCGCCGCGCGGCGCTGTGCAGCGCCCTGCTGTTCATTCTCGCCAACCTGCTGTCGATGCTCGCCAACGACTATTCGCTGCTGCTGATCGCACGCTCGTGCAGTGCCCTGGCCGGCGGCTCGCTGATGATCATCTGCCTGGCCAGCGCCGCCGCCAGCCCCAACCCCAGTCGCGCCTACGGCTTCTGGGTGATGGGCCAGCTGGTGCTGGGGGCCATCGGCCTGAGCCTGCTGCCCATGCTCTTCGAGCGCTTCGGCCTGGGTGCGTGCTACCTGATCATGGCGCTGCTGATGCTGCTGTGCCTGCCCCTGGCTCGCAGCTTTCCAGCGGGCGCGGCGAAGGCCGCCAGCCATGAAGCCAAGGCCCCGCCGGTTTCCAGGGCCAAGGCCACCCTGGGGATTCTCGGCATCCTGACCTTCTACATCAGCCTCAGCGGGGTTTGGACCTTCATCGGCGCCATCGGTGGCCAGTCCGGCCTTTCGGCACAGACCAGCGGCGACGTGCTGGCCATCGCCACCCTGATGGGCATTGCCGGCGCCCTGTGCGCCACCCTGTTCGGCGATCGCCTGCCCCGTAGCGCCCTGCTCCTGCTGGGCTACGGCCTGATGGCCGGCTCGGTGCTGCTGCTTCTGGGCCAGCCGCAACTGGCGCGCTTTGCCCTGGCGGCGCTGGTGTTCAAGTTCACCTGGACCTTCATCCTGCCGCTGATCCTCGCGCGCATGGCCGAAATGGACCGCAGCGGCCGCCTGATGAACGCCTCCAACCTGGTGATCAGCGCCGGCCTGGCCATAGGCCCGACCATCGCCGGGCGGCTGATCGAAGGCAGCGGCGGCTTCCGCGGGCTGCTGCTGGCGGGCGCCGCAATCACCCTGCTGTCCATGGCCCTGGTACTCAGTTGCCGGCCTGCACGCTAACGCTCTCGGTGCCCTGATGCCCCTGGCACCGAGGGCCTGGGCCAGCCGCTGTCGCGTTGTAAATTCCACCCTGAAAAATGGATATCACCATGACCTGTAAAAGCGCGTTTTTCTTCGACGAACTCAGCCTGTGGCACAGCGGCGGCCCCCACGTCCTGACCCTGCCGGTGGGGGGCTGGGTACAGCCGCCAGCCGCCGCCGGGCACGCCGAATCACCGGAAACCAAACGCCGTTTGAAAAGCCTGATGGATGTCTCCGGCCTGACCCGACAGTTGCACCTGCGCAGCGCCGCAGCGGCCACCGAAGACGACCTGCTGCGGGTCCACAGTGCTGCCTACCTGCAGCGTTTCAAGGCCTTGAGCGACGCCGGTGGCGGTCACCTCGGCGACGAGGCGCCGGTGGGCCCGGGCAGCTATGAAATCGCCCAGTTGTCCGCCGGGCTGGCCATGGCCGCCGTGGACGCCGTGCTCAGCGGCGAAGCCGATAACGCCTATTCCCTGTCCCGTCCACCGGGACACCACTGCACCCGCGACCAGGCCATGGGCTTCTGTTTCCTGGCCAACATCGCCATCGCCATCGAGGCCGCCAAGGCACGTCATGGACTGGGCAAGGTAGCGGTCATCGACTGGGACGTGCACCACGGCAACGGCACCCAGTCGATCTTCGAGGAGCGGGCCGACGTGCTGACCCTGTCTCTGCACCAGGATGGCTGCTTCCCCCCGGGCTATGGCGGTGAACAGGACCGCGGGCGCGGCGCCGGCCTGGGCTGCAACATCAATATTCCGCTGCTGCCAGGCAGTGGCCACGACGCCTACCTGTACGCCATGCAGCGCATCGTGATACCGGCCCTGGAGCGCTTCGAGCCGGAGCTGATCATTGTCGCCTGTGGCTATGACGCCAACGCCGTGGACCCCCTCGCGCGGATGCTGCTGCACAGTGACTCGTTCCGCGAGATGACCCAGTGCCTGAAGGATGCTGCCGAGCGCCTGTGCCGAGGGCGCCTGGTGCTGGTGCATGAAGGCGGCTACTCCGAGGCCTACGTACCGTTTTGCGGGCTGGCCACCCTGGAGGCGCTGTCGGGAATCCGCACCGCCGTCGCCGACCCGATGCTGGAGTTCGTACGCCTGCAACAGCCCAAGGAGCCATTCGTGACCTTTCAACGCCAGTTGCTCGACCTTCAAGCCCAAGCCATGGAGGCTGCCGGGCGCTGACCCCCGCTCTGGTGCCGGAACGGGCAAGCCCCGCCACCCGAGCGGCGGCATCCACCAACGGCGTTCCCCGGAGCCCGGGCTCCAGCCAGCGGAACGCCGCTCTGCCCAACCGGCCATCCTTCCCCCGCTCCCCTGGGCTACTTGCTGCAACAGTGTGGCCCGGGTGGGTCAGTTGCCTTGCTCCAGGCCCCGGAGATTGTCGCCACAGGCGTGACCGACGCTTTCGGCTGCCGGGCTTGCCAGGGTTGCGGCTAACCCCAGGGCGCGTGCCTCACTGGGGGTTTGCTGGAAGCGGCTCTTGAAGGCCCGGGCAAAATGCGCCTGGCTGGCAAAGCCGTGCCGGTAGGCGATCTCGCTGATATCCAGGCCCGCTCCCTGGCTGCTGCACAGCAGTTGACGGGCCTGTTGCAGGCGTTTTTCCAGGATGAAGCGGCTGGGTAGCGTTTCTTCCAGGGCGAACAGCCGGGCCAGGTGCCGGGTGGAAATGCCGGTCTGGGCCGCCACCCGCTCGCAGCTCAGGGTCGGGTCGGCCAGCTGTTCATGGATGCATTGCTTGGCCGCCAGCAGGTAGGAGGCGCTCAGGGCGTTGATTGGCCGTTCCCCCACATGCCCGGCAATGATGCTGGCCAGAAGCTCGAAGGCCTGCTCCTGATAAGCCTCGGCCTCGGCGCACAGGGGTTGCTGGAAAAAGCCCCGGGTACGTTCGCCCAGGGTGCGCAGCAACAGGCGCTGGACCCCGCTTTCGACGCTGATCCGCAAAGGCCGGTCGAAGCGTTTCAGGCAGCGTTCGGCGAACTGCTGCTGGGGAATGTCGAAGATGAACTGGCGCATGGCCCCGGAAAAGCCGAACAGATAGGGCTTGTCGGTGCGGTAGACCACCAGCTCCCCCGGCTCCAGCACCTGGCAGGCGCCATCCTGGTAGAAGAACGAGCCGCTGCCGGTGACCAGGGACACGAAGATCGACTCCTTGGGCACGCCGCGGATCATCGAGGTGTCGCGCTCCACCACGTGTTCGTTGCCGACGATGCGGGCCAGGCGCATGGCGCTCAATTGCAGGTTGTCCTGGCTGGCGGCGAAACCGCCCTCGGCGTAGGAGTTGCACTTGAGCCCCACCAGGGTGCTGGCGTTGTAGTCCTCCCAGAAGGCCAGGCGTTGGTCCAGGTCGACGGCCTGGGTGCTGGCATGCCGGGTTTCGAGCAAGGCGCATGGAGACATTGTTGTTCTTCTCATGGCGGCGGGATGTTCCCCGGACGGCAAGGCAGTGTCCGGACACCTGGGGCCGCAGGCACTGCGGGCTGCGGCCATTCATTAACATCTGAACTATATAGCCTGTCAACTTGAAACGCAGTGGGGCCCGGTCGCTTTGAGTGCGTCATCGGCTCTCTATCGGCCGTAGGAAAAAAGCCGTCCGAAACAGACAAACAACCAGTCCGATCCGTGCAAACCCTTGCCCCGCTCCCGACCTAAAGTCTGCGCCGTACCCCCATGGCCGCCCTGCCCGGCTGCCCAGGCTCCTCCCATAACAACAACCGAGGCCCACCATGCCCGAAGCCGCCCACCGTGAATTCTGGAAAGACCTGCAACCGATCGCCAACTGCTTCAAGCCCGACGCCAAGCCGGAGGTCTACCTGCCCGACGCCGCCAGCGACGACCTGAGCCTGTACGTGCCCTTCACCGAGACCGTGTCCTCACGGCCACTGTGGATCTCCCCCAGCGAAAACCGCTGGTGCGACATTCTCCTGGCCCGCAGCGCCGGGCTGGTGAACCGCCACTACCACCCCCACGAAGTCTTCGCCTACACCCTGTCCGGCAAATGGGGCTACCTGGAGCACGAGTGGACCGCCACCGCCGGGGACTTCGTCTACGAGACCCCGGGCGAAGGCCACACCCTGGTGGCCTATGAGCATGAGCAGCCGATGCGGGTGTTCTTCATCGTCAAGGGCCCGCTGATCTGGCTCGACGAACAGGGCGAGCCCGACGGCTACTTCGACGTGCACTCCTACATCGCCATGTGCCGCGCCCACTACGAAAAGATCGGCCTGGGCGCCGCCCATATCGACACCCTGTTCCGCTGACCGGCGCTGCCCACGCCTCCTTCGGAGAACCACCATGGCTTATAAAAACAACAAGGCCGGTTACGAGAACACCTTGCTGGGGGTGCTGTTCCTGACCTTCGGTTTCGTCTTTTTCGATCGTCTGGCGCTGTCCTTCCTGTTCCCCTTCATGGCTGACGAGTTGCAACTGAGCAACAGCCACCTGGGCATGCTGTCGTCGATCCTGGCCCTGGCCTGGGCGGTGTCCGGGGCCCTGGTGGGTGCCTGGTCGGACCGCCGGGGCGTGCGCAAGCCGTTGCTGATCGTCGCGGTGATCCTGTTTTCCCTGTGCTCGGCGCTGTCCGGGCTGGTCACCGGCTTTCTCAGCCTTTTGCTGTTCCGCGCCATCATGGGGCTGGCCGAGGGGCCGATCCTGCCGCTCTCCCAATCGCTGATGGTGGAAGCCTCCTCGCCCCATCGCCGGGGCCTGAACATGGGCCTGCTGCAAGGGTCGGCGGCGGGCCTGTTGGGCGCGGTGATCGGCCCGCCGGTGCTGATCGCCCTGGCCGAAGCCTACGGCTGGCGCCACGCCTTCATCATTTCGCTGATTCCCGGGCTACTGATCGCCCTGCTGATCTGGCGCTACGTGCAGCCCGACCCACCGCGACACGAACCGCGAGCGCACACCCCGTCCAGCCCGGGTGGCAGCCATCGCCTGGCCCTGCTCAAGAGCCGCAACATCGTGCTCTGCACCCTCATCAGCTGCGTGTTCCTGACCTGGTTCATCATCCTGATTTCCTTCACCCCGACCTTCCTGGTCAAGGTTCGCGACTACAGCCCGGCCAGCATGGGCACGGTGATGAGCTGCCTGGGAGGCGCCTGGGTGCTCTGGGGCTTCGGCGTGCCGGCAATCTCCGACCGCCTCGGCCGGCGCCCGACCCTGGTGCTGTTCTCGCTGATTGCCGCTTGCTGTCCCATCGCCCTGCTCTACGCCTCGTCGCCCTGGATGCTCGGGGTGCTGATGCTGCTGACCTACACCGGCCTGGGCTGCTTCACCCTGTTCATGGCCACCATCCCCGCGGAAACCGTGCCCCGCGAAGTCATGGCCACGGCCCTGGGCATGATCATGGGTATCGGCGAGCTGGTGGGCGGCTTCATCGCTCCGACCATTGCCGGCTTCGCCGCCGACCGCTTCGGCCTGTCGATCGTCATGTGGATGTCCTGCGGCGGCGCATTGCTGGCCGCCGTGCTGGCCCTGTTCCTCAAGGAAACCGCCCCCGCGGTACTGGCCCGCCAACAACGCCGGCACCCCGGCCCCAACCCTGCACCCAGCCCGAGCCTGGGAGGAAACCCATGATCAAAGCACTGCAATGGCATGCCGCCCGCGACCTGCGCCTGACTCAGCTGGAACCGCGCCAGCCCGGCCCCGGCGAGGTGTTGCTGCAAGTCGCCTACTGCGGCATCTGCGGCAGCGACCTGCATGAGTACGTCGATGGCCCTCACTCCATACCTCAGCAGGTGGCTCACCCGCTGTCCGGTTGCCGGGCGCCGCTGACCCTGGGCCACGAGTTCTGCGGCCAGGTAGTAGCCCTGGGCCAGGGCGTGGATGCACGGCTATTGGGCCAGCGGGTTGCGGTGGAACCCGAATACCGCTGCGGCGAGTGCTCGTACTGCCAGATGGGCCAGTACAACCTCTGTGAATCCATGGGCTTTATCGGCCTGATGGGCGACGGCGGCTTTGCCGAACAGGCGGTGGTACCGGCCTACATGCTGCACCTGCTGCCGGACAGCGTCAGCTTCAAGCAGGCGGCCGTGCTGGAGCCGGCAGCGGTGGCCTACCACGCCTTGAACCAGAGCAGCCTGATGGCCGGCGACAGTTGCGCGGTGTTCGGCCTGGGGCCCATCGGCCTGCTGCTGGTGCTACTGGCACGGTTGCGAGGGGTGGAACGGATCTACGCCGTGGACCTGGACCCCGAGCGCCGGCGCCTGGCCCTGGAGTTCGGCGCCTCTGAGGCCCTGGACGGCGCCGACCCGCAACTGCAGGCACGCCTGCGGCAGCTGAGCGCCGGTGGTATCGACAGCGCCTTTGAGGCCGCCGGCAGCCAGCAGACCCTGAGCCATGCCCTGCACTGCCTGCGCAAGGGCGGCGAAGCGGTGCTGGTGGGCTTGATGGGCGACGTGCAGTTCGATGCCTTCCACCTGGTGAACAACGAGTTGCGCCTGCTCGGCAGCGTCGGCTACCGCCACGTCTACCCCGAACTGATCCAGCTGCTGGCCAGCGGGCGCCTGGACCTGAGCCGGGCGGTCACCCGCTGCCTGGCCCTGGAACAGGCGGTGGAGCAAGGCTTCCAGGCGCTGTTGCAAGACAAGAGCCAGATCAAGGTGCTGGTCAACCCGACCCCGGCCCTGGCCGATGCCTGAACAAACGATGTGCAACCGACACTCAAGACAAAAACAACAAGAATCGAGTACCCGACATGAATGCAACCTATGCGCTGTGCCCGCTGCTGGCCGCCTTGCTGCTACCCCTTGATTGCCTTGCCCAGACGCCGCCCACGCCGCGTACCGGCCCGCTGTCCGGCCTGGGGGACTACCTGGCCGACCGTGGCATCACGCCCCATGTGCAGTTCCTCAGCCTGGCCATGAAGAACCTGGACACGGGCCCCCGGCCCCACAGTTTCGGCAACAGCGGCGACCTGTTCGTCGGCGCCGATATCGATCTGGGGACCTTCGCCGGCCTCGACGGCGCGACCCTGCACTTCGAGCAGACGCTGTTCATCCTCGACCACGAGACCGGCGTGCCCACCTCGCGCAACTGGCAGGGCGCCGCCGGCAGCTACTTCGGCGGCGCGCCGATCCACAACGACCTCACCAGCAACCAGTTGAGCCTGCTGACCTACCAGCAGACCTGGCTCGACGGCCGGGTCGACCTGAGCCTGGGGCGGACCAACGCCCGGCGCTACTTCTATATCTACAACTGCGAAAGCACGGTGACCTGCAACGACCCGATCATCGACTCTTCCACCGGCATCCTGCCGCCGCCCTACGGCAGCTGGGGCGGCTACCTGAAATACCAGCTGACGCCCCAGTGGTACGTACATGGCGGCGCCTTCGAGTCCAACCCGGTGGACTACCTGAAGGAGCGCAAGGGCCTGGATTTCAGTACCGACGACGCCAGCGGCACCAGCCTGCTGCTGGGCATCGGCAGCCAGAACCGCGATGCCTACAGCTCCCACTACGAGCTCAACGGCTACTACAACACCTCCAAGCAGGTGGACCCGCTGACCGGGGCCATGGACTTCGGCACCGGCGGTGCCTTCTTCAAGTTCCAGCAGGCACTGTGGCGTGCCGACGCCGGTACCGGCAGTGCGCCCCAGGCCCTGCTGCTGTTCGGTTCGCTGTCGGCGGCGGCCGATGACAAGCAGCCCTTCAGCCAGTTCGCCGAGGCCGGGCTGACCTACCTCGCGCCCTTCGACCGGCCCCAGGACAAGCTCAACCTCAAGGCCAGCTACCTGCGCCTCAACGACCACCAGCTGCGCTTCCAGCAGCAGGCCCGCATCGCCAACGGCGGCGACCCGCGCCTGGGCGAACGCAATGTCTACGCACTGGAAGCCAACGCCCATATCGCCCTGACCCGGCAACTGGCCCTGGAGCCCAGCGTCCAGTACCTGGTCAACCCGGACAACTTCTACAACCCCGAAGCCCGCGAGCTGAGCGGCAACGGCTTTGTCGTCGGCCTGCAAGTGACCCTCGACGTTGGCTCGCTGCTGGGGCTCTGAGATGGATTTCTGTGACTGCCCAAGAGGTATCCCCCATGAGTGAAAACACCACGCAGACCTTCGACTACATAGTGGTGGGCGCCGGTTCCGCCGGTTGCGTGCTGGCCAACCGGCTGTCCGCCGATCCCAAGGTCCAGGTGTGCCTGATCGAAGCCGGGCCCAGTGACCGCACCTTGCTGCCCGCCGCCTATGTGCGCACTCCGGCGGGGATCATCCGCCTGATCGCCAACCCGCGCTGGAACTGGATGCACCAGTTCAGCCCACAGGCCAGCAGTGGCGACGTGCCGATCCCCTGCCCCCGGGGTCGGGTCTGGGGCGGCTCCAGCGCGATCAACGGCATGATCTATATCCGCGGCCATCGCCTGGACTTCGACCGCTGGGCCGCCGCCGGCAACCAGGGCTGGAGCCATGACGAACTGCTGCCCTACTTCAAGCGCTCGGAGCATTTCGAACCCGGCACCTCGCCGTGGCACGGCCAGCACGGCGAGCTCAACGTCGCCGAGCAGCGCAGCCCGAGCCCGGTCAATCAGGTGTTCTACCAGGCCGCCACCGAGCTGGGCTGGAGCTACAACCCGGACTTCAATGGCCCGGAGCAGGAAGGCTTCGGGCCCTTCCATGTCACCCAGATCAACGGCGAGCGCTGCAGCGCGGCACGGGCCTTCCTGCACCCGATCCTGCACCGGCAGAACCTGACGGTACTGAGCAGCACCCTGACCCACCGGGTGTTGCTGCAAGGCACTCGTGCCAGCGGTGTGGAAATCAGCCAGGACGGCCGGGTCTGGCAACTGCAGGCACGCCGGGAAGTGATCCTGTGCGCCGGGGCGATCAACTCGCCGCAACTGCTGTTGCTGTCCGGCATCGGCCCGGCCGAGGAGCTTGCGCGCCACGGGATCGTTTCCCGCCACCCGCTGCCAGGGGTCGGGCTCAACCTGCAGGATCACCAGGACATCGTGCTGATGTACCGCAGCGACCCCGAGCTGGGCTACGGCATTTCCGCCAAGGGCCTGCTGCCCCTGGCCCGCTCACCCTGGCAGTACCTGACCCGGCGCCAGGGCCCGCTGACCTCCAATACCGTCGAGTCCGGAGCCTTCCTGCGCGTTGCGCCCGAGGACCCGGTGCCGGAACTGGGGCTGATCGTCGCCCCGGCCCTGAAGAACCAGCCCCAGCGCCTGATCCCCGTGGGCCACGGCATCAGCCTGCATGTGGCGGTGATGCACCCGCAGAGCCGCGGCCGGGTGCGCCTGAATTCCGCCGACCCGCACGACAAGCCGCTGATCGACGCCAACTTCCTCAGCCACCCCGAAGACCTGCGCAAGCTGGTGGCCGGCTTGCGCCTGGTGCGCCAGCTGGCAGCGACCCGGGCCTTTTCCCAGCGCCTCAAGGGCGAACTGGTGCCCGGCCCGCAGGTGCAGAGCCAGGAGCAGATCGAGCAATGGATCCGCCAGCACCTGGGTACCGTGTTTCACCCTGTGGGCAGCTGCAAGATGGGCCACGACGAACTGGCGGTGGTGGACGACCAGTTGCGGGTCCACGGCCTCCAGGGGCTGCGGGTGGCGGACGCCTCGATCATGCCGAGCCTGATCACCGGCAACACCAATGCGGCGGCAATCATGATCGGCGAAAAGGCCGCGGACCTGGTGCTGGGCACGGCACCGGCGCAACCGAGCAACGTGCTTCAAGGCGAAGCTTGCACCTGATGCCGGGGCTCAGGGGCGCTTGGGTGCCTCGGCGCTCCAGAGCACCGGCCAGTCTTCGTAGCCCAGGCCGCTGCAGGTGGGCATGCGCCGATAATCGGTGAGCTGGAAGGCCTGGCCATCGAAGTGCCAACTGGCCATTTCACCGCAGTCGCCTATCCCGCGGCCCATGAGGAAACTGCTGAGCTCGCCGGTCTCGGGGTAATAGTTGAGGCCCCCGGCATGGTCGACGCTGCCGGCCGGCAACGCCTGCATCTGCAGGGGCTGCAGCGCATAGGGCGCCGTGCGCGAGCGGCTGCTGATATCCAACAGGCAGATGTAGGCACCGCAATCGGAGAACTCGAAGACCAGCGCCTGCTGCGCGGTCAGGGGATAGACCTCGATCCTCGGTGGCATGACGTAGTCGTCGGCATCTTCGGTCTTTGCCGGCGGCAAGGTTTTGCGCACCGCCGCCAGCAGCCCGGTGCGCTCTCGGGCGCCGAGGGGCTTCACCCCGGGATAGGGGCGCAATGCCGCGGCCGGCTGCAACCCGGGCACCGCGCTGGCCGGCTGTTCGCCGGGTGCCGCCAGGGCGCTGACCGTGCCCAGGCGCTGCTGCACCTGGTCCACCCGTTGCAGCAAGTCCGGCAGCCCCTTGAGCAGCACCTGGGCCGGCTCCTCTCCCGGGAGTTCCAGCACCTGCGCGGTGCGCAGGCGCGCCAGCCATTGCCGGGCCAGGGGCTGGTCATCAACCCGGTAGTACTGTTGTTCACGGGTGCTGTCGGGGGCTTCCACTTCCTGGACCAGCGCCGCCAGCAAGCCGGGCTCCAGCGGCTGGCCATCCAGGCGCAATGCACCGAGTTCCAATGGCGCGCCCTGGTGCTCCAGTTGCAGTTGCAACAGGCCTTCGGGGCCGGCCTGGCTGCGGACTTTCAGGGTCAGGTGGTTGACCCGCTCGGCAAAATCGATGTTCGGCGCGTAGAGCAGTTGGCAGTCGCGGCGGTTGTCGCACGCGCCGATCCAGCCCTCCTGTTGCAACCACAGCGGCGTCAGCTCCGGCAGCTCCCGGGCCAGGCACGGCAAGGCGCCAAGCACCAGCAGGGGCAACACAACGGTACGCAGCATGACGACGCTCCTTGTCGGGCAAAGGCGCGGATTCTGCCACGCCCGCCAGACGGCGAATACCGCCAGGGTCAGTTGCCTGGGCGCGGCTCCATGGCATCAGCCCTGCCCCAGGGATCAGGCACCCGGCGCATTTGCGCCAGGGGCAGGCGCCTGCCCCTGGCGCAAGCGGTATTCCCCCGGCGCGGTCTTGGCGTAACGCTGGAAAAACCGGCTGAAATAGGCCGGGTCCTTGAAGCCCAGCTGGTAGCAGATTTCGTTGATCGAGCTGCCGGTGAACAGCAGCAGGCGCTTGGACTCCTGCATCACCCGTTCATGCACCAGGCGCTTGGACGGCAGGTCGGCGATGCGCCGGCAGACATCATTGAGGCGCGCCTCGGTCACTCCCAGGCTGCTGGCGTAGCGGCCCAGGGGCCAGTGCTCCAGGTAGCGGGCCTCGATCAGCTCGTTGAAGCGGTGGAAGATCTGCAGGTCTTCATGGCGTGCCGGGCGCGCCGTCAGGGAGTTGGCCGACAACCGCAGCAGGCTGATCATCAGCAGCCGGGTCAGGGCTTCCAGCGCCGGCTCGCGCCCCGGGCCCTGCCCGGCAATCTCCCGCTGCAACTCATGGAACAGGCCCTCCAGGCGTCGTACTTCGCCGGCGAACTGCGGCCCCAGGCGCGCCAGGGCCACGCAAACCGGCGGTACCTGGGGCGCCGGGGCCAGTGCCGGGTCGGCGCCGATCAACTCCCACACCAGTTGCTGGCGCACGGTCAGCACATGGCCTTCGCTGTCGGCCTCGGTGACGAAGGCGTGGGGAATGGTCGGCGGAGTCAGGAAAAACATCGGCCCCGACTCCAGATACTGCTGATCGTCGAGGTAGACCCGCACCGCGCCGCTCTGCACGTAATGCACCTGGAAGAAACGGTCGTGGCGATGCACCGGCATGTTGCGACCGAAGAAGCCGGCCAGGTTGCTGAGCTTGTCGTAGTGCACCTGGGCATCGGCGTAACGCTGGTCGTAGACCTGGCCGATGTTGATGTTGGGAATCGGTTGGCGTGGGTTCATGGCGCCCCTCTGTTTTTATTTTGATCCACGCGGACCCTGCGCATCCTGCGTGATTCGCGGCTTGCCCGCCACTGCGGGATGGAAGCGGACAGTCCATCGCTTGACGATCGTTAACATATTAAATATAACGTTAACACATTAACGAAATCGACCCGCCAGCGGCAAGCCGCTACGGGTACGGACACCAGGAGAGCCCGATGAGCCGTCCACTGAACGATCACGCCGGCGGCACCCTGTTCGGCGTCGCGCTGAACTACCAGGGGTTGCTGCAGAGCCATCTGCAGAGCTTCACCCAGCCGCCCTACCAGAAGCCGCCGGTGAAGCCGGTGCTGTTCATCAAGACCCCCAACACCCGCAACAGCCATGAGGCGCCGGTGGTGTTTCCCCAAGGTGTGGAGCGCCTGCAGCCCGGCCCGGCCCTGGGCGTGGTGATCGGCAAGCGCGCCAGCCGGGTGCGCCTGGAAGACGCCCTGGAACACGTGGCCGGCTACACCATCGTCAACGAATTCAGCCTGCCGGAAGACAGCTACTACCGCCCCGCGGTCAAGGCCAAGTGCCGGGACGGCTTCTGCGCCCTGGGCCCGGAACTGGTACCGGCCGCCGAGGTGGCCGACCCCCATGCCCTGAGCCTGGAGCTGTGGGTCAACGGCGAGCGGGTGCAGCACAACAGCACCTCCAACCTGGTGCGCAGCATTCCCCAGCTGATTGCCGAGATCAGCGAGTTCATGACCCTGCACCCCGGTGACGTGCTGATCACCGGCACTCCGGAAGGCCGGGTCGATGTACGCCCCGGCGATCGGGTCGAAGTGCAGATCAGCGGCCTGGGCCGCCTCGCCAACACCATCGTGGCCGAATAAGGAACCGACATGAAACATGCACGCATTCGTTATCAGGGCCAGGTCCACCAGGCCCTGATCACCGGCCCCAACACCCTGCAACTGGAAGACGGCCGGGTCCTGGCCGAAGACCAGGTGCAGTGGCTGCCGCCGGCCACCGGGACCATGTTCGCCCTGGGCCTGAACTATGCCGACCACGCTGCCGAGCTGGCCTTCAAGCCGCCCACCGAGCCGCTGGTGTTCATCAAGTCTCCCGGCACCTACACCGGCCACAAACAGGTGACCTGGCGCCCGGACAACGTCGCCTACATGCACTACGAGTGCGAGCTGGTGGCGGTGATCGGCAAGACCGCGCGCAACGTCAAGCGCGAGGATGCCCTGGACTACCTGGCCGGCTACACCCTGTGCAACGACTATGCGATCCGCGACTACCTGGAGAACTACTACCGGCCCAACCTGCGGGTGAAGAACCGCGATGCCACCACCCCGGTAGGCCCGTGGATCATCGACGCGGCCCAGGTACCCGAACCCAACAACCTGACCCTGCGCACCTGGGTCAACGGCGAACTGCGTCAGCAAGGCAGCACCGCCGACATGATCTTCGACATCCCTTACCTGATTGAATACCTGTCCGGCTTCATGACCCTGCAACCGGGGGACATGATCGCCACCGGCACCCCCGAAGGCCTGTCCGACGTGGTGCCCGGCGATGAGGTGGTGGTGGAAATCGAAGGCGTCGGCCGGCTGGTCAACCGCATTGTCAGCGAGAGCGATTTTTTCGCCCATCACGCCCAACCAGAGCCCACTGCCGTGGCCAAGGAGCACGCATAAATGATCAAGCACTGGATCAACGGCCGCGAAGTCGAAAGCCGTGAAGTGTTCACCAACTACAACCCCGCCACCGGTGAAGCCATTGGCGAGGTGGCCAGCGGCGGCGCCGAGGAAATCGCCCAGGCGGTAGCGGCGGCCAAGGACGCCTTTCCGAAATGGGCCAATACCCCGGCATCGGTGCGCGCGCGGCTGATGCGCCGCCTGGGTGCGCTGATCGAAGAGAACGTGCCGCACCTGGCGGAGCTGGAAACCCTGGACACCGGCCTGCCGATCCACCAGACCCGCAACGTGCTGATTCCCCGGGCCTCCCACAACTTCGATTTCTTCGCCGAGGTCTGCACCCGCATGGATGGCCACAGCTATCCGGTGGACGACCAGATGCTCAACTACACCCTGTACCAGCCAGTAGGCGTCTGCGCCCTGGTGTCGCCATGGAACGTACCGTTCATGACCGCCACCTGGAAGACCGCACCGTGTCTGGCCCTGGGCAATACCGCGGTGCTGAAGATGAGCGAACTGTCGCCGCTGACCGCCAATGAGCTGGGCCGGCTGGCGGTGGAAGCCGGGATTCCCGCCGGGGTGCTGAACATCGTCCAGGGCTACGGTGCCACCGCCGGCGATGCCCTGGTGCGCCACCCGGACGTGCGGGCGATTTCCTTCACCGGCGGCACCGCCACCGGCAAGAAGATCATGCAGACCGCGGGCCTGAAGAAGTACTCCATGGAACTGGGCGGCAAGTCGCCGGTGCTGATCTTCGAGGACGCCGACCTGGAACGGGCCCTGGACGCCGCGCTGTTCACCATCTTTTCCCTGAACGGCGAGCGCTGCACCGCCGGCAGCCGGATCTTCATCCAGGAAAGCGTCTACCCGCAGTTCGTCAAGGAGTTCGCCGCCCGGGCCAGGCGCCTGATCGTCGGTGACCCGCAGGACCCCAAGACCCAGGTCGGCTCGATGATCACCCAGGCCCACTACGACAAGGTCACCGGCTATATCCGCATTGGCCTGGAAGAAGGCGCGACCCTGCTGGCCGGCGGCCTGGAACGCCCGGCCAACCTGCCAGCGCACCTGGCCCGTGGGCAGTTCATCCAGCCCACGGTGTTCGCCGACGTGGACAACAAGATGCGCATCGCCCAGGAAGAGATCTTCGGCCCGGTGGTGTGCCTGATCCCGTTCAAGGACGAGGCCCAGGCCCTGCAACTGGCCAACGACACCGAGTACGGCCTGGCCTCCTACATCTGGACCCAGGACATCGGCAAGGCCCATCGCCTGGCCCGTGGCATCGAGGCCGGCATGGTGTTCATCAACAGCCAGAACGTGCGCGACCTGCGCCAGCCCTTCGGCGGCATCAAGGGTTCGGGCACCGGTCGCGAAGGCGGCGAATACAGCTTCGAGGTCTTTGCCGAGATCAAGAACGTCTGCCTCTCCATGGGCAGCCACCACATCCCGCGCTGGGGCGTGTAAGGTTCAGAACCGTCCCGGATCCCCCCAACAAGAAGATGTTTCAGGAGAAGCACCATGGGCGAAGTCGTCATGGCCGCCAAGGTCTGCCACGTACCATCGATGTACCTGTCCGAACTGCCGGGCAAACACCAGGGCTGCCGTGAGGCGGCCATTGCCGGGCACAAGGAGATCGCCCGCCGGGCCCGGGAGCTGGGGGCCGACACCGCGGTGGTGTTCGATGTGCACTGGCTGGTCAATAGCGGGTACCACATCAACTGCGGCGAGGCGTTCAACGGCACCTACACCAGCAACGAGCTGCCGCACTTCATCAAGAACATGACCTACGACTACCAGGGTTGCCCGGAGCTGGGCGAGCTGATCGCCGCCGAGGCCAATGCTGCCGACGTGCGTACCCTGGCCCACAACATCCCCAGCCTGGAACTGGAGTACGGCACCCTGGTGCCCATGCGCTACATGCACATGGACGTGCCCGCTGCCGAGCACTTGAAGGTGGTGTCCATCGCCGCCTGGTGCGCCTGGCACCGCCTCGAAGACAGCTTCACCTTTGGCGCCGCGGTGCGCCGGGCCATCGAGAAGAGCGATCGCAAGGTCCTGGTGCTGGCGTCGGGTTCCCTCTCCCACCGTTTCTCCAACGACCGCGAGGCCGAGGCCAACATCCACAACTGGACCCGGGAGTTCGACAAGCAGGTGGACCAGCGGGTGGTGGAGCTGTGGCAGCAGGGCCGCTTCCGCGAGTTCTGCGCCATGCTCCCGGACTACGCCAGCAGCTGTCATGGCGAGGGCGGAATGCACGATACGGCCATGCTCCTGGGGCTGTTGGGCGGGCCTGAATACAACCGCCCAGCGGAGATCGTCACTCCGCTGTTCGGCAGCTCAGGCACCGGCCAGATCAACGCCATCTTCCCTGTCTAGGCCCAGCTGCCACCCTGACTCGCAAGCGGCCGGGTTCCCGCCGGCCACTTGCGAAGGAGTTCCCCATGCCGCATTTCATCGCTGAATACACCGACAACATCGAACAGGCCGCCGACCTGCCGGGGCTGTTCGAAAAGGCCCATGACTACCTGGGCGCCACTGGCGTGTTCCCCCTGGGGGGCATCCGCAGCCGCGGGGTGCGCCTGGACACCTGGCGCATGGCCGACGGCAAGCACGACTACGCCTTCGTCCACATGCGCCTGCAAGTGGGAGCCGGCCGCGACCTGGCCACACGACGCCAGGTCGCCGAGGGCCTGTTCGAGATCATCAAGGCGCACTTCGCCGAGCTTCAGGGCCAGCGCCTCTTGGCCCTGTCGTTCGAAATGAGCGAGCTGGATGCCGAGCTGAACTTCAAGCACAACAACGTGCACGAGTTCCTGCGCGGACAAGCCTGAGGGTAGCCGCCGGTAGGAACCGGCTCGCCAGCGAAGTGGCCCTTAGGCCTTGTGCCAGCCCCGGATCCGCCTTCGCCGGCAAGCCGGCTCCTGCAGGCCGGCCACCCACACAAGAACAATAACGAGATCATTGCCATGCCCCACTCAACCCTTGCCACGGCGCCGGTCGCCGAGGTCGATGACTGCTATCGCAAGATCACCTGGCGGCTGATGCCGCTGTTGTTCGTCTGCTACATCTTTGCTCACCTGGACCGCATCAACATCGGTTTCGCCAAGCTGCAGATGACCCAGGATCTGGGCTTCAGCGACAGCGTCTATGGCCTGGGTGCCGGGCTGTTCTTCGTCGCCTACGCGCTGTTCGGGGTGCCCAGCAACCTGGCCCTGGACCGGGTCGGCCCACGGCGCTGGATCGCCTTCCTGATGCTGGTCTGGGGCCTGCTGTCCAGCGCCCTGATGCTGGTGGACAGCGCCTGGGGCTTCTATGTTTTGCGCTTTCTGCTGGGGGTCGCCGAGGCCGGCTTCTTCCCCGGCATCCTGGTGCTGCTCAACCGCTGGTTCCCGGCCAGCCGCCGCGGCCAGGTCACCGCCCTGTTCGCCATCGCCGTGCCCATGGCCGGAGTCATTGGCGGCCCCCTCTCCGGGTGGATCCTGGAAAGCTTCCACGACTTCGGCGGCCTGCGCGGCTGGCAGTGGATGTTCCTCATCGAAGGCCTGCCGGTGGTGCTGCTGGGCCTGGTGGTGCTCAAGGCCCTGCCGGAAAGCATCGAACAGGTGGGCTGGCTGACCCCGGCGCAGAAGACCTGGCTGCTGCAGGCCCTGCAACAGGAAGAACAGCACAAGTCCATCACCCGTTTCAGCGGCATCCTCAGGGACCGCCACGTCTGGCTGCTGGTGTGCATCTACTTCGCGGTGATGCTGGCGGTGAACACCATCGCCTTCTGGATGCCGACCCTGATCCACCACGCCGGCATCGCCCGGGACAGCAATGTCGGCCTGCTCAGTGCCCTGCCCTACCTGGCAGGCTGCCTGTTCATGCTCGGCGTCGGCCGCTCCTCGGACCGCCTGCGCGAACGCCGCTGGCACCTGGGGGTGCCGCTGCTGATGTCCAGCCTGGGGCTGATCCTCACCGGGCTGGCCCCGGACAACCCCTGGCTGGTGATGTTCGGCCTGCTGGTGGCGGGCATGGGCGCCAGCGCCGCCTTGCCGATGTTCTGGCAACTGCCGCCGGCCTTTCTCGCCAGCAGCACCCAGGCCGCGGGTATCGCCCTGATCAGTTCCTTCGGCAGCGTCGCCGCGTTCCTTGCCCCTTACCTGATCGGCGTGGTGCGCGACGCCACCCAAAGCGCCAGCCTGGCCCTCTACGCCCTGGCCCTGCTGATTGCCTGCGGCGCCTGGCTGGTGCTCCAGGTGCCGGCTCATATCGTCAACCCTCGGGAGAAATAACCATGCTCAGCCCCTCGGATATCCAGGAAGCCGCCGCGCGCCTCAACGCCGCCGAGCGCAGCCGTGAACAGATCGGCCAGCTGTCCCTGCAATACCCCGCTATCAGCATCGAAGATGCCTACGCCATCCAGCGCAGCTGGGTGGAACAGAAAATCCGCGACGGGCGCAAGCTGGTGGGCCACAAGATTGGCCTGACCTCACGGGCCATGCAGGTTTCCTCGAACATCACCGAGCCGGATTTCGGCGCCCTGCTGGACGACATGCTGTTCGATGAAGGCAGCGACATTCCCTTCCAGCGCTTCATCGTGCCCCGGGTCGAGGTGGAACTGGCGTTCATCCTCGGCAAGCCGCTCAAGGGGCCCCACTGCACCCTGTTCGATGTGCTGGACGCCACCGACTGGGTGATCCCGGCGCTGGAGATCATCGATGCGCGCATCCAGCAGGTGGACCCGCAGACCCAGGCCACCCGCAAGGTCTTCGACACCATCTCGGACAATGCCGCCAACGCCGGGGTGGTGATGGGTGGCCGCGCCGTGCGTCCAGGGGATGTGGATTTGCGCAAGGTGCCGGCGGTGCTCTACCGCAATGGCGTGATCGAGGAGTCCGGGGTCTCTGCCGCGGTGCTCAACCACCCGGCCAAGGGCGTGGCCTGGCTGGCCAACAAGCTCGCGGCCTATGACGTCGGCCTGGAGGCCGGGCAGATCATTCTTGGCGGCTCCTTCACTCGCCCGGTGGCCGCCCGTCCCGGAGATGTATTCCACGTGGACTACGATCAGTTGGGCAGCATTGCCTGCCGTTTCGTCTGAGGAGACTGCCATGGACATGCCACTGAACCTGTTCAAGCAACGCCTGCAACAGCGCGAACCGCAGATTGGCCTGTGGCTGGGCCTGGCGGACGGCTACTGTGCCGAGCTGGCGGCCAACGCCGGTTTCGACTGGCTGCTGCTGGACGGCGAACACGCGCCCAACGATCTGCGCAGCCTGCTGGCGCAGTTGCAGGCCATTGCCCCTTACCCAGCCCAAGGCATTATCCGCCCGCCCATTGGCGATACCGCGCTGATCAAGCAATTGCTGGACATCGGCGCCCAGACCCTGTTGATCCCCATGGTGGAAAGCGCCGAGCAGGCACGCCAGCTGGTGCGCGCCATGCGCTATCCGCCACTGGGGGTTCGTGGCGTAGGCAGCGCCCTGGCCCGGGCGTCGCGCTGGAACAGCATCGCCGGCTACCTGGATCAGGCGGACGAGCAGATGTGCCTGCTGGTGCAGATCGAGAACCTCGAAGGCCTGCGCAACCTGGATGAGATTCTCGCGGTGGACGGGGTCGACGGGGTGTTTATCGGCCCGGCGGACCTGTCGGCGGCCATGGGCCAGCGGGGCAACCCCGGGCACCCGGACGTGGTGGCCGCGATTGAAGACGCCATCGTGCGGATTCGTCGGGCGGGCAAGGCCGCAGGGATTCTCAGTGCCGATCAGCGACTGGCGCGGCGTTGCATCGAGTTGGGGGCAAATTTTGTCGCGGTGGGCGTGGATACCACCGTCCTGATGAAGGGCCTGCAGAGCCTGGCCGGCCAGTACAAAACCCTGGACGCCCCCACCAGCGAGGGTGGGGTTTACTGACGGGCGATTGCCGTAGGAGCCGGCTTGCCGGCGAAAGCGTTCTTGCGCGCGGCAAGGCTTGGCGGACTCTTCGCTGGCAAGCCAGCTCCTACACGGCGTTGCGGGCCAGGCGCCAGAGGCGGGCGATGTCGGCGGCGCGTTCGCGCAGCAGGCGCGGAGCTTCGCGGCAGGCCTGTTCCAGGCTCATGGGGCCTGAGGTCAGGGCGAAGGCCGCATCCACGCCGTGGGCGTACATCTGCTGGTAACCCTCGCCCAGGGTGCCGGCAATAACAATCACCGGAACCCCCTGCTCACGGGCGATGCGCGCCACGCCAAAGGGGGTCTTGCCGCGCAAGGTCTGGGCGTCGAAGCGACCTTCACCGGTGATCACCAGATCTGCACCGCGCACGGCCTGTTCCAGGCCCACCAGTTCCGCCACCACTTCCACCCCGGGACGAAATTGCGCGCCGAGAAACGCCTTGGCGGCAAACCCCAGGCCACCGGCCGCGCCGCTGCCGGGTTCATCACGCACATCCTTGGGCAGTACCTGGGCGCACAGGTCGGCGAAGTGTCCCAGGGCCTGGTCCAGTTGCTGCACCTGCTGCGCCGAGGCGCCTTTCTGCGGGCCGAAGATGGCTGAAGCGCCGTGCTCGCCGCACAGCGGGTTGTTGACGTCGGCGGCGATGTCGAAGCGCACCTGGGCCAGGCGCGGGTCCATGGCATCCAGCTCGATGTGGGCGAGGTCGGCCAGGGCCAGGCCGCCGCGAGGCAGTATCCGGTCCTGGCGGTCCAGCAGCTTGACCCCCAGCGCCTGCAGGGCCCCCGCGCCGCCGTCGTTGGTGGCGCTGCCGCCGATGGCCAGGATGATGCGCCGGGCACCGGCCTCCAGAGCGGCCTGGATCAGCTCCCCGGTGCCGAAGGTGCTGCTGTTGCACGCATCGCGCTGCTCCAGCGCCAGCAGTTGCAGGCCACTGGCCTCGGCCATTTCGATGATTGCCGTGTGGCTCTGGGGCAGCCAGCCCCAGCGCGCCTCCACGATCGCTCCCAGCGGCCCCTGGACCCGATTGCTGCGCAGTTGCCCGTCACAGGCGGCGAGAATCGATTCCACCGTCCCTTCGCCACCGTCGGCCATGGGGCATTGGCACAGCTCGGCGTCGGGCCACACATCAGCCAGCCCCTGGGCAATGGCCTGGGCCACGCCTTCGGCACTCAGGCTGTCCTTGAACGAGTCGGGGGCGATGATGATCTTCATGGGTTTTCTCCGGTTCTTGTGCCGCCATGCTGCCATCTGGCGCAGGCGCTGACCCCGGGCCACTGCACAAGTCCGAGGGCGCTTTATTGTTCATTGCTACAACCGCGCAACCTCGCCTAGCGTTGAAACCGCTGCCGCAGGCTGCGAACGGGCACGTAGCGCTCGCGAAGGTCTTGGAAGCGATACAGGTTTGGCTGGAGATTGCCAAGCAAGGCCCTGCGGGCCTTTTCGCAGCCTCGCCAAGGCTCGGCAGCGGCTACCCCCCCTGTTGGATCGGGATAGGCGATGGTGGAGATCGGCGCGATAAATCAGGCCGGCTCGCTGCGGTGGGGCAGCAGCTGTACGCCAAGATAAAGAGCCAGCATGCCGTCCAGGCGCAAGGGGTCGACGCCGCTGAGCTCGGCTATCCGTTCCATGCGGTAGCGCAGGCTGTTGCGGTGGATGCCCAGGGCATCGGCGCAGGCCTGGCTCTGGCCGTCGTGGTCGCACCAGCTGCGCAGGGTCGCCAGCAACTGGCCGTTGCTGTCCTTGGCCAGGACCTTGCGCAACGGCGTCAGCAGTTCGTCCAGGGCGTCATCGTTGCGGTGGCGCCAGAGCATCACCGGCAGCCGGTAGCGGTTGAGGGTGAGCAATCGCGCGTCCGGCAGGATATCCCGGCCGTAGGCCAGCAGGTCGCCGACCCGGCGGTAGCAGCGGCGCAATCCGGCCAGGCCCTCGGCCTGCCCGCCCACCGCCACCCGCAGGATGTTCCAGCCCTGGCCGTCGAGCTTTTCCAGCAGCCGCGGGTTGTCCAGGCTCAGGCTCGCCGGGCGGCACCAGAGCAGGGAACTCTTCGACGAGCTGACGCACCAGCTGTCCGGATAGCGGCTCAGCAACCAACTGCTGAGGCTATCCACGCCCTGCCCCGAGGCCGGTTCCTGGGCCAGTTCGAACAGATAGGGCGTACGCGCCAGCTGTGGCTTGAGGCCCATCTGCTGGGCTTCATCCACCAGCCGTGGTGAGTCGCCGCCGTCGCTCAGCAGCAGGGCCAGCAGGTCGTCGCAGCGCTGGCGCCGCCATTGCTGCTCGGCCTGCTGGTGGCGCTGGCCCACCAGCATCTCGGCGGTCATGCGCACCAGTTCGGCATAGGTGCGCAACTGCGCCGGGTCGCCGGTAATGCCCAGCACCCCGATCAGCCGCTGGTCATGCAGCAACGGCAGGTTGATGCCCGGCTGCACGCCCTTGAGCTGGCGCGCGGTGGGTTCGTCGATCTCCACCACCCGGCCGTTGGCCAGCACCAGTTGCGCGCCTTCGTGCCGGGTGTTGATACGCTCCGGCTCGCCGCTGCCAAGGATCAGGCCCTGGCTGTCCATGACGTTGACGTTGTAGGGCAGGATCGCCATCGTGCGGTCGACGATATCCTGCGCCAGGTCATGATCCAGTTCGAACATGGGGGGATGATCCTTGACGGCTACAGCTGCGGGGACGGGCCGCGGGGTACGCGGCGTTGTTCAGTGGCACAGGGCCCGGGGCCAATCGCTGTGCGCCGGCACAAAGACAGGCCCGCGCCGGTGACCGAGACTCTCAGGGCGGTCAACGTTACCCTTGCACCGCAAAAAATCATAATAAAGAGAGACACACCATGTCACAGAGCGCCGCTGCCCCACTGGCCCAGGCTGACGACAAGAACGCCGTCTACAAGCGCATCACCCTGCGCCTGATCCCCTTCATCTTCGTCTGCTACCTGTTCAACTACCTGGACCGGGTCAACGTTGGCTTCGCCAAGTTGCAGATGCTCGATGCCCTGAAATTCAGCGAAACGGTCTACGGCCTGGGTGCCGGGATTTTCTTCATCGGCTACGTGCTGTGCGGCGTGCCGAGCAACCTGGCACTGAACCGGTTCGGCCCGCGGCGCTGGATCGCGCTGATGATGATCACCTGGGGCACCTTGTCCACCTGCCTGCTGTTCGTCACCACGCCGACCCAGTTCTACACCCTGCGCCTGTTCACCGGGGCCGCCGAAGCCGGCTTCTTCCCCGGCGTGGTGCTGTACCTCTCGCAGTGGTTCCCGACCTTCCGCCGTGGCCGGATCATGGCCCTGTTCATGTCGGCGATCCCGGTGTCCGGCCTGCTGGGCAGCCCGTTTTCCGGCTGGATCCTCAACCACTTCGCCGCCGGCCAGGGCGGCCTCGCCGGCTGGCAGTGGATGTTCCTGCTGCAGGGCATTCCTACCGTGATCCTCGGCGCCCTGGCGTTCTTCCTGCTCAGCGACAGCTTCGCCCATGCCAAGTGGCTGACCCCGACTGAACGCGCAGTGCTGGAGGCCGACCAGGCCAGCGACCTCGCCAACCAGCCCAAGACCGCCAGCGACTCCCTGGCCGCGGTGTTCAAGAACCCGGCGATCTGGGCCTTCGGCCTGATCTACTTCTGCATCCAGAGCGGGGTCTACGCGATCAACTTCTGGCTGCCGTCGATCATCAAGAACCTGGGGTTTGCCGACAATCTGGTGATCGGCTGGCTGAGCGCCATTCCCTACCTGCTGGCGGCGGTGTTCATGCTGCTGGTGGGGCGCTCGGCGGACCTGCGCAAGGAGCGCCGCTGGCACCTTGTAGTGCCGATGTTGATGGGCGCCGTGGGGCTGCTGATCGCGGTTAACTTCGCCGCCAACCCGGCCATCGCCATTCTCGGCCTGACCCTCGCCACCATGGGTGCCCTCACCGGCCTGCCGATGTTCTGGCCGGTGCCCACTGCCCTGCTCAGCGCCGGTGCAGCTGCCGGTGGCCTGGCGCTGATCAACTCCATGGGCCAGATGGCCGGTTTCCTCAGCCCCTATATCGTCGGCTGGGTCAAGGACAGCACCGGTTCCACCGACGCCGCGCTGTACCTGCTGGCCGGGGTGATTGTTGCCGGCAGCCTGCTGGCGCTGCGCATGACCCGCACCCTGAACCGCTAAGCCGCGGCACTACACGGCCCCGGCCACGACAAAAGCCCGTTCGAACCTCGGCTCCAACGGGCTTTTTCATGGCTGGGCTCAGGCCGGTGCCCCACCTTGTCGGGCGTAGTCGTGATTGATGCTCAACGCCCCCATCGCCGGAGCATCCAACTCCAGCACCAGGCCGCCGGGCAAGCGGACGAAGATCTGCCAGATGCCGTCTTCCGGCACCTGCGCCACTTGATGCTCCAGGCCACTGGCCTGCACCCGGCGCAACACGGCTTCGGCTGCCTCCTGGGTACTGAAGGCGATGTGGCTCAGTTGCGGCTCAGGGCAATGGGCCTGTTCGATGACGTGCACCAGCGCCGCCTCGCCCTGGTACAACCAGCGCCCGGGAAAGGGAAACGGCGGCCGCCGGCCCGTTTGCAGGCCCAGCAGATCGGCGAAGGCCTGCTGCAACGCCTCGCCCTCGGCGCAGTTGAACGCCAGGTGATCGAAGCGCCAGTTCATAGCAAGCCTCCACCATCGACATCGATCAGGCTCCCGCTGATAAAGCCGTTCTCCATGGCCAGGATAAAGGCCGCCGCCACCTCATCCGGCTGGCCGACGCGGCCCACCGGCAGGTTGGCACCGGTGCGGGCGAACATGGCTTCGCGGGCGTCCTCGGGCATCCCGGCATAGGCTTCGGTGGCGGTGACCCCGGGGCTGATGACATTCACCCGGCGTGGCGCCAGCTCCTTGGCCAGGTGCTTGCCCAGGGCTTCGAGGGCGGCGTTGAGGGTGGTCTTGAGCACTTGCCCGGGGACCATTTTGCGCGACAGCAGGCCCGAGGTCAGGCTGATGCTGCCTTGCGGCGCGAGTGTCGGCAGCGCCGCCTGGACCGCGCGCCACACGCCCCAGAACTTCACCTCAAAAGCCCGCTGGGCATCCAGCAGATCGGTGTCGGCCAGGGGCTTGGCGGCAATGGCCGGACCGGCGCTGATCACCAGGTGATCGAAGGCCCCCACCCTGGCGAACAAGGCCTGGAGACTGGCGGTATCGGTAATGTCCACGGCGATGCTGCAGGCCGATTCCGGCAGCTGTGCCTGCTGGCGCTGCAAGGCCTCGAGGCTGCGCCCCGCCAGTACCACCCGAGCACCTCGGGCCGCGGCCTGGCGCGTCACCGCAGCGCCGATGCCGCTGCCGGCGCCAATCACCACCAAGGTTTGCCGGGCCAGGCTTGAGTTGGAAAGAGTCATTGCGATCACCTGCTGCGATTGAAAGTGATTGCATCTTCCCAGCTTGCCAATCGAGGAAAAATCCAGCTAAAACGCAAAGATCTTTAAAGGATTTTTATTAATGAGCTCGATACTGGACCTGGAAATCTTCGTACGCACCGCCGATGCCGGGAGCATTTCCGCCGCGGCCCGCTCCCTGGGCCTGACCGCCGCAGCCGCCAGCATCGCCCTCAAGCGCCTGGAAACCCGCCTCGGCAGCCGTCTGCTGGCGCGTTCCACCCGCAGCATGAGGCTCACCGAGGAAGGCCGCCGCTACCTGGAAAGCGTGCGCCTGGCCCTGGCCACCCTGGAGGACGGCGAGCTGGCGCTCAAGCAGCAGAGCCAGGGCCTGGCCGGGGTGCTGCAGTTGTCGGCGCCCTCGGACTTCGGGCGCAATGCCCTGCTTCCCTGGCTCGATGAATTCAAGGCCGAGCACCCGCAACTGCGCCTGCAACTGCGGCTCGATGATCGCCACGCCGACCTGTTCCGCGACGCTGTGGATGTGGCCCTGCGCTTTGGCGTGCCCGAGGATTCCAGCCTGGTGGCCTTGCCGATTCTCCCCGGGCACCGGCGCATCGCCTGCGCCAGCCCGGCCTACCTGGCCCGTTGCGGGGTGCCGCAAAACCCCGAGGCGCTGGCCGGGCACAGCGCCCTGCTGTACCTGCGCAATGGCCAGCCCTATGACCGCTGGCGTTTCAGCCGCGACAGCGAAACCCGCGAAGTCCTGGTGCGTGGCGATTACCTGTGCGACGACGGTGAGGTGGCCCGGCGCTGGGCCCTGGCCGGCCACGGCATTGTCTACAAGGCCCGGCTGGATGTGGCCGAGGACATCCGCGCCGGGCGCCTGGTGCCGCTGCTCGGCGACTGGCAAGGGGAACCGGCCCCCTTCAACTTGCTGTGCCCCCATCGCCTGCAGGTTTCCCAGCGGGTGCGCCTGCTGCACAGCTTTGTGTTGCAACGCTGCCGGGCGCTGTGTCCCTGACCCGGTGCGGCCCCGGGGCGGTTGGCCGCTGCGCGGTTCGCCGGCAAGCCGGCTCCTACGGAACCTCCTTGCAGGAGCTGGCTTGCCAGCGAAGGCGACCTCACGGGCACCTATGCCGGCAAGGAGGCGCCATTCAGGCATTGCAGAGGCCCGGGGTTGTGGTATTTGATGGTCGCCCCAATGGCCGGAAATGCCCTGGCCAGCCCTCTAGCACAAGGATTCCGCCCATGAGCTATCGCATCCTCGGCCATTCCGGTCTCAAGGTTTCCAGCCTGACCCTGGGCACCATGATGTTCGGCGAGCAGACCAGTACCGAAGACTCGCTGCGTATCATCGACAAGGCCTGGGACCAGGGGATCAACTTCATCGACACCGCCGACGTCTATACCCAGGGCCGCTCCGAGGAGATCGTCGGCGAAGCCATTGCCAGCCACCGCCATGAGTGGGTGCTGGCGTCCAAGGTCGGCTTCGGTCCGGTGGACGGCGTGCCCAACCGCAGCGGCCTGAGCCGCAAGCACATCTTCAACGGCATCGAGGCCAGCCTGACCCGCCTGGGCACCGATTACCTGGACATCTACTACCTGCACCGCGAAGACCACAACACACCTCTGGAAGTGAGCATCTCGGCCATCGGCG
This sequence comes from Pseudomonas protegens CHA0, assembly GCF_000397205.1. Taxonomy (NCBI): domain Bacteria; kingdom Pseudomonadati; phylum Pseudomonadota; class Gammaproteobacteria; order Pseudomonadales; family Pseudomonadaceae; genus Pseudomonas; species Pseudomonas protegens. The sequence goes on from NC_021237.1 coordinate 3,827,451, forward strand.
ACCTGTTGCGCCAGGGCAAGATCCGCTACTGGGGCCTGTCCAATTATCGGGGCTGGCGGATTGCCGAGGCGATTCGAGTCGCCGACCAGTTGGGGGTGGACCGCCCGGTGATCAGCCAGCCGCTGTACAACATCGTCAACCGCCAGGCCGAGGGCGAGCAGATCACCGCCGCCCGCGCCTATGGCCTGGGCGTGGTGCCCTACAGCCCCCTGGCCCGTGGTGTGCTCAGCGGCAAGTATGCGCCGGACGTCACCCCGGACGCCGCCAGCCGCGCCGGGCGCCAGGACAAGCGCATCCTGGAGACCGAATGGCGGGTCGAATCCCTGCGCATCGCCCAGCAGATCCAGGAATACGCCCAGGAGCGCGGGGCCGGGATCGTCGAGTTCGCCATTGCCTGGGTACTGAACAACCAGGCGGTGAGCTCGGCCATTGTCGGCCCGCGCACTGAAGCCCAGTGGGACGCCTACACCCGGGCCCTGGAGGTGAAGATCAGCCCTGAGGACGAAGCCTTCATCGACGCGCTGGTGACCCCGGGGCACGCCTCGACACCCGGTTTCAATGATGTCGGCCATTTTGTCTCCGGACGTTTTGCGCATCTGGGCTAAACACGGCCCCTGGCCGCGCAAACCCAGCGGCCATCGCAGTCCGGCCTTTCCCTGGAAGGCCGGGCCGCGCCACAAACGAGAAATTTTCCCGCCGGGGTGTCGCAAACAGAGCAAAAATCCCGGGGCAAACCCTCTATATTCCCCCTCGCTCCACTCTCCCCTTCTTTTTGTGCATCCCGAGCGTTCGGGTTCTACGAGGACTGCGTGTCTAAAGGTATTGCGTTATCGGTTCTGGCGTCGGTGCTGTTTGCCGTCATGTATTTCTACACCTCGCTGCTGGCGCCCCTGACCGGGGTGGAGATCTTCGGCTGGCGAATGTTGCTGACCCTGCCCTGCATGACCCTGTTCATGCTGCTGGCCGGTGAATGGCACCGGGTCGACGAAGTGCTGCGACGGGTGCGCAGCAAGCCCGTGCTGGGCCCGGCGCTGCTGCTGTCGTCGGCGCTGGTCGGGGTGCAGCTCTGGCTGTTCATGTGGGCACCGCTCAACGGCCACAGCCTGGATGTATCCCAGGGCTATTTCCTGCTGCCGCTGACCATGGTCCTGACCGGGCGCATCGTCTATGGCGAACGTCTGTCGCGGCTGCAGAAGCTGGCAGCGGTGCTGGCCTGCATCGGCGTGCTCAACGAGCTGTACCAGGTGGGCAGTTTTTCCTGGGCGACCCTGGTGGTGGCCCTGGGCTACCCGCTGTATTTCGTCTTGCGCAAGCGCCTGGGCACCGACCACCTGGGCGGCCTGTGGGTGGACATGGCCCTGCTAATGCCGGTGGCGCTGTGGGTGGTGCAGAGCGGCGAACAGGGCATTGCCGTGGTCGCGGCCCAACCCTGGCTGTACCTGCTGATTCCCGTGCTGGGGGTGATCAGTGCCTCGGCGCTGGTGTGCTACATCATTGCCAGCCGCTTGCTGGCCTTCAGCCTGTTCGGCCTGCTCAGCTATGTGGAACCGGTACTGCTGCTGTTGGTGGCGCTGCTGCTGGGGGAAAGCATCAAGGCCGGGGAATGGCTGACCTACGTGCCGATCTGGCTGGCGGTGCTGGTCCTGGTGCTCGAAGGCGTGCGCCATCTGCTGCGCCAGCGCCGGGGCTGAGCCCGGCTGCGGAGGTATCTCGCGTGCATCAAGGCCTGCAGTACGGGCTCAGGGCTTGATCTGCTTCAGTTCGTTGAGCAGGGCCAGCAAGGCTTGCATCTTGTCTTCGCCGAACTGCTGCTGGATCTTCTGGTAGTTGATTTCCATGTCGCCGCTCATGGATTCGAAACAGGCCTGGCCCTTGTCGGTCAGGGTGATGAACAGGCGGCGCTGGTCTTCCGGAGACTTGCGCCGGCTGACGTACTGGTCGCGCTCCAGGCGGGTCAGCACGCCGGTCATGCTCGGCGGCAGGATGCAGGCCATCTTCGCCAGCTGATGGCTCTCCAGCTCGCCGTTCTGGCGCAGGATGCGGATCACCCGCCATTGCTGTTCGGTCAGGTCGTGCTGGTTCAGCGAGGGACGGAAAAACGCCATGGCGGCCTCACGGGCCTGCAGCAGGGTCAAGGTCAGGGAAGGTCTGGGTGTGTTCATCGAGGCATCGGTCAGGGGCTGGGAATCGGGGGCGAAACATTAACACATTCACAATCGCCAACCGACAGGCAAAATAAAGCCCGACCAGAAACCTCCTGATCGGGCCTTGGACTCAAGCGTGCCGGGGCTTACTCGGTGGCGAGTACGCCACGACGCACCTGGTCGCGTTCGATCGATTCGAACAGTGCCTTGAAGTTGCCCTCGCCGAAGCCATCGTCGCCCTTGCGCTGGATGAATTCGAAGAACACCGGGCCCATCAGGGTTTCCGAGAAGATCTGCAGCAGCAGGCGCTTGTCGCCGGCTTCCGAAGAACCGTCCAGCAGGATGCCCCGCGATTGCAGCTCGTTGACCGGCTCGCCGTGATTCGGCAGGCGCCCTTCAAGCATTTCGTAGTAGGTGTCCGGTGGCGCGGTCATGAAGCGCATACCGATCTTCTTCAGGGCGTCCCAGGTCTTGACCAGGTCGTCGGTGAGGAAGGCCACGTGCTGGATGCCCTCGCCATTGAACTGCATCAGGAACTCCTCGATCTGCCCGGCGCCCTTGGACGATTCCTCGTTCAGCGGGATGCGGATCATGCCATCCGGAGCGGTCATGGCCTTGGAAGTCAGGCCGGTGTACTCGCCCTTGATGTCGAAGTAGCGGATCTCGCGGAAGTTGAACAGCTTCTCGTAGAAGCCGGCCCAGTAGGCCATGCGCCCGCGGTACACGTTGTGGGTCAGGTGGTCGATGATCTTCAGGCCCGCGCCCTTGGGGTTGCGGTCCACGCCTTCGAGGAACACGAAGTCGATGTCGTAGATCGAGCTGCCCTCGCCGAAACGGTCGATCAGGTACAGCGGCGCGCCGCCAATGCCCTTGATCGCCGGCAGGTTCAGTTCCATCGGGCCGGTTTCAATGTGAATCGGCTGGGCGCCCAGTTCCAGGGCGCGGTTGTAGGCCTTTTGCGAATCCTTGACCCGGAACGCCATGCCGCACACCGACGGGCCGTGCTCGGCCGCGAAGTAGGAAGCGACGCTATGGGGTTCGTTGTTGAGGATCAGGTTGATCGCACCCTGGCGATACAGATGCACGTCTTTTGAACGATGGGTCGCGACTTTAGTGAAACCCATGATCTCGAAGATCGGTTCGAGGGTGTTGGGGGTAGGCGATGCGAATTCGATGAATTCAAAGCCCATCAGGCCCATTGGGTTTTCGAAGATATCTGCCATGGTTGGCGCCTCATCATATTTTTAGAATTAACGGATCGTTAGTTGCTAGCAATGCTGAGGAGGGACGGTGGCGCACAGGAGATACCGCGCACGCTGCGGGCGAGGAAGTCACCATAGATCAGTTGAAACCCGAGAATCTTCATTTCGACCCTGTCTTACAGGCTGGGGGGCGAGGCTTCTGCTGCCAGAAGACTTTATTATTGTATGCGTAACCGGATTCTACACAGCGTAAAAGCCTTTGTCCGCATTCTCTATAAAATCGCCTTTTTTGCCCCGCCCGCAAGGGGTTTGTTGCACTGGTAGATACCGCCGAGAATCAGCGCCCCGCCCACCCCCATCACCGGGCTCAACTGTTCTCCCAGCAAGAGCGCGCCGAGGATCACCGCCGTCAGCGGATTGAGGGCGATGAATACACCGCAACGGGTGGCACCGATCCGCCGCAAGCCGTCGTAATACCAGATATAGGCCAGCGCCGAACCCAGCACGCCCAGGTACAGCAGGCTCAAGCCCTGGGCCAGGTTCAGGCGAGCCACCGCCTGCAGGTCGAACTCGCCACGGATCAGGGTGGCGGCGCAGAGCATCAGGGTGCCCAGGAGGATCGAGCAGGTCACGGTTTGCAATGAGCCCAGGCTGTGGTTCAGCCCCCTGGAGAACAGCGAGTACACGCCCCAGCCCAGCACGCAGCCAAGAATCAGCAGGTCGCCTTGCCAGCTCCCGGCCTGCGCCGCCAGGGCCGAAGGGTCACGGCTGCAGATCACCAGGGCCGCGCCACAGAGGCACAGGGCAATGCCCAACAGCTTGCGCCGGCCCAGGCGCTCCTTGAATAGCGCCCAGGACGCCAGGGCAATCACTGCCGGGTTCAGGGCCACGATCAACGATGCCCGAGAAGCCTTGACCTGCTCCAGGCCGAGGAAGAAACACAGGTTGTAGAAGAAGATCCCGAAGAACCCCAATAGTGCCAGTTGGCCGAACTGCCTGAGGCTGGGCCGCACCAGGGGAATACGCGCCACGGCCATGAAGCCGAGCAAGGCCAGGCTGGCCAGCAGGAACCGCAGGCTGGCGGCCAGCAAGGGCGAGAGCCCGCCGGCCAGGTAGCGCCCGGCAACGAAGGTGCCGCCCCAGATCATGGTGACTGTCGCAAGGCGGCCATACACCGCCAGGTCCCGGTATTCGCCCGCCAGGGGGCCGCTGATATTGCTTTCACTCATGGTCAAGACGCTCTGAGGCAATGGATTTGTACTGCACGACCATTTTTTGTCTAATGCCCGATCATCGTAAAATGAGCTTTTACTCATGACCCTGACCCAGCTGGAGATCTTTTCCCTGGTGGCCGAACTCCAGGGCTTTACCAGCGCCGCCATGCGCCTGGGCATCACCCAGTCGGCGGTGTCCCATGCCATCAAGTCACTGGAGCAGGAGCTGCAGGTGGACCTGTTTCGCCGGCACCAGGCCCAGGTCGAACTCACCGACATCGGCACCCAGTTGCTGCTGCGCGCCCGGGCCATGCTCGGCCTGGCGGCGACCCTGGCCCAGGAAGCCGCGGATGCCCGGGGCATGAAGCGCGGCACCTTGCGCATCGGCTCGTTCGGCCCCACCTCGTCGATCCGCCTCCTGCCCCGGATTCTTCACGACTACCGCCGCGAATATCCGGACATCGAAGTGCATATCGACGAAGGCCCCGATCGCCAGGTCCTGCAATGGCTGGAAGAACGACGGGTGGACCTGGGCTTCGTGGTGTTGCCCCAGGAGCGCTTCGACACCGTGCCTGTGGTCGAGGACCAGTTGCTGGCATTGATTCCAGCCAGCCACGCCCTGGCCAGTGAAGCGCAACTGCGCCTGGACCAACTGTGCCATGACCCCTTCGTGCTCACCGAAGCCGGCTCGGCGGAGCTGGTGTCACGCCTGTTCATCGGTGCCGGCCTACGGCCCAATATCCGCTACCGCAGCACCCAACTGCTGAGCACCCTGGAAACCGTGGCCCGCGGCGATGCCTTGAGCATCGTTGCCGAGTTGTCCCTTCCCCAGGCCGCGGACCCGCGCTACACCAGCCGCCCCCTGGAGCCTGCCGTGCGCCGCCAAGTGGGGATCGCGGTGCTCGACCGACGCCAGGCGTCGCCGGCGGCCCTGGCCTTCATCCAGCACGCGCAGCGCCTGTATCGCCGGTAAAAGCCGGCTATCCTGCGATGATCAAGACAGCCGCAGGGGCCATGCCCCCCCGGTGCCATCCTCCCCCTCGCCCGCCCACAGGTCCGATCCATGCCCCTGACCGCCAAAGGTCCATTGAAGCGCTCTACCCGTACCTTCTGGACATTGCTGGCCATGCTTCTTCCCATCGGGCTCGGCGCCCTCATCCTCTACGCCCAGGCCGAACGAACACTGATGCACAGCAGCCTGGAAACCGCCGAAGAGGCCATCCGCCAGTTCGACCTGATGCTCGATAACACCGACATCGCCGCCAGGGCGCTGCTGCCCCAGGTGGGCCGCGATTGTGATGAAGTCCGGCAACTGGCCCTGCGCGAACAGGTCACCCGCCGGCCGTTCGTGCGCTCGACCAACCTGGTGTGGCGCAACAACAACTATTGCAGCTCCCTGCTCGGCAGTTTCGCAGCCCCGCTCAACCCCCTGGACTACGTGGACGGCCGCCTCTGGCTGATGAGCGGCAACCCTGTCACCCCCGACACGGCCCTGCTGGTCTATCGCTGGAGCGAGGGCGATCGCGCCGCCCTGGCCACCATCGACGGCTATCACCTGACCAATGCCCTGCGCCTGATCAGCCGCTTCGCCGACCTGCAATTGCAGGTTGGCGGGCATTGGCTGTCCAGCGACGGCCGTGTCCACGAGGGCAACCCGCCACTGGCGGCCGTGGCCAGCCAGCAACTGAGCTCATCGCGCTATCCCTACAGCGTCAGCTCGGGGTTTCCCGAGGGCGACGTGTGGAACTACATGAAGAGCCAGTACCCGGCGCTGTTCAGCCTGCTGGTGTTTTTCGGCGCGGCGGCGGGCGTACTTGCCCACTGGCTGCAAAAGCGCTCCGCCTCCCCCTCCCACGAGCTGCAACGGGCACTGGGGGCCCACGAGTTCATTCCGTACTTTCAGCCGGTGGTGCGCGGGGACACCCTGGCGTGGGCCGGCATCGAAGTCCTGATGCGCTGGCAGCATCCGAAAGAGGGGCTGGTGCGCCCGGACCTGTTCATCCCCTTCGCCGAGCATTCGGGGCTGATCGTGCCCATGACCCGCTCGCTGATGCAGCAGACCCAACAAGCCCTGGCGCCCCATGCCGCGCACTTTACCGACGGTTTCCATATAGGTATCAACATCACCGCCAGCCATTGCCACGACCTGCAGTTGCTGGAGGACTGCCGGGAGTTCCTCGCCGGCTTCCCCCCAGGCAAGGTGATCCTGGTGCTGGAGTTGACCGAACGCGAACTGATCGAGCCCACGACCACCACCCACCAGCTGTTTGCCGCCCTGCACGAACTGGGTGTGATGATCGCCATCGACGACTTCGGTACCGGGCATTCCAGCCTGGGTTATCTGCGCCAGTTCAATGTGGATTACTTGAAGATCGATCAGAGTTTCGTCGCCATGATCGGTGCCGACGCACTGTCCCTGCATATACTCGACAGCATTATCGAACTCTCGGCCAAACTCGATCTGGGCATTGTCGCCGAAGGTATTGAAACTGCAGAACAACGGGATTATCTAGCAGCTAAAGGGGTGGATTTCCTGCAAGGTTATTTATTCGGACGGCCCATGCCCAGTGCCGAATTTGTTGCAGCCCTGGCGCGCCATTAAATAGCCATACCCGAACAAAAAGTGCTGGATCTAACAACTCGGGGCTCGCACCAATTTGAATCAATTGGTTAATTTCGCATTTGACAAGAACAACCTGATTTACTCTTGATGCATTAACTACTACAATTTTTCCCGCCTGTACAAGATTCACAGGTAGGCCACTTAATCAAGCCTTAATCGGCTCATGGCTTATAGCTTTGTTTGTGGTTTGTATCAGCCAAATAGACTATTGGAGTGAAGATATTGTCCAGACTTGCTGAGTTTCGTGCTGCAGAAAAAGCACTTCAAGAACAGCTCGCGCAGCTTGAATCCCTGAAAAACGACGCCGGACTCAAGAAGGAAATCGAGTTCGAAGAAAAACTCCAGGCCCTGATGAAGTCCTACGACAAGAGCCTGCGTGACATCATCGCCATCCTTGATCCCAACCAGGGCAAGGCCGGCCTGCCACAGGCCAACGCCCCCAAGCAGCGCCGTGCCCGCGTGGTCAAGGTCTACCAGAACCCGCACACCGGCGAACTGATCGAAACCAAAGGCGGCAATCACCGCGGCCTGAAGGCCTGGAAAGAACAGTACGGTGCCGCCACTGTGGATTCCTGGCTGCGCGCTTGAACAAAGCCGCACCCCGAAAAAGGCCCTGCATATGTAGGGCCTTTTACATTGAATAAGAAAATTCTTATTACGACTTGCATCTAAGGGAAGAGCCGAGCGAGATCCCACCCCTCTCCCTAGCTGATACATCGTGCAATAACGTCTGATTCCCAAGCAACTTCAGGCTTAATGCCTTTTCGCTAACGAATGGGTAACCCGCAGAAAGCGAACCGATTGGTTCAGATTTTTCCTTAAAGTTTAAGGCCGTTTCGTACAGCGAGTATTTCATCCTGGCTCTCGGCAAAAGCCGCAGCCTGGCCAGCGTATGAAAGTACATAAGCCTTATCCCCATTCAGTGCCGCCACCAATGTTTGCGAGAGCACATGCCGGCCATTCTGGGTAATGGTGCAAGTAGTCTCCAGCGCCTCGAGACGACTCAACTGCGCGGCATGAATCTTGTTACAGACACTCTGATAACCGCCCTGGGCAAAGTCCTTTTGCACCGACTTGCGCATCTCCAGCAATACCCCCTGCAGATTGACTACATGCCCACTGTCCACCTGAGTCATGGTCAACTCCATGACCATGAGTGGATTGCCAGCGGTATCGCTCTTGACCGCTCTCTGCCGGGACACCTTGGCGGCCTCTTCGCCTTCTTGGGCCGGCAGCGGTTCCACCGTCCAGCCCTGGGGCCAGGTCACTTGCGGCTCGGCCTCTGCAACACCGGCCAGCGCCAGTAGCAACAGAGCTGCGGCGCGGAACTTAAAAGACTCGATCATGCGTTTGCACACTGAGGTAAAGGGGCCTGGAAGTCTGAGCCCGGCGCCAGGAATGGGCAATAGATCAGGAGCTTTGGGTTTGGCGCCAGCCGACCCACTTGCGTATCATTGCCCGATCCCAAGGATGTCCGAACCATTGCCAGCCAAGGCTGCTTGCCCCGGCAAGCAGTCTTGGCCGCACTTTCTTCTGGAGGGCCCATGAGCCTCAACGAACTCAATACCTTTCCCGGCGTGACCGCCCAACCGGATGCGGCCACTGCCCGTTTCGTGTTCAACCACACCATGTTGCGCGTCAAGGACATCACTCGCTCCCTGGACTTCTACACCCGGGTCCTGGGCTTTTCCCTGGTGGAAAAACGCGACTTCCCTGAAGCCGAGTTCAGCCTGTACTTCCTGGCCCTGGTGGACAAGGCACAGATCCCGGCAGACGCTGGCGCACGAACCGAGTGGATGAAGTCGATTCCCGGCATTCTCGAACTGACCCACAACCACGGCACCGAGAACGATCCAGCCTTCGCCTACCACAACGGCAACAGCGACCCGCGCGGCTTCGGCCACATCTGTATCTCGGTACCGGACATCGTCGCCGCCTGCGAGCGCTTCGAAGCCCTGGGCTGCGATTTCCAGAAGCGCCTGAACGATGGCCGGATGAAAAGCCTGGCCTTCATCAAGGACCCGGACGGCTACTGGGTCGAGATCATCCAGCCAGCACCGCTATAAACCTATGCAGGTGCGAAGCCGGCCTGTGTAGAAGCTGGATTGTCAGCACTCCCGCTCTCAAGGGCGGCGCAAGACCCAGCGGCCACTTCAGCGACAAGCCGGTGCCTGCCGGCACAGCAATAAAAAACCCCATGAGCCAGGCTCATGGGGTTTTGTTTTTCTAAGCGACCGATCAAGCCGGTGCTGAGGTACGGATCAAGTGATCGAATGCACTGAGGGAAGCCTTGGCGCCCTCGCCCACGGCTATCACGATCTGCTTGTAGGGCACCGTGGTGACGTCACCTGCAGCAAATACCCCAGGCAGCGAAGTCTCGCCGCGGGCATCGACGATGATCTCGCCACGAGGCGACAGCTCGACGGTGCCCTTGAGCCAATCTGTGTTGGGCAACAGGCCGATCTGCACAAAGATGCCTTCCAGGTCCACCGTGTGGAACTCGCCCGAATCACGGTCCTTGTAGGCCAGGCCGGTGACCTTCTGGCCGTCACCCTTCACTTCGCTGGTCAAGGCGCTGGTGATGACTTTGACGTTGGGCAGGCTGAAGAGCTTGCGCTGCAACACCGCATCCGCCCGCAGCTTGCTGTCGAACTCCAGCAGGGTCACGTGGCTGACGATACCCGCCAGGTCGATGGCCGCTTCGACACCGGAGTTGCCGCCGCCAATCACCGCCACACGCTTGCCCTTGAACAGCGGGCCGTCGCAGTGCGGGCAGAAGCACACGCCCTTGGCCTTGTATTCCTGCTCACCCGGCACGCCCATCTCGCGCCAGCGGGCACCGGTAGCCAGGATCACCGACTTGGCCTTGAGGCTGGCGCCGCTTTCGAACTGGATCTCGTGCAAGCCGCCGACTTCCTTGGCCGGCACCAGGGCACTGGCCCGCTGCAGGTTCATGATGTCCACGTCGTACTGCTTGACGTGCTCTTCCAGGGCGGCGGCCAGCTTCGGCCCTTCAGTTGCCTGCACCGAGATGAAGTTCTCGATCGCCATGGTGTCCAGCACCTGGCCACCGAAACGCTCGGCAGCCACACCGGTACGGATGCCTTTGCGAGCGGCGTAGATGGCTGCCGAAGCACCCGCTGGACCACCGCCGACCACCAGCACGTCGAAGGCTTCCTTGGCGTTGAGTTTCTGCGCCTGCTTCTCCACCGCACCGGTGTCGAGCTTGGCGAGGATTTCCTCCAGCCCCATGCGCCCCTGGCCGAAGTTCACGCCATTGAGGTAGACACTGGGCACCGCCATGACCTTTCGTTCATCGACTTCGGCCTGGAACAGCGCGCCATCGATGGCCACGTGACGTATGTTGGGGTTGAGCACCGCCATCAGGTTCAGCGCCTGGACCACGTCCGGGCAGTTCTGGCAGGACAGCGAGAAGTAGGTTTCGAAATTGAACTCGCCCTTGAGCGAGCGGATCTGCTCGATCACCTCGGCACTGGCCTTGGATGGATGACCACCCACTTGCAGCAAGGCCAACACCAGGGAGGTGAATTCGTGGCCCATGGGAATACCGGCGAAACGCAGGCTGATATCACTTCCCGGGCGATTCAACGAGAACGAAGGCTTGCGCGCGTCGCTGCCGTTATCGAGCAAGGTAATCTGATTGGAAAGACTGACAATGTCTTTGAGTAACGCGAGCATTTCCTGGGATTTCGCACCGTCGTCGAGGGAGGCTACGATCTCGATCGGCTGGGTGACCCGTTCCAGGTAAGACTTCAACTGAGCTTTAAGATTGGCGTCCAACATACGGGCGATCTCCTGTTTTGATTCGGTAGAAAAAACAACGCCCGAGCGAATCTCGCCCGGGCGTTGTTTGAGGGCGGTGCAGCTGACTTAAGTGCGGATCACCGCCCTTGGGTAATGCATGGACTTAGATCTTGCCGACCAGGTCCAGGGACGGAGCCAGGGTGGCCTCGCCTTCTTTCCACTTGGCTGGGCAGACTTCGCCTGGGTGAGCAGCGACGTACTGAGCGGCCTTGATCTTGCGCAGCAGCTCGGAAGCGTCACGGCCTACACCGCCGTCGTTGATTTCAACGATCTTGATCTGCCCTTCAGGGTTGATCACGAAGGTGCCGCGGTCAGCCAGACCGGCTTCTTCGATCAGCACATCGAAGTTGCGGGAGATGGCCAGGGTCGGGTCGCCGATCATGGTGTACTGGATCTTGCCGATGGCTGGCGAAGTGTTGTGCCAGGCAGCGTGGGCGAAGTGGGTGTCGGTGGAAACGCTGTAGATCTCGACGCCCAGCTTCTGGAATTCGGCGTAGTTGTCGGCCAGGTCTTCCAGCTCGGTTGGGCACACGAAGGTGAAGTCAGCCGGGTAGAAGAACACGACAGACCATTTGCCTTTCAGATCGGCGTCCGACACTTCGACGAATGCGCCGTTTTTGAATGCGGTAGCTTTGAAGGGTTTAACTTGGCTGTTGATGATAGGCATCGTTGACTCTCCATCAGTGGTTGAGAACATTGGGTGAAAACTTGATGGGGAGAATCCTAACCAATGAATCGCCCCTTGGCTCATTGGCAAACCTGATGCTGCCGATTGGTTTTGACTATCAGCCAACAGTATTAATAGAAGAAACCTTAATCTACTGCTGTACCGGCTTCTCGCCGATGCGCGCCATGCCCATGAACGGGTTGGCCTCGACGTAGCGCATGGCGGACTGCATGTCCTTCCAGCCGACATAGCTCATCAGTGATTTCAGATCCCAACCGCTGCGGTGCGCCCAGGTGGCGAAGCCCCGGCGCAGGGAATGGCTGGTGTAGTGTTCGCCAGCGATACCGGCACGCTCCAGGGCTTGGCGCAGCAACGCGATCACGCTATTGGCATGCAACCCCTGCTCGCTCAGGCGCCCCCAGCGGTTGATGCCGCGAAACACCGGCCCGCGCACCAGCGCCGCGCTGTTGATCCACTCGATATAGGCCTGCACCGGGCACAGGCGCAGCAAGGCCGGGGTGTGAAAGGTCCGCCCAAGGTTGTCACGGTCACTCTTGCTGCGGGGCAGGTAGAGGCTGATGCCCGACCCGGCCACCGCTTGCACATGCTCGATCTGCAAGCGGCACAGCTCATCACTGCGAAAGCCGCGCCAGAAGCCCAGCAAGATCAGCGCCCGATCACGCCGGGCACGTAACAGATCCCCCTGGCGCTGTTCAGCTGCGGCACTCGCCACCTCCTCATCTAGCCAGGCGACGACCTGTTCCAGGTGCTGCAGCTCCAAGGGTTGCGCCTGTTTTTCCTGTACCGGGTGCAGCGCACGGATGCCCTTGAACACCTGGCGCACCACCGGTGCCTTGGTCGGGTCGGCAAAGCCCTGGCTGCTGTGCCACTGGGCCAGGGCCGACAGGCGCAACCGCAGGGTATTGATCGACAGCTCACCGGCATAGGCGGCCAGGTAGCGGGCCACGCTTTCGGCCGTAGCCGGAAGGAAACCGCCCCACTGCACTTCGAAATGCTCGATGGCCGCCCGATAGCTGCGACGGGTGTTGTCGCGGGTGGCGGCTTGCAGATAACGATCCAGCTCGCTCATGGCAGCTCAACTCAGGCAAATGTACGGCGATGGCTGGCGAAAACCGCCCTCAGCGCCTATCACACGGGGTAATACCATAATATCCCATGTCAGTTTCAGGCTTTTGATAATTTCACATCTTCTGTACAATTCCATGTAATTACATACCACGTAACACAGTATTAAATCGTCGGAGGATGCATGGCTCGCGGAGGCATAAACAAGGCGGTGGTGAAGAAAGCGCGTCAGGCGATTCTTGCCCGCGGCGAACACCCCAGCATCGACGCAGTACGCATCGAAATGGGTAATACCGGCTCGAAAACCACCATCCACCGCTATCTCAAGGAGCTGGATGACGGCGCCAACCGGCGTGACAGCGGCCCTGCGCCCCTGGACCAAGAACTGGGCGAGCTGGTCGGGCGCCTGGCGCAACGCCTGCAGGAGCAGGCCCAGGAACCCCTGGAGCAAGCCCTCGCCCACTTCGAAGAACAGAAGCAGGTGCTGGAACACCAGTTGAACGAAGCCCACCAGCTTCAGGAGCAGTTGCAACAGCAGTTGCAGATTCAGGCCAGCGCCCTGGCCGGGGAAAGCGCCGCCCTGCAAGACACTCGCTCCATGCTGCAGAGCGAACAGACCCGCAACGCCGAACTCAACCAGGCACTCAAGGGCCTTGAGCTGCGACTGGAGGACAAGGAGCAGCAGATCCACTCCCTGGAGGAAAAGCACCTGCATGCCCGGGACGCCCTGGAGCACTACCGCGCGGCTAGCAAGGAACAGCGCGAACAGGAGCAGCGCCGCCACGAAGGGCAGTTGCAACAGATCCAGATGGAGCTGCGCCAGGCCCAACAGAGCGCGCTGGTACGCCAGGACGAGATCACCCAACTGCATCGCGATAACGAGCGCCTGCTCAGCGAACAGCGCGCCATCCACAAAGAGCTCAAGCAAGCCCAGGATGCCGCCAGCAAGAATTCGGCGCTGCAAGCCCGCCTGAGCGAACAGGTCGCCCGCCAGGACAGCGAAAGCACCCTGCTCCAGGAACGCCTGCGCGTTGCCCAGGAAGAAGTTCAGGCACTCAAGGAACAAACCAGGAAACAGGCTCGATCGAGCAAGGAGATGGAATTGCGCGCCACCAAGGCCGAGGCCGGCCTGGAGGCGTTGCGCCTGGCTGCTGCCACCAAGGCCCAGCCAGACGCACCTGCGAAGGCTTGATCAGCCCGCGACAGGCGTACGCATGGTGACGAACTCTTCGGCGGCCGTCGGGTGCACGCCGATGGTTTCGTCGAAGTCGCGCTTGGTCGCCCCCGCCTTCAGGGCAATTGCCAGGCCCTGGACGATTTCACCGGCATCCGGGCCGACCATGTGGCACCCCAGGACCTTGTCGCTGTCGGCGTCCACCACCAGCTTCATCAGGGTGCGTTCCTGGCAGTCGGTCAGGGTCAGCTTCATCGGCCGGAAGCGGCTCTCGAAGATCTGCACCTTGTGCCCCGCTTCTCGCGCCTGCTCTTCGGTGAGGCCGACGGTACCGATGTTCGGCAGGCTGAACACCGCCGTAGGAATCATCTGGTAATCCACGGGACGGTACTGCTCGGGCTTGAACAGGCGCCGAGCCACGGCCATGCCCTCGGCCAGGGCCACCGGCGTCAGTTGCACGCGGCCGATGACATCGCCAATCGCCAGGATCGACGGCTCACTGCTCTGATACTGCTCGTCCACTTCGATGAAACCGCGCTTGTCGAGCTTCACGCCGGTATTCTCCAGCCCCAGGTTGTCCAGCATCGGCCGGCGCCCGGTGGCATAGAACACACAATCGGCGGCCAGCTTGCGACCATCCTTGAGGGTGACCTCAAGACTGCCGTCGGCCAGCTTGTCGATGCGCTCGATGTCGGCATTGAACTGCAGGCCCAAACCACGCTTGGTCAGTTCCTCCTGCAAGTGCTTGCGCACTGCGCCGTCGAAACCGCGCAGGAACAGCTCACCGCGATACAACAGCTGGGTATCGGCGCCCAGGCCATGGAAGATCCCGGCAAACTCCACCGCGATGTAGCCACCGCCCACCACCAGCACGCGCTTGGGCAGCTCCTTGAGGAAGAAGGCCTCGTTGGAACTGATGGCATGCTCACGCCCCGGGATATCCGGGATCTGTGGCCAGCCGCCGGTGGCAATGAGGATGTGCTTGGCGCTGTAGCGTTGGCCGTTGACCTCTACCTGCTGCGGATCGATCAGCTTGGCGTGGCCTTCATGCAGTGTCACGCCGCTGTTGACCAGCAGATTGCGGTAGATGCCGTTGAGGCGATTGATTTCGCGATCCTTGTTGGCGATCAGGGTCGCCCAATCGAAATTCGCCTCACCCAGGGACCAGCCGAAACCCGAGGCCTGCTCGAAGTCTTCGGCGAAGTGCGCGCCGTACACCAGCAGCTTTTTCGGCACGCAGCCGACGTTGACACAGGTACCGCCCAGATAGCGGCTTTCAGCGACCGCGACCTTCGCGCCAAAACCCGCCGCGAATCGCGCGCAGCGCACACCGCCGGAACCGGCACCAATTACATAAAGATCAAAATCGTAGGCCATTTCACTCTCCCAGGCAGGCTGACAAGCATAACCGCAGATGGCGATCGGGTCAGCGCAGAGGTCTACATAAGGGCGACAAATGAAAAAGCCACCCGAAGGTGGCTTTTCCGAAAAACCCGTGCAGCGGCTATCAGTAAGCCTTGCCGGTCTTGTAGAAGTTCTCGAAGCAGAAGTTGGTTGCGTCGATGTAGCCTTCGGCACCACCGCAGTCGAAACGCTTGCCCTTGAACTTGTAGGCCATCACGCAACCGTTCT
This sequence comes from Pseudomonas protegens CHA0, assembly GCF_000397205.1. Classification (NCBI taxonomy): domain Bacteria; kingdom Pseudomonadati; phylum Pseudomonadota; class Gammaproteobacteria; order Pseudomonadales; family Pseudomonadaceae; genus Pseudomonas; species Pseudomonas protegens. Next base: position 3,843,018 of record NC_021237.1, read on the forward strand.
GCGCCTGTTTCATCAGGGCATCGGTGATCTGGATCTCGCCACCCTTGCCCGGCTCGGTCTGCTCGATCAGGTCAAAGATGTCCGGAGTCAGGATGTAACGACCGATGATCGCCAGGTTCGACGGTGCGTCTTCCGGCTTTGGCTTCTCGACCATGCTGTGAACGCGGTAGATGTCGTCACGGATCATCTCGCCAGCAATCACGCCGTACTTGTTGGTTTCCTGCGGATCGACTTCCTGGATGGCCACGATCGAGCAGCGGAACTGCTTGTACAGCTTGACCATCTGGGTCAGTACGCCGTCGCCTTCGAGGTTGACGCACAGGTCGTCCGCCAGTACCACGGCGAAGGGTTCGTCACCGATCAGCGGGCGGCCAGTCAGAATGGCGTGGCCCAGGCCTTTCATTTCGGTCTGGCGAGTGTAGGAGAACGAGCACTCGTCCAGCAGCTTGCGGATACCGACCAGGTATTTCTCCTTGTCGGTGCCCTTGATCTGGTTTTCCAGCTCGTAACTGATGTCGAAGTGGTCTTCGAGGGCGCGCTTGCCGCGGCCGGTCACGATGGAGATTTCATTCAATCCGGCATCCAGCGCTTCTTCAACGCCGTACTGGATCAGTGGCTTGTTCACCACCGGCAGCATTTCTTTAGGCATGGCTTTAGTCGCTGGCAGGAAGCGAGTACCGTAACCGGCTGCTGGGAACAAGCATTTCTTGATCATATGAGTCCTTAAAAAGGCTGTGTGTACGAGTTTCGGCGCAGTCTAATGAGGGCGCGAGCGCCTTACAATGCCCCGCGCTGGCTAACCGCTGCCATCATAGAGAAATAAAGTGCCAGATAGTTCCGCAGCATCCTCCAGATAGCCTGCCAGGTAAACCTCCATCACCGCGCAGCGCTTGTAAACCGGCACCTGCACAGGGTTGCCGGAATGCCCCAGGCATCGGCCAGGCACACCCTCGACTCAACGGCCAAGGCGGGCCATCCGGACTCCATGATGGCACCGTTTTCGCCCTGGCGATGTTCACCCGCAGGCACCACAACCCCCTCACCCAGAGGGGCTGCGGCACTTTTGCAGGCCCGCGGAGGACTAAGGTGACGTGCTGTACCGAAATGGCCATTAGCTATAGCATCGCCACTGGCATGCACGGCCACTTCACCCCCTCCCCCTCAGATGACGAAATCCCCCATGAACAGACTTTTCACTGTCACCGCAGTACTGGCCCTGAGTGGATGTGCCACCGCCTCCAATACCTACCTGGCCAATGGCGAACAAGGCCTGAGCATCGATTGCTCTGGCGAGGCCAGCTCCTGGGCCAGCTGTTACGAGAAAGCCGAGGCGTCCTGCGCCGGCACCGGCTATCGGATCGTCAGCACTGTCGGCACGCCCGCCACCAAGGAAAGCGACAAGACCCTCGGCGTCGATGTTGGCAACTATAAGAGCCGCAGCGTGGTAGTGGTCTGCAAGTAGAAGGCGCACGCCCTCTACATATGAATTTCGGCGAACTTGATGCCCAGGCCACGAATGGTTTCGATCAGGTCGTCGAGACGGCAGAAAGATTCCACCTCGTCGCTGTCGTCCACCAGAAAATAGCTGCGCCCGGCGCTCTTCTTGAAAAACACAATCCATTCCCCTGAATTGGCCGGGTTCTGGATCACGTGGGTGGCAGAGATCAAGCCCTCTGCATGCTTTGCCCTGACATCTTCCCGCTTCATGCTTTCCCCCAAAAAATCGATGCCGCCCAGGCGTGAGCCCGGGCGGCACCGGCAACAATGGGCGCTAGTTTATCGGATGCCCTGGCCTATCAGCACGCCTTCTACCGTCTGACCGTACAAATTCACCCCATCATTGGCGTGGAACTTGACCCGGGTCTTCTCGATGGAACCCTCCACCAGGCGCGGGTCCTGCGGCCGCTCGTGGCTGTTGACGAACGCCGCCACGTCCCAGGCCTGCTGATCGCTCAGGCTGCCGCCCTTGCCCAGAGGCATGTTGTGCTTGATGAAGGACGCCGCAGTATTGATCCGGTGCATTCCTGCACCCCAGTTGTAGGAATCCTTGCCCCAGAGTGGCGGCATCACGTAATCCGCACCGGCCTTCTGGCCCTGGCCGTTGTCACCGTGGCAAACCGCACACTGCGCCTGATACACCGCCGCACCCTGCTTGAGGTCGTAGCCTTTGGCGGGCTGCGCCACGTCGGGATACCCGCGCCCGGGCAGCTCGACGCCCAGCGGCGCCTTGCTCGCCAGCCAGTAGGCATACACCGACAGCGCGGTAATCTGCGGACTGTCCGCCGCCGGCGGCTTGCCACCGTTCATGCTGAACTGAAAACAGCCTTGCAGGCGCTCGGCAAAGGTATTCACCTTGTCGTTCTTCTTGCGATAGGCCGGGTACATCGGGTACGCGCCCCACAGTGGCGCCGAGTTGGCCAAGCGCCCCTGATCAAGGTGGCAATTGCTGCAATTGAGGCCGTTGCCAACGAACTGCGGCGCCAGGCGCTTGGTATCGACGAACAGGGCGTAGCCTTCGCGTACCAGCTTGCCGTAGGCGTTGTCCGGCAGCTCGCTTTCAGCCGGCGGCTTGAAGTACTCGACATGGGCGGAAGCGCTCGGCGCCGGGATCTGCGACTGGTCCTCCATGGCGATGGTGGCCGCCTGGACCTGGATCGCGAGCAGGCTCAGCAGCGCCCCTGGAATCAATAGTTTCATGGGCGCGCCTCCTGGGAGTTCAAGGTTGCAAAGTAGTCCGCCACGGCAGCCACTTCTTCGGCGCTCAGGGATTTGGCGATGTGCCCCATCAGGTCATTGGGGTCGTTGTGGCGGGTACCTTCACGCCAGGCGTTGAGCTGTGCCACCAGGTAGCTGGCAGGCTGCCCGGCCAGGGGTGGGAAGGCGGTACCGACGCCCACGCCACCCGGTCCGTGGCAACTGACGCACTCGGGCACTTGCCGTTCCCAGGCACCACGCAGGGCCAGGCGCTCACCGACACCGGTGGCCACCTGGCTACGGCTGACAGGAGCCAGCTTGGGCGCAGGCATGGCGGCCAGGGTCGTGGTGACCGCGGTGATTTCCTCTTCACTCAAGGCCTTGGCCAGCGGTTGCATCACAGGGCTTGTGCGGGCGCCGCTGCGAAAGTCGTGCAACTGCTTGCCCAGATATCCCGCTGGCAACCCGGCAAGGCGTGGAAACCCGGCCGGAGCCAGGCCCATGCCATCGGCACCATGGCAGGCCAGGCAAGCCGTCGCCCCCGGCTGGGCGCCTCCCTGGGTAAAGACTTTCTGCCCCTCCACGGCATGGGCAGTTTGAACCAACAGCAGCATCAGGCCACTCAATAGCATTCGATCCAGTGGGATCATATGAACTCCATTATTCTAGTTATATGCTTAGACCTGCATGGCATAAGCACACAAATAGTAGGTCAATTGATCCACCGGGACAACGCGAAATTGCCCCGCGCCTATCGAATACCGAACAGCAAAACAAGGTTTTACCAGGCGAAAAAAAGCGGCTAATCGCCGCAGTGCAACAAGGCTTCTGCCCACGCAAAAGCAGCCCCGGGCCGCGCTTGGCGGCGCTACCCGGGGCCTGGGGCAAAGTCTGGAGAAGGGATGCAAGCGGGTAACCGGGGCCGGTCACCCGCAGGGAGCAACGGCTTAGCCGGAGATACAGTCTTCACCGGCCTTGCGCACATCCTGAGGGCGCAAGGGGTTGTTGCTCATCTGCTCGTGCAGCTTGATGCTGCTGCCACCGGAACGCGCCTCAATGTAGAACACTGCAGCCGGGGCCGGCGACAGGCTCTGGGGCACTAGTACCCGAAAGCCGTCCTTGTGCGGCTCGACCTGCAGCGCGCCGCGGCTGCCGGAGAGCTTGTCGGCTAGGCACTTGGCGTATTCCTGAGGCTTCTTGCCGGAAATCACGCTCAGGGTTGGCGGTGTCTGGTTGATGTCCGAGACGCTTGCGCAACCGCCGATGGCCAAGACCAGAACCCACACCCAGCGCTTCATATGAAAATCTCCAATAAAGTCCCTCCGACAGCAAAGGCGCCGTTTTTCTCCGGAGGCACGGCTTTATCGCCGATAAAAATCCAAATAACTGTTTTAAATTGTCAAAGCTCGACGCCGGGGCCGAATAATACTCCTTTGGGCCTGATAAACTGCGCCACCGCCCACGCAAACGTTTTTTGCTTTTGTAGCTATAGCCCTTCTGGAGGCGCCCATGAAATTCATCCACCAGCGCGAGCACCTGAACGAAGACGATATCGTCGTCATCGAATGCTCCCAGGTCTGCAACATTCGCCTGATGAGCGACGCCAACTTCCGCAGCTTCAAGAACGGCGGCCGTCATACCTATCACGGCGGCGCCTTCGACAAGTTCCCTGCGAAGATCACCGCCCCCAGCACCGGTTTCTGGAACATCACCATCGACACCGTCAACCGTCGGCCCATCAGCGTGACCCGCAAGCCGAACCTGACGCATTCGATCCGCATCATTCGCCGCTCCAGCTCGAAACTGCGCTAAGCCCTCCCCTCGCGACAACAGGTAGCCCCGTGCCCCAGACCACCAAGTACGTCATCAAATACAAGCTCAACGGTGAGCGCCGCTTCGAATTCGCCCAGTTGCAGACCGGCTCCGAGGAAGAAGCCCGGGCCGCCCTCGAGGCGCTGCACGGCCAGTCCGACGATGTCATCAGCGACGTCAGCGTCAGCAAGGCCTTGTAGAGCGCCGCTGCGCACCACCGATTCAAGCGCAAGCAACGGAGTGTTCGGCGGCCAACCGTGCCGCAGACTGGCCGGGTTCCCTACCGCCCAGGACACTCCCGCCATGCCCGCCCCCTCGCTACACGATCGCCTGCAACAACTGGATTGGGCCCGCATCGAGCAGGCCCTCGACCAGGACGGCTGCGCCCGCCTCGAAGGCCTGTTGACCCCAGCGCAATGCCAGGCCCTGAGCCGGCTTTACCAGAGCCCCGAGTTGTTTCGCTCGAAAGTGATCATGGCCCGCCATGGCTTTGGCCGTGGCCAGTACCAGTATTTTGGCTATCCGCTGCCGGAGCCCGTGGCGCAATTGCGCCAGTTGCTCTACCCGCGCCTGGTGGACCAGGCCAACCGCTGGAACCGCCTGATGAACATCGACGTCCAATACCCGATGCAACACGCCGCCTTCATCCAGCGCTGCCACGACGCCGGGCAGATGCGCCCGACGCCCTTGCTGCTGCAATACGGCCCCGGGGACTACAACTGCCTGCACCAGGATCTGTACGGCGAGCACGTATTCCCCTTGCAAGTGGCCTTCCTGTTGTCGCAGCCGGGAAGCGACTTCAGCGGCGGTGAACTGGTGCTCACCGAACAGCGCCCACGCATGCAATCGCGGCCGCAGGTCATTGGTCTGAAGCAGGGTGATGGGCTGGTTTTCGCCGTGCATCATCGCCCGGTAGCCGGAGCGCGCGGGCACTATCGGGTGACCTTGCGCCACGGTGTCAGCCGCGTTCACAGTGGCCAGCGCCATACCCTTGGAGTGATTTTTCACGATGCACTGTAATGATGACGGCCCAGCCACCCTCGGGCTGTTCAGTGACAGCGACCTGCAGCAGCCTGCCCGCGTCGAGGTCCTGGGCCCACAATCCCGGGTATTGCGCGGCTTCGCCCTGCCCTGGGTCGAAGCGCTGCTGCCGCAACTCGATGCCGTGCTCGCCGCCGCACCCTTTCGCCAGATGCAGACGCCCGGCGGCTTCACCATGTCGGTGGGCCTCAGCAGTTGCGGGCAACTGGGCTGGACCACCGACCGCAGCGGCTACCGCTACAGCCCCATCGACCCGCAAAGCCAGCGCCCCTGGCCAGCACTGCCCAAGGTATTCCAGGAGCTGGCCGAAGCCGCGGCCGAGGCGGCCGGCTTTCCCGGGTTCGCCCCGGACTCCTGCCTGATCAACTGCTACCGGCCGGGGGCAAAGATGTCACTGCATCAGGACAAGAACGAGCGCGACTACTCGGCCCCTATCGTGTCCCTGTCCCTGGGCCTGCCGGCGATCTTTCTCTTCGGCGGCCGGCAGCGCAGCGACAAGAGCCAGCGGGTCGCGCTGCTGCATGGCGATGTGGTGGTCTGGGGCGGCGTCGACCGCCTGCGCTATCACGGAGTGCTGGCCCTGAAGGACGGCCACCACCCGCTGTTGGGCCAGCAACGGATCAACCTGACCTTGCGCCGGGCCGGCTGACGTTGAGAATTCAAGCGCAAGGCCCGGAGTGCCGAACGGCCCCAGCTTGGTTAATCTGGCCGCCACCGCTTACCGAGTACCGACCATGACCGCCTTGTCGCGCAAGCACCGCATCGAACAGGACCCCCGCTGGCAAGCCGTGCTCAAGCGCGATGCCAGCGCCGATGCCAGCTTTGTCTACGCCGTGCGCACCACCGGCGTCTATTGCCGCCCCAGCAGCCTGTCGCGCTTGCCCAAGGCCGAGAATGTCGAATTCTTCGACAGCGCCGAGCAAGCCGAAGCCGCCGGCTACCGCCCGAGCAAGCGCCTGGCCAGTGACCAGACCCAGGTCGCGGCGCACCATGCCACGCTGGTGGCGCTGGCCTGCCGGCAGATCGAGGGCGCCGAAACACCGCCCAGCCTGAGCCAGCTGGCGCAGCAGGCCGGCATGAGCAGCTATCACTTTCACCGAGTGTTCAAGGCCGCCACCGGGCTGACCCCCCGGGCCTATGCCAACGCGCAACGCTCACGCAAGGTACGCTCCCACCTGGAACGCGGCCAGTCGGTCACCGAAGCCCTGTATGACGCCGGCTTCAACTCCAACAGCCGTTTCTACGAAGCGGCCGACCAGTTGCTGGGCATGACGCCCAGCGACTACCGCGCCGGCGGCCCCAACACCGATATCCGCTTCGCCCTCGGCCAGTGTTCCCTGGGGGCAATACTGGTGGCGCAAAGCGCGCGCGGTGTGTGTGCGATTCTCCTGGGGGATGAACCCGGCCCGCTGCTGGAGCAACTGCAGGACAAGTTCCCCCGGGCCAACCTGATCGGTGCCGACCGCGATTTCGAGCGCCTGGTCGCCCAGGTAGTGGGGTTTATCGAGGCCCCGGCCATTGGCCTGGACCTGCCCCTGGATCTGCAAGGCACGGTGTTCCAGGAGCGGGTATGGCAGGCCCTGAGGAGCATTCCTCTGGGCAGCACCGCCAGTTACGCCGAAATTGCCCAGCGCATTGGCGCGCCCAAGTCCATGCGCGCCGTGGCCCAGGCCTGCGCGGCCAACAGCCTGGCGGTGGCCATTCCCTGCCACCGGGTGGTACGCAGCGACGGCAGCCTTTCGGGCTACCGCTGGGGTGTGGAACGCAAGCGTCAGTTGCTGGAGCGCGAAGCGGCCTGCGAGGCCTCGATGCCGATGTAGATCGCCACCGAATCGGCACTGGTGTAGACCTCGAAATCCGTGGCGAAGGCGCGCCGGACCTGGGGGTTGTCCTGGAAGTAGGCCCAGATCAGCCCCCAGGTCTGGATCACGCAATCGGGCATAGCGCCCTTGGCACTGAACACCAGGTAGTCCCCGCCCTGGACAGCCACGCTCGGGTAGTCGGCGCAGGCACCTTCCAGCGCCACGCCGGCGGTCACGTCGAAGTGCCCGCTGGCATCGGACTCGTAGTTGGAATAGACGCCGTAGACGAACGAATCAGCCTGGCGAGGGCTGATCTTGTCGAACAGCCCCTCGACATAGAAGCGCTGCCACATCGGCCCGATCCGGGCGCTGTCGGCCTGTTGCTCGGCGGCGTTGAGGGTCCTTACTTGCAGGCCTGCAACGCTGAACGGCAGTACTTCACGCAGTTTTACATCCATGGCCAGCCTTCCTTGAGGGGTGCGATGAGGAAAAATATCCGCCGCAGTCTAGCGCCGGATCGACGCCGCCGACAGCCGTCGGCAGCGGCCGCCGTATCGGTTGCAAAGGCCTGGAATCGAGCCCCGTGGAAAAGTCAGCTGGCCTCGGGGCGCCATCTCCTGATAAAAACCACGGGCTGCATCGTCTAAACCTGCCGACGGAGAATTCCCGCAAATGAGCCAATGGACTGATCGCCGCCTCTTAGACCTGCTGGGTATCGCCCTGCCCATCATCCAAGCGCCCATGGCCGGCCCCTCCGGCTCCGCCATGGTGATCGGCGCCTCCCGGGCCGGTGCTCTGGGCTCCCTGCCCTGCGCCATGCTCGACGCCGGGCAGATCCGCCAGGAAGTACAGGTGATTCGCTCAGCCACGCAGAACCCATTGAACCTGAATTTCTTCTGCCACCAGGTGCAGCCCGTCGATGCCGAACACGAGCAACGCTGGAAGAACGCCCTGGAGCCCTACTATCGCGAGCTGGGCGCCGACTTCGATGCTCCGACCCCGGTCAGCAACCGCGCGCCCTTCGATGAGAGCACCTGCCAACTGGTGGAAGAGTTGCGCCCTGAAGTCGTGAGTTTCCACTTCGGCCTTCCAGAGCCTTCGTTGCTGGCCCGGGTCAAGGCCACCGGAGCCAAGGTGCTGTCCTCGGCCAGCACCGTCGATGAAGCGCTCTGGCTGGAGGAGCGCGGCTGCGACGCGATCATCGCCATGGGCTACGAAGCCGGCGGCCACCGGGCAATCTTCCTCGGCGACGATCTCAACAGCCAGGTCGGCACCATGGCCCTGGTGCCGCAGATCGTCGACGCGGTGCAACTGCCGGTGATTGCCGCCGGCGGCATCGGCGATGCCCGGGGCATCGTCGCGGCGCTGGCCCTCGGAGCCTCGGCGGTGCAACTGGGCACCGCTTACCTGTTCACCCCGGAAGCCAAGGTCAGCGCCGCCCACCACCATGCCCTGCGCCACGCCAAGGAAAGCGAAACCGCGTTGACCAACCTGTTCACCGGGCGCCCGGCCCGGGGCATCGTCAACCGCGTCATGCGCGAAATCGGCCCCATCAGCCCGTTGGCGCCGGCCTTCCCCCGGGCCGGCGGCGCCTTGATGCCGCTGCGTGCCAAGGACGAGGCGGACTTCGCCAACCTCTGGTCCGGCCAGGCCCTGCGCCTGGGGGTGGAACTGCCCGCCTACGAACTGACCCTGCGCCTGGCCGAACAAACCCTGGCACAACTGCGCAGACGCTGATTCACTAGAGCCGCGATCCACATCGCGGCCCGGGCAACAAGCGCTGGCAACAGAGTTCCGTTCATCGACAAATCGCTATATATTCCGCTATATAGCGATTCCCCCTCGCCTTGGTGCAGGCCCCTTCCAATAACTCACTGCCCAACGCATCCGTCCCCCCAATGGAGCTGTTTGATGAACCTTCGCGCCTCAGGTTTTGCCCCGACTTGCCTCGCCGCCCTGCTCGCTGTCTTCGCCCTGGGTTCGGCCCAGGCCGATGAAGTTCAGGTCGCGGTGGCCGCCAACTTCACCGCACCGATCCAGGCGATTGCCGCCGACTTCGAGAAAGACACCGGGCACAAACTGGTGGCCGCCTACGGCGCTACCGGGCAGTTCTATACCCAGATCAAGAACGGCGCGCCTTTTGAAGTCTTCCTCTCGGCCGACGACAGCACCCCGCAAAAGCTCGAAAGCGAAGGCGACATCGTCAAGGGCTCGCGCTTCACCTACGCCATCGGCACCCTGGCCCTGTGGTCGGCCAAGGACGGCTACGTTGACGCCAAGGGCCAGGTGCTCAAGGACAACCAGTACCAGCATCTGTCCATCGCCAACCCGAAAGCCGCACCTTACGGCCTGGCCGCAACCCAGGTACTGGCCAAGCTGGGCCTGACCGACAAGGTCAAGGACAAGATCGTCGAAGGCCAGAACATCACCCAGGCCTATCAGTTCGTTTCCACCGGCAATGCCGAGCTGGGCTTCGTCGCCCTGTCGCAGATCTACAAGGACGGCAAGGTCACCAGCGGTTCGGCCTGGATCGTCCCGGCCCAGATGCATGACCCGATCAAGCAGGACGCGGTCATCCTCAACAAGGGCAAGGACAACCCGGCCGCCAAGGCACTGGTGGACTACCTCAAGGGGCCAAAAGCCGCCGCGGTGATCAAGTCCTACGGCTACCAACTGTAAATGAGCCTGTCGAGTGCCGATTTTTCCGCCATCTGGCTGACCCTCAAGCTGGCGTCCCTGACCACGCTGATCCTGCTGGTGGTCGGCACTCCGATAGCCCTGTGGCTGTCGCGCACCCGCTCCTGGCTGCGGGGGCCGATCGGCGCCGTGGTGGCTCTGCCCCTGGTGCTGCCACCCACGGTGATAGGTTTCTACCTGTTGCTGGCCCTGGGGCCCAACGGTTTCTTCGGCCAGTTCACCCAGTCCCTGGGGCTGGGCACCCTGACGTTCAGTTTTGCCGGCCTGGTGCTGGGCTCGGTGATCTACTCCATGCCCTTCGTGGTACAGCCGTTGCAAAATGCCTTTTCTGCCATTGGCAGCCGTCCCCTGGAAGTGGCCGCAACCCTGCGCGCCAACCCCTGGGACACCTTTTTCACGGTGATCCTGCCCCTGGCGCGGCCAGGCTTCATCACCGCCTCGATCCTCGGCTTTGCCCACACCGTCGGCGAGTTCGGCGTGGTGCTGATGATCGGCGGCAACATCCCCAACAAGACCCGGGTGGTTTCGGTGCAGATCTACGATCACGTCGAGGCCATGGAATACGCCCAGGCCCACTGGCTGGCCGGGGCCATGCTGGTGTTCTCGTTCCTGGTGCTGCTGGCGCTGTACTCCAGCCGCAAGACCAAAGCCGGCTGGAGCTGAGCCGATGAGCATTCACGTCAAGCTGCACCTGGGCTACCAGGACTTCGCCCTGGATCTCGACCTGCAACTGCCAGGGCGCGGGGTAACAGCCTTGTATGGACATTCGGGCTCGGGCAAGACCACCTGCCTGCGCTGCATCGCTGGCCTGGAAAAAGCCGGCCGCGGGCGCATCCAGATCAACGACGAAGTCTGGCAGGACAGCCAGCGCAAGCTGTTCGTCCCGCCCCACAAGCGCTCCCTGGGCTATGTGTTCCAGGAGGCCAGCCTGTTCGCCCACCTGTCCGTGCAAGCCAACCTGGAATTCGGCCTGCGGCGCATTGCCAAGGCACAACGCCGGGTGGACATGGCCCAGGCCACTGAACTGCTGGGCATCGGCCACCTGCTGCAGCGCCACCCGCAGCACCTTTCCGGCGGCGAGCGCCAGCGCATCGGCATTGCCCGGGCGCTGCTCACCAGCCCGCGGCTGCTGCTGATGGACGAGCCCCTGGCGGCCCTGGACTCGAAACGCAAAAGCGAGATCCTGCCCTACCTGGAACGCTTGCACGACGAGCTGGATATCCCGGTGCTGTACGTCAGCCACTCCCAGGATGAAGTGGCGCGCCTGGCCGACCATATCGTCCTGCTCAGCAATGGCCGGGCCCTGGCCAGCGGCCCCGTGGGCGAGACCCTGGCGCGCCTGGACCTGCCCCTGGCCCTGGGTGACGACGCGGGCGTGGTGGTGGAAGGCCGGGTCAGCCATTACGACCCGGACTACCAGTTGCTGACCCTGCAACTGCCCGGCAGCCAGCTGACTATCCGCGTGGCCCACGAGCCTCTGGCACTGGGCAAGGCCTTGCGGTTCAAGGTCCAGGCCCGGGACGTCAGCCTGAGCCTGCTGGACAGCGAGCACAGCAGCATCCTCAACCGCCTGCCGGTAACGGTGCGCGACGAAATCCCCGCGGACAACGCCGCCCATGTGCTGGTGCGTCTGGACGTGGCGGGCAGCCCGTTGCTGGCGCGCATCACCCGCTTCTCCCGGGACCAGTTGAGCCTGCATCCCGGGCAGCAACTCTGGGCACAGATCAAGGCAGTGGCCGTCCTGGCGTAAACCGCAGAGAAAATCGGCACCCTTGGCCGAGGCCGCGGTCCATGGTCTACCGGCCCGCACTTTGTCCAGGACCTGCCGCCATGCCCGACGCTTGCGATACCCCCGCCCTGCCCGCCGACCTGCACTACACCGACGACCGCCAGCCGGGCATCCGGCGGCGCAAGCTGCGGGGCAAGTTCGTCTACTACGACGCCCAGGGCCAGCGCCTCACCCAGGCCGCCGAGGTACAGCGGATCAACGCTCTGGCGATTCCCCCGGCCTACGCAGAGGTGTGGATCTGCCCCGACCCCAAAGGCCATCTGCAGGCCACCGGCCGCGACGCAAGGGGCCGCAAGCAGTACCGCTACCACCCGCGTTGGCGCGAAGTGCGCGACGGTGACAAGTACGCCCGCCTGCTGGCGTTCGGCAACGCCTTGCCCAAGCTGCGCCGGCAGTTGCAGGCGCAATTGGCGGTGCCCGGCTTCAGCCGGGAAAAGGTCATGGCCACCTTGATCCTGCTGCTGGATGAAACCCTCATCCGCGTGGGCAACAGCCAGTATGCCCGGGACAATCGCTCCTACGGCCTGACCACGTTGCGCAACCGCCATGTACAGGTCAGCGGCAGCGCCATCCACTTCCAGTTCCGTGGCAAGAGCGGGGTCGAGCACCAGATCACCGTCAAGGACCCGCGCCTGGCACGGGTGGTCAAGCGCTGCCTGGAGTTGCCTGGGCAGCAGCTGTTCCAGTACCTGGACGAAGACGGTCAACGGCACCACGTCAGCTCGTCGGACATCAACGCCTGCCTCCAGCAACTGACCGGAGCCGACTTCACCGCCAAGGACTACCGCACCTGGGCCGGCAGCGTCCTGGCCCTGGAGCGGTTGCGCCAGCAGCCTTGGGAGCCCCAGGCCGAGGCGAAGAAACACATAGTGGCAACGGTCAAGGAAGTGGCCCGGGAACTGGGTAACACTCCGGCAGTGTGCCGCAAGTGCTACATCCATCCGGCGCTGCTGGAACGCTTCGTCCTCGGTGAGTTGGCGCAGTTGCCCAAGGCCCGGGCCCGCCAGGGCCTGAAGGCCGAGGAAGCGGGCCTGGCGAACTTTCTGCGGCGCCTGGCGAAGGAGGCCCAACCGGCCTGACGACGGCCACCTTCGAATTTGCGTACTTGTCAGTCAGAGAATTCTGAGGTTAGGCTACGCACCTTCTTTCCCGTCCAAGGACGATTGCCGACGTGAACAACTAAGCCTTCCAAAAATGTATCCGCGATGAGCACTGCTAGCGCTCATTGGCCTGTTGCCACATTTTCCGGAGGTGCTGATGACTCACGTCACCCGGCTGCCCGTACTGGTTTCCCTGAACCAGCTGACCTATCAATTCGCCAATGGCGAAACCCTGCTTGATGCCCTGAACCTGAGTTTCGATCGCCTGCCTACGGCCATCGTCGGGCGCAATGGCGTGGGCAAGTCCCTGCTGCTGCGCCTGATCGCCGGCGAGCTGCAACCCTCCTCCGGGAGCATCAGCCACACTGCCAGCGTGGCCTATGTGCCCCAGGACCCGCAGGTACAGCCGGGGCAGAGCGTGGCCCAGGTCGCCGGCCTCGCCGAGACGCTGGGCGCCCTGGAGCGCCTGGCCGACGGCAGCGCCAGCCTGGAAGACCTGCACCGGGTGGATGATCGCTGGGACCTGGCCCAGCGCCTGCGCCTGGCCCTGGATGAAGCCGGCCTGGAGCACGTGGAACCGCAGGGCCCGGCGGACGTCCTCAGCGGCGGCCAACTGGCCCGGGTGGTGCTGATCGGCGCCCTGCTGGGCAACGCCGACCTGCTGCTGCTCGACGAGCCCAGCAATCACCTGGACCGCCACGGCCGGCGCTGGCTGACGGAACAACTGCAAGGCTGGCGTGGCGGGCTGATCCTGGTCAGCCATGACCGCCAGTTGCTCATGCAGGTGCAACGCATCGTCGAACTCGGCCCCCAGGGCGCCCAGGTCTATGGCGGCAACTATGCGCTGTACCAGGCGCAGCGCCAGGCCCACAGCGAGGCGGCGCAGGCGGCGCTGGACCATGCGCGTACCCAGCGCAGCCGCGAGCACAAGCGCCTGCAACGGGAACACGACACCATCCAGCGCCACGCCGCGGCCTCGCGCCGGCACGCCAAGACCGCCAACGTCTCAGGCTTCGAACGGGCCAAGCTGCTCGGCGCCGCGCGGGACATCATGGGCCAGGTACGCCACGCCCATCAGGGGCACAAGAGCGAGCTCGACGAGCAGGTGCGCGACGCCTTTGCCCGGGTCGGCGCGCAGTCACCGACCTTGCTCACTCTGCCCGCCACCACCTTGCAGGCCGGCCAGCCGGTATTCAGTCTACTGCAGGCGCAACTGCCCTGGCTGGACCCGCAAGCCCCGGCCAGCCGCCTCACCTGCAACGTCGTCGGCCCGGCACGCATCGCCCTGGTCGGCCCCAATGGCTGCGGCAAGTCCACCTTGCTGAAGCTGCTGGCCGGCCAGTTGCAGCCACTGAGCGGCGAATGCCGAGTGGCGGTAGCCAGTGCCTATCTGGATCAGCATCTGGCGCAACTCGATCCCGCACGCTCACTGCTCGAACAACTGGGCAACGCCGCCACGCCCCTGGAGGAAAGCGCCTTGCGTACCCGCCTGGCACGCCTGCAACTGGATGCCCGGCGGGTGCTGCAACCCTGCGCGCAACTGAGCGGCGGCGAGCGCCTGAAAGCCGCCCTGGCCCTGGCCCTGTGGGGCGGCAACCCAGCCCAACTGCTGTTGCTCGACGAACCCACCAACCACCTGGACCTGGAATCGGTGCAGGCCTTCGAATGCGCCCTGCGGGACTTTCCCGGGGCCCTGGTGGTGGCCTCCCACGATCAGGCCTTTCTCCAGGCCCTGGCGCCGACCCATGAGCTGCAATGCTCGGCCCTGGGCTGGCACCTCAGGGAGCAGCAGCCATGAAACAGCGGCTTACAACGACGGGCCCTGCGCAGCCGCAGGCCCGTGCTAGATTCGCCGCCTCACAATCCATGGACAGGAGCGTCACGCCATGCAGTTCGGATACACCATCATCTACGTACCCGAAGTCGAAGGTTCCTTGCGCTTTTTCGAGCAGGCCTTTGGTTTCAAGCGGCGGTTTCTCCACGAATCCGGCACCTATGGCGAGCTGGAAACCGGCAGCACTACCCTGGCCTTCGCCGACCATGACCTGGCAGAAATGAATTTCCCGGCCGGCCATGTGGCGGCTCACTCCTCGCCCAAGCCCCTGGGCATGGAACTGGGGCTGGTCACCGCAGACGTGCAGGCGGCCCATGCCCGGGCCCTGGAGCACGGTGCCCGGGAACTGGCGCCCCCCACAAGCAAGCCCTGGGGGCAGACGGTGTCCTATGTGCGCTGCCCGGACGGCACTTTAGTGGAGCTGTGCACCCCGGTCGCGCCCTGAACGCCCGAAGGCGTTGAACGCTACTTGAGCCTGACGGCGGTGCCGGTGGCGAAGACCACTACCATGCCACCGCGCCCTGCCGGCATGCTGATCTCGAAATCCACGCCGACCACCGCATCGGCGTTGCATTGCCGGGCGCGCTCCTTGATTTCATTGGTGGCCTGTATCCGCGCTTCCTTCAGGGCGCGCTCCAGGGTCTGGGAGCGGCCGCCGAAAAAGTCGCGCATGCCGGCGAACAGGTCACGGACCACGTTGATGCCGTGGACCGATTCAGCGCTGACGATGTCCAGGTAGCTGGCAATTTCCCGGCCTTCGATATGGGCGGTGGTGGTGACAATCATGTGTTTCTCCCTTGAACGGACCACTCGCCCCGGCGCTTCGGGGCGGCAAAACCGGGGATGGTAACAGAGCCCGCCCAAGGCTTTGCCACAAACGACAGCCCCGCTCTGGAGCGGGGCTGTGGGTCACGGTTTCAAGGGACGTTCTTCATCCAGTTCCGACAGGCTTTTGCCATCATCCGGATGCTTCCAGGTCTGCGGAGGCGGCTCCTTGTGTTCAACCTCGTAGGGTGCCGTCTCATCGCTGCGTTCCTGCTCGTAAGGGCGTTGCTGTTGCGTTGCCATGCCCACCTCTCTTCCTGAAGGGATTTTTCACTCGCCTTAGCAGGTTAGAACAGATCTGCCGGTGGCTCGGGGTTTGCCGACAAAACAACGAACGTCGCCTGTGCCCTGCGGTCGTAAAAGTATGGAGACGCATCGAACACACGACGCGTGCTCCATACTCACTCCGAAGGAGAAACGCGATGGTTACTCACTTCAAGGTCGCCGGGCACCTGGCCTGCGGTCATCACGGCACCCAACTGGCCTCCACCGGCGAACTGAACCGGGTCAAATGCCGCAGTTGCCGAAACACCGAGGTCTACAAGGAGGCCCGACGCAACCAGCGCAATGCCGCTCGTCGGGCTGCACGCAAGGCCAAGGCCAGCCATGGCGGCCAACTCTGGCGTAACGCCTGGACCGAACGCCTGACCGCTCTGCCGGGCCTGCAGCGTCTGCCACGGGGCTTTCACGGCCAGCCCTTCGTCTGAAACCGAAGCACGCCAGCGTGCCGGCCGAGTACGGGGCTGGGCAAGGTGTGCGCCCCTGAGGCGCAAGATGAAACTTCTTTCACCCAGCGGCGAAAAAGCGCTGTGTATAGTCGCCTCGCTCATTCAAGCAACTACGTTCGCCCGCACTCCCCGCGGGCTTTTTTTTGCCCGCGGGAAAGTGCGTAGGCGGTTTTTCAGTCCTGCTCGAGTTCCTTGCAGTCCTTGAGCAGGGTTTGCTCCGTGGCGGTGTGGTCCGCCTCCAGGAACGAGAGCACCCCCATCTTGCCCTTGGTGTGCCAGCGGAAGCTGTTCTGCTCGTCGTCCGCCACATACAGGGCGCCGGAAGCGGAACGCGCGATGTGCATGGGGATCAACTGGTCCTTGTAATACAGCGTGGCAAACGAGGAGCCGTTGTCGATGTTCAGGTAGGCGGCGTCGATGCGCACCTGCCCTTCACACTGGTAGCGTGCTACCTGGCTCTGGTAGGCCGGCTCGGCGGTAGTGGTCTGGGCAGCCTGTGCCAAGAGCGCCTGGCTTGAAGCCAGAATCGCGGCGCAGAGCATTGCAGGATGAGTTTTCATGGTGTTCCCCCAGTCGTTCAAAGATGCCCAATGGGACTGGCAGGGGCGTTTTTAGTTCAGGCTGATCAAGCCCCTCGGACCATGGTGCGGCAAAGCTCGAGATAGAACTGCGGGTCGGTGAGGAACGGGGTCGACAGTCACATCGGCACCGCGGTCTAGCGGCTCCGGGGGCGCTCCGGGAAACAGCTCCCGCTGATGCCGCGGTCCCGCAGCCGCGAGCATCGCCCTGGACGCTGGCCCACCGACCGCCCCGACAAGGAAACCTCCACATGCCGGTAGACATCAGCACACTCGACATCGCCACCCCACTGCCCACCTCGGCCAGCACCCCTCTGGCACTGGAGCTCAACGGCAACCTCGCCCTGGCCCAATGCCCGAGCGTGATCTCGCGCCTGGCAGATGGCTCGATACAACTGTGCGCGCCGACCTGGGGCGCGGCGAGCAAAAGCACCCATCGAACCCGCTGCGAGTGGAAGGAATCCCGCTACTGGGCCCTGAGCAGCGCCGCCGATCATTGGAGCCGCCAGCAGATGACCCTGACCAAGGTCAACTCGGCGCAGAAAGTGGTGGTTGCGCAAATGCATGTACGCGATGACGTGAATCCGGCCGTCAAGGTGTTCTGGGACAAGGGCACCCTGACCTATGCCCTGCGCCAGAGCTTCAACGGCGCCGACCCCAGGCCGCTACCGCTGCTCGGCGGCGTCCCGCTCGACGCGCTGTTCCAGCTCAGCATCCACTGCACCTACGCTGGGCTGATCACCATCGGCGCCAGTTGCAATGGTCAGCAAGCCAGCTCTCCCCCGCACGCCCTGGACTCGACCTGGGATGGCCAGGTATTCGACTTTCATGGCGGGATCTACAACCAGATCGATTTCACCCCCAGCACTCCGGCGGAGGATGGCTCGGCCTGCATCATCAGCCAGCTGTCGCTCAGCCACGCCTAGCACCTGGCTGGGGGGGTTGCCTTGCGGTAGTCACGCCGTCCGGGTGCTCCTGGCACCTTGTCAGGAAGGTACCTGCTCCTCGCTGCGATCACGGGGCATCAGGGCCAGGTAGTCGGCCAGCGCATCCCCGGCCAAGGGCTTGATCATGATCCGCACCTGGTGCTGCAAGCGCCCCAGCTCGATCCCGTCACGGGTACGCACCTGGGCATAACCGCAGGCATTCCAGAAGCCCTGTGCCCGGGCATTGTCCTGGACCACGCTCAAGCGCAGCCAGCGTGCGCCCTCGCCCGCAGCCCAGGCCTCCAGCTCAGCGTGCAACTGCCGGGCAAGGGAGCTGCCATGACAGGGGGTAGCCAGCATGAACAGGCCTATGTGCCAGACCCCTTGTGCCAACAGGTCGGTGACAATGCTGACGAACGCCAGCAGGCGCCCTTCACTGTCGAAGTAACCGATTTTCCACTTGTGGGTGTAGGACCAGCCCGCTGGCAGTGCATCATCGATCTCGTCGCGCGCCTCGTCCGGCTGCGGCGCTGCACCGTGGACGATATGGAAATACTCCGGGTTCTCGACAAAGAAACGCTGCAACAGCGCTGCGTCATCCAGGGTGATTTCCCTGGGCGCGAGCCCGGTTGCTGATGACGGCAGTAGCCTTGATTGCATGCTGTGGAGCCCCTGGAAAACACTAGGCCGGCAGGTCGGCGACGGATCCTAGCGTCCGGTCAGGCCCTGAGGACAGAGTTTCTTTGTTGGAAAAATGTGTACCGCCCAGCGCTCGCTTCACAGCGGGCCGCCCTCGCCGCTTTGTTATGATCGGCCCTCACCATGCCCAGCGTTTATCCAGCAGGCCCGCGCCTGCGTTACCCGCGGAACCCAGCCCATGTCCAATCCCTTGTCTTCCCCTGGCTACCAGCGGCTGCTGGCCCTGCAGCAACGCATCCATGAGTTCACTCGGGAGCAGGCCGCCGAGCACGACGACACCGGCGAAGACCCGGCCGGCCCATTGTGGGCCAGCGACTACAACTACCTGGCCCTGGCGCCGATGCGTGACGGCCTGCATCTGGAGTACTACGGCGAGCTATGGGACGAGCCCTTTGCCTGGACCCTGGAATGCCTGGCAGAGCAGAGCGTGGCGGACACCCTCAGCTCGCTGCTGTTTTCCGGTGCCGATGAAGGCGCGAACGGTACCCGCGAGTGGGAGTTCAGCCCCTTGCTGGACAGTGCGGTGCAATTTCCCCGCCTCAGGTCATTGGCGATTCGCCCCACCGAACCTCAGGACCATAACGCTTCGTTGATCCAGAAGGCCGGCACCATCATGGAAGAAGCCGGTGAAATCGCCCGCTGGGTAGCAAAGACCCCGTACCTCAGCGAACTGACCCTGCCCAATGCCCCCAACGCGGACTTCTTCCAGGTCGACCTGCCACACCTTGCGCAACTGCGTATCGGCGCCCATTTCGACACCCAGGGTTTTATCGACAACCTCGCAGGCTCCAGCAACCTGCCGCGGTTGAGCAGCCTGGATTTCAGCGAATCCAGCGCACTTCAGCAAAGCTGGGCAAAAGACCGCGAGGAGCACGCCATCACGTCTTTTACCAGCTATGAAAGATTGTTTGCCAGCCACGCGTGCGACCCATTGCGGGCGCTGCGCTTGCGCAATACCTGCCTGAGCCTGGAACAACTCGAAGCCCTGCAGCGCCAGCGACCCAAACTGCCGATCATGGTGATCCAGGCCACCACTGGCGGTTACGTGAAGAATTTCGCCCGACAGGTATTTCCCTGGCAGCACCTGGTGCAGCCCGACCCGGGCAGCGATGAGCCTCAAGGCTGAAGCGAAGATTGATTGGCCACCGTCTCGGAGCAAGTGGCTCTTGGAACGCTATGCCAGCGCATATGAAGAACTCATCGAGTCTTTGAAATCACGTCACTCATGTATTGATTCAAATCGCGAAAATCCTTAACGCTCCAAGCATGCGGGGGCACCTTCACACCGTTCTCCCGCAAAGTTCTGGGAATCAAGTCTCCATTGGGGCGCAGTATTACCGACGACACAATCACACCCGGATACTCATTGAGTCGCTTTTTAAAAGCAGGGGTCGTCAGATCGGGTGTAGGAGGATTGCTCTTATTGGCCAGCGGCCCAGTTCCCTTGATATCGGCGCCGTGACACATGGCACATCGTTGCACATAGAGACTCTTGCCATTGGTGTTGTCCGCAAAGGAAAGCGTTGCTTGAATCAGCGAGAGCCCCCCCAGCGAAGCGATAAGCAATGCTTTTATGTTCATTTTTGCATCTGGCCTTGTTGTAGAAATCAGATCCCGGAGGCGGCGCAGCAACGCTCTGGGTCACATCTGAACCGAGAGTGTTGGTCAGCAACAGGCGTGTGTTTGCCAGAGGTGAACTTCAGCTCAAACGCAGTTCCGCATTCCATGCCGCCTCAAAAACCAGAAAGTAACTTATTGATTTTATTTTGTTATTTCTAGTTACAAACATTGAAAGCTGGCCATTCTCCTTTGCCCCGTCCTTGCTTGCAAGGCTCACTTTCAGCCTGTTCACGCTGCATCTGCACTTGGCCGCAACGCCTTGCTCCATCTCACCCGCCCCGCCTCTACGGGCGGGGCTGGGTGAGCGCCAGGCCCTTCGCCTCCCAAGGCTCAACTTAAAAGTGGCCCACCAGTAACCCCGCTTAAAGCAAGGAGCGTGGCGGGGAGAGGAAACGAAAAAGCCCTGCACAATCGCAGGGCTCGCTTTCACGGCATCAGGATCAATCAAGCAAATCCCAGGTCAGAGCGACGGCCGCAGCCGGGACGTTTGCAGCGACCCACAGGCCTTGTCCCGCAGAGACAAAGAGTGGGTTAGGCATCAACAGCTCAGAGCCGGAACCCGCAGCTGTATTGCCGTTCCCCGCAAAGATGATGGGCTTGGATTCATCACCGATACCGGTCGGTGCCGAGGTGCCCGAGTAGAGCCCCAACGCGCCGTTGGAGGGGCTAATCAAACCAGTCTGAATAATCAATCCATGAGTGTTTTCTGCGGGGTCTACAATTTTCACAACACGCGCCGGATTCATGGTTACGTTGCGAAAAAATTTGCCGACTTTAACTACTGACATAGTTTCACCTATTGAGCTTAATGATTTGTGCGGAGGCTTCCGCTTTCATGTCGCTCAAAGGCGATAAGTTCGAAGCTCTTGGCTTTCAATAAGCAGGCCACTAAAGCTCGATACAACCAAGCGTCACCTTTACTTGGTAATCAACATGTCGATGGTGCTGGTGTCGCAGACGTAGTTGGCCTTCTTGTCGAGGACCAAGTAAATGGCAGAGGATTGGGTGACAGGCACTTTGCTGACCGAGAAGACCGCGCCGCTGCCTCTGACCAAGCTACCCGACTGAAGAACCGTGTCGCCCTGATTCAAAGACCAAGCCACGCCATCACCGCAACTGTCATGAACACTGTTAACTCGCCCGAGAATGTTGATCTCACCGACCACCGGACTGGTCCAGCGAATAACCGTCTGGCTATTCTGGCCTGGGTGAAAGGCCACGTTGCCAGCCGCAATGGTAAAGCTGCCGTTTGCCGTGTAGGTGTAAGGTTTCATGTGAACCGAAACATGCGCCCCAGAAACTTGGTCCATCCAGCAAGTAGCTGGGAGGTTGTTACACGAATCGGCTTTGAAGTATGGCAATAGGATGTAATTTTCAGCCTTGTTCACGCCGGAGAAGTTCTGCATAAACGACCAAGGTGAGCCTGGTGGCGCGCTCTCCTTCGCCAGGATTACATCCCTTGCCAAATTCCAGGACATGGCTGTGTCAGCAAAGGCGCTCATGCTGGCACCAAAACACGCCAAGAGACCCAGCAGGGAAACACTGATAGTTTTTTTCATTTGGATTGACCTATTGAGTCGAATGATTTGTCGCGGAAGACTCCGCTCTCATGTCGCTCAAAGGCGATGGCTCCAGGCTCGAGGCCTTCACACGGATGCATGCAAATCAGCATCAAGCTGATATTCACCTCCTATGCACCCGCGGAGTGGGGAAATTCTCTCAACAAAAAACTGTATATGCAACCAGTATTATCTGCCCTGTGCTCTATCTCTCCTGCCCGGAAGGGTCCAGACCCGTACCAGGAAGAACGGCCTGCCCATCGCACACGCGACCTGGGGCAATGGATGTGACGGAGCTGAAAACGCAAAGGTCCCGATCTTGTCGAGGGCTCTTCAGTTAGGCGGTCTTGAAACCCGCCTGACTACCGATATTGGTGAATCGGCAGCTCACTGCAAGTGATACAGCCAGCGATTATCGAGAGAAAGCTGCCCTTACCATGACAACGCAGGCAGCAAAAATGGCAGCTCCAATGCCGAGCGAAATACTGCGGCCTTCCCACTCCAGAGCATTCACAAGATCAGCGAGAGGGCAGACAGAAGTTCGAGAGCCAATAGGCCCGACTAAGGTGGAGATATTCTCAGCACGATAGATCTGGAGAACTCACCAGGTTCAACAGTTCCTTTGCTGAACAGCGTTGATTTGACCAAAACCGGAGTAGATACGCCCTCCTGCACTTTGATTGAAGCACCCTGCGCCGCTGGTTTGCCTTCAATCGTGAGTTTGGAGTACAAGCTGCCATCCGCTCTAAGATTAACGCGGGAATCACTTTCCCGGCTCGCATATATGATTACGCTAGACGCACCGGTACATGACAACTGCAGGTTAGTAACTGCCTCGTTACCATCTATTGCACGTTCACTGACATTGTCATGAACAATTGTTTTGTTTCCACCCACATCACACTTAAGCGCTGGCTTGACAACTCGAGCACAAGGACCATACAAACTGTATGCTCCGCCGATAGTATTGCTCACCTCGGAATAAGCCAAGGAAATGCAGAACGTGCTCGGAACATAAGTCCACTTTGGAACAACAAAGGACCCATGCAGTGGTATCGAAAAACCTTTCTCCCGCAATCGATAAAGAACGAGTTCTGGTGACGAGGACGGCTGAATTTCATAGCGATAAGGCGTATCTATCCAGGAAGAATGTTCTCCAGGGGCAGGCGCACCAACTATTAACACAGTACATTTACTCCTACTCACCGTGCTACAAATATATTCATTCGGCCCCCAATTTGAAACTGTAAAATAATATCTAGTACCAGCTGGCTCATACACGCTCTTCGTTGAAACTATCGAAATAGCAAAAGCAGTATCAACCATTAGAAAAAGTAAAAAAATACTTGCAACTCTATAGAACCTATAAAATTTCAAGGCATTAAATCCCGACCCAGTAAATGAGTCGAAAGAATATAAATCCCCCCTGGTTTTAGATCTAAGAATCTACCGCTTCTTTTTGTAGGACCGTTCCGAAAGCATATGGATGGTCTCCTGCATGCCTTTATCTAAACTGACTTGTGTAGAGCTTGCAGCCCTACCTGCTGAATGGGCGAAGCCAAGGAT
Organism: Pseudomonas protegens CHA0; assembly: GCF_000397205.1. Lineage (NCBI taxonomy): Bacteria > Pseudomonadati > Pseudomonadota > Gammaproteobacteria > Pseudomonadales > Pseudomonadaceae > Pseudomonas > Pseudomonas protegens. Next base: position 3,866,288 of record NC_021237.1, read on the forward strand.
TCAGGCAGCCGCCGGGAGTGGGCAGACGCAGGCTTCCTCAAGCAGTTCCGGGCAATTGCCAAGGCTAGCTGGTGACCATGGTCAGCTCACATAGATCATGCTCCAGGGACGAAGTAGCAGAGGACCAATTACTACGCGATGACTGGGAACTACCCGAGCCTGTGCAGCCTGGAGCTCCCCAGTCCTAGCCGTAGGGCTGGGGGGCAATGGAGCCACGAACACGCTTGGGGATTATTGCCGGAGGTTAGGCTGGGTGGGAATCAGGTCCTGAATTTGAGCACAAGAGTAGGTGTTGGAGTAGTCATGGAAACGTGGCTTTATTTCGGCGCCATAGGTCACGCACTGGAACGCCGACGAACCTTTTTGCAAGATCAGAAAGTGCACCAGGCCGACTCGTGCTGGCGCCTGGTAGGCCGCCTTGACTTCATAGCCGCTACGCAGCAACTCGCTCACCGGAGTGGTGTCGTCCGCCAGTGAAAATGGGCTAGCGCCTACGAGGCCCAGCAGGGAGATGCTCAGGGAGATTTTTGCAAAAGGCTTGGTGATTGGCATGAATCCGTCGTCCATGAATGGAAAATGCCAAGTTACCTAAATTCTGCAACCCCGTCACGATCCCGGCCCGATCGAATTGCAGAGTTTGGCGACCTGTGGAGCAGTTTGAACAGTCCAGCCCCGGATGCGATCAGCACCCTATGAAGCATGCCGATTGGCGCTCGTCCCGGCCGGTGCAGGCCGTTCGAGAATCCGTTTGAAACACCCCGGCCAGTCGAGCGCAGAGCCGCCTCACCTCGATAGTGGCTGGAGAGACGTGCTTCGTTCATTTATCCAGATTCAATAGTTCCTGCATCCGGTCCCCTATCATTCCCCGCAACCACGCAGCATGAAACTCCATCTCCTCCAGAGAAGTGCCCTCGGCCAATCGATATACGAACTCCTTGCCCCTCGGTCCCTGGCACACGACACTAAAATGGCCATCGCGGTCATAACTGGCGAGCACGTAAGGGCAGATACAAATGATGTCGCTAAATGGCACTTGCACTTCGGCGGGCTTGCGAGCGCGACGGGTGACCGTGAGAGTAAGCAGTTGCTGGTTTTCGTCGAACGTGAAGGCCAGCACTCTAGATGCAGAAAAAATCCACGCGAAGACCAGCCCCATGAGCACAACAGACCCACACAGGAGCTGGATGAACAACGACGTTGTGAGGCTAGACCCATCGCTGCTCGGTTCAGCTGGGATCGCTTCGAACCCGAGAAGGAGCAGTAGCGTCAGCACCAAGCCCGGCAACAACCCAAGCACCACAAAGCAGAAACCCAAAATGGCCGCCCCCGTGCTTCCAAGGGTCAGCAAGTCCGGGCCGCGATGCCAAACAGGTGGGTGAACGGCAGGGCTTTCAGCGCTTGACGCAACTAGAGGCGTTGCGATGCGGTGAGGCGGACTTTGACCATTCATCTAGCAGGCTCCAGAGATGTAGCGTAGACGGTACCACTACTGCCAGATAGTTCGGCCTAGAGTTACCAGGCTTTTTTCACCACCTCTACTTGTGAACTTCCCCAAAGAACCACCGGCAAATACCTGGCGATCAGGGCGCCAACAAATAGACGCACATAGCGGATTCATCGATGCTGAAGGGGCGCAAGCCCTTCTCTGCCGCAAGAGCATGCCAAGTATCCGAGCGCTGAGTTGATTTACCCGCCTACTCGACAACTAGTGACAGTGTGATCTATCAATCAAGATCAAGTTGCCGCCATGCTATCCGGCACACGCTCTTGCTCGCCTGATCAAGTAGTAGGCGATCCCCAAGGCAATGATTGCGGGCCCCACGTTATCGAGCTTTGTAGCACCATCGGCCAAATGTCGCCCGGCCTGCACGAGCATGAGGACAGCACCGACATACAGGATCGCCACCTTAAAACGCTTCCAGCTCATTTAGCCCTCCCGCTTTGGAGATGACCGAACAGTGCACGCGCAATCGCAAGAGCAAGAAGGTCTCACCCACAAAGTAAATTGCGGAGCAGTATTTGAAGTTGCGAATTGATTCAGAGTAAGGCTCACTCAAAAAACCGTGCAAGCCCTTGAAATAGATGGTGCCCGAAGCCGGAATCGAACCGGCACGCCCTTACGAGCGGGGGATTTTAAGTCCCATGCGTCTACCAGTTTCGCCATTCGGGCGGTAGCGCGATAACGCGGCACTGGAACATTCAATCGGCATCAGGCCGTCCAGTGTTTGAAGCAGGGAGTGGAATATATACATCCAGTCCTTGTGAAGCAAGGTCGAAGCCGGCAAAAAAGCCCGGTTCCCGACTCGCTGTCGAGGGTAAAAAAACACGGTAAATCAGAGATCTACAGCGTCATCCCGAGGTTCAACCAGGGGCCGCACGGCCTCTCGCCAATTCCCTCAGCGGCGGCAAGACTAACATGGCGCTATAAGCCAACCAACTGATTTTTAAAGACTTATCCTGAAATGACAGCCTCGGACGAAGCTCCTGCCAGCAATGTCCAGGAAGAGCTTCCTCCCCGGGCAGCCCTCAAGCTTGCGCGGAAAAACTCAAGGAGAGCTTGAGCGCGTCGTCCTTGGCGACCGCCTGCTCGGCCTCCAGATGCGCCGCGAACTCCTGCTCCACAGGCGCCTCGGGACCTTTGACTTGAGCAACCGAGCGGTTGTGTTCCAGTACTTTCGAGAGTTGGGCGTAGCTGTAGTTGGCGGGAGGCGTATTGCCGATGTTCATGAAGACCTTCCTTGAATGGGTAAAGACCAAGCCAGGTGCAGAAAGCCTCGAGCACCGCCCGAGTTGCGCACCCTTGGGTGAAAATGGCGAGGGAGGTTAACAGCTATAACCAGAAAGACGTACATCAAGCGCCTGTGGAGTTCGCCCAGTACAGATGACCTCGCCATCCATGAACCGGTAAAGAGTCATAGATACTGGGCGAACGCTGTAACGCTATGCCCTCGCAATGACATGTTCAACTGTCAGCAATACGCGCCTCCCCGCCCCCTCAGCCGGCGTAGTGGGTGAAGGCCCCGGCAAAGGCTCGGCGCCCTGCCCGCAATTCGGTACGCAGCTCGCCAATCAGATTGGAGATGTCGCGCACGCTGGTTAGTTCGGCAGTGGAGACACCGGTGAGCAGCAAGTCCACCCGGCCCGACTCTGCATCGTAGATCTTGATGGTCAGGGAGCCGTTGGGGTTCAGGGCGCAGGCGCAGGACAGCGGGAGAAAGCCGGACTCCAATATGTGGCAAAGCTCGCTGGTAGAGAGCATGGCTTCTCGCCTGTATGGGGGAGGTGAAGTTCGCCCGTTCAGGATAGGCCTGTATACGCTTTTGTGTATCAGAAAAAACACAGAGAAATGTTAACTACCCCGCAGTTATCGAATGCCTGCGCAATGCCTCAGCGCTTCGAAATGATGAAGGCTTGTGCATGGCCGGGCTGTTTTTTTTCGTGGCGACTCTGTAGTTTCCACTACATGAACCCGATCCCCCGGCCTGGCCTCGCAGCGATTATTACCCCCTTCATCAGCAAGGTGGGCTAGCGGCCGTCCAGGCTGTCGAAAACCCGCCTCGGAGGCGGGGTTGACCACCACTCTTCTGAGGCAACTACCCCAGGAGAAAACCATGAAGCACTCATCACCCGCCGTACTGCATTTACTGTGCGGCAAGATCGCCTCGGGCAAGTCCACCCTGGCCAGGCAGCTGGCAGAGGCGCACGGTAGCGTCCTGATCTCTGAAGACCAGTGGCTGGCAGGCCTGTATCCGGAGCAGATTCATTCGATTGCCGACTACCTGCTCCACGCCCAGCGCCTGGCAAGTGTGCTGGAACCGCTGGTGATCGCCATGTTGCGCGCTGGAACCTGTGTCGTCCTGGACTTTCCCGCCAATACCGTCGCCCAGCGAACCTGGCTGCGAGCGCTGGCGGACCAGGCCGGCACCCCTCATCAATTGCATGTACTGGATGTGGATGAAGCCCAGTGCAAGGCAAGGCTGCGCGAGCGCAATCGTCTGGGCGATCACCCGTTTGCCGCCAGCGACGAGCAGTTCGAACGGATTAGCCGCTACTTCGTGCCGCCTCAGGAAGAGGAAGGGCTGCACATCGTCCGGCACTAGGCGTATCGGCAGTCACGGTCGGGTGAGCCAGGTGCCCGATCGTGAATCCTGTGCATCCAGCTCATGGGAAAAGTGGCCCGCGACAAATTCCAGGCAAAAAAAAGCCCAAGTAGCTGATGGACACTTGGGGCTAAAAATGCATAAACCGTGGTAGGTGAACGCAGGGCTATAGTAACGGAATCGTACATTCTGTAACAACATATTTTGAGAAAAAAACCACAAATAAAATCACCTAAGTCATTAAATATCCACACTTTTTTTGAGTATTTGGATTTCAGGACAGATTTCTGGAAGGCCTCCATCAGTGTTGGAGCCGCGAAAAAAAGGTGCCAGCCACGCACCTGCAATGCTTCGTGAAGCATTCAACAAAATAGCGTTGAAAATTCACAGAATCGCAACAGACAGATAACAGCAGCCACCTTAAATTGCCGGCACCCGTCCGAATGGAATGTTCCGGTATGAATGAATTTCTTGATGCCCTGCCCTTGCTGCTCTGCCTGACGACCTTCGCCTGGTGCTGCTGGGGCTAGAGCCAGCCCGACCTCCGTCCGCGACCACCGCCCGCCCCCCTTCCCCCCTACCCCTCTGGATATGCCTGGCAAAGCCTTACGCCGGCTCGGCGGGCCTGTGGGCGCTGAACAAGGCCTGTCCGATAGCCCGGGCCCTTTGCAGATTGGCGGCTTGGGCGCCGGACTCCGACTCGTACAGCAAATGCGACGTCAGCACACTGGCCCCGCAGTAATCGAAGATCCCGTGATCAATCTGAGCCTGCATCGCTTCGAGGTAGCGGTGACGCTCATAGGTACCGGCATCAGCCCCAGCCACCCCTACCAGATGCACCCGAAGGCGCCCCAGCTTTTTCACCAACCTGGCATCGGCCTGGAAATCAAACGCCCAGCCATTGCTGAACACCCGGTCGATCCACCCCTTGAGCAGCGCTGGCATGGACCACCAGTAGACCGGATAGACCAGTACCAGAGCATCAGCGCGATCGATCCGGGCCTGTTCGGCGAGAACGTCCACAGGGGGGGTGACCTGGGTTCTGTGTACCGCAATATCTGCAGCGCCGAAGCGCGGCTCGAAGCCCTCACTCCAGAGATCGGCAAGCTCGAAGGAGTGCTCCGCAGACTCGGCCAGGCCTTCGGCAATCTGCCGGGCAAGGCTGTGGGTCAGGGACCTGGGGTCGTGATGGGCAAAGACAAGAAGTGCGTGCATGGCGACTACTCCCACAAGCGCATTGCGCTAATTGCAGAGGATTTATATACTTTTAGTAAGTTACGACCAATAACCTACCTTTGGTATATAAGCATGTCAAGCCGCCAGAACACCGATGCCTCACCGCGCCGTCGCCTGACACGGGAACAGCGCCTGCAGCAGTTGATGGGCGTGGCCTGGCAGATAGTTCGCGAACAAGGCACCGAGGCCCTGACACTGGGGCACCTGGCAGAACAGGCCGGTGTCACCAAACCCGTGGTCTACGATCATTTCGACACTCGGGCGGTACTCCTGGCGGCCCTCTACCAGGACTACGATCAGCGTCAGACCGCACTCATGGAGCAGGCGCTGGAGACTGCCAGCCCCACGCTGGCGGCTCGCGCCGATGTGATTGCCGCGTCCTATATGGATTGTGTGCAACGCCAGGGCCGTGAAATCCCTGGGGTGATCGCCGCCCTGGCCAGCTCGCCGGAGCTGGAACAGACCAAGCGTGAATACGAGGCCACCTTCCTGGAAACCTGTCGAGGTGCCCTTGAGCCCTTCGCGAACGGCGCCGTGATAGGCGCCGCGGGCCTGCGGGCCATGCTCGGCGCCGCTAAAGCGCTGTCCCATGCCGCCACACTGGGAGAGATCAGCTTCGGCCAAGCCCAGGAAGAGCTCTGCGACACCATCGTGGCCATGGTCGAAAGAGCCCGCGCCAGGCAACGCACACCGGCATCCGGCGCTTCCCGTTAATTGTGAACCGACTCTTGAAAACGCGCCCCGAAGGGGTACCGCAAGGACGCTGCAATGCTATTGACCCAACTGGAACTGCTGGACGAACTGCTGCAACGCTATCGCGGCGAGCTGGGCAAGGATTTCACCGGCTATCGCAACCATGTGTACCGGGTCATCAACTTCTGCCACCTGCTTACAGGCACTGATGCCCTGCAGTTGCAGAAACTCTCCATTGCCGGAGCCTTTCATGATCTGGGGATCTGGACCGCCGGGACCTTCGACTACCTGCCACCCTCGTTACACCTGGCCGAAGCCTATCTGGAGGAAATCGGCAGGCTGGAATGGGCAGCCGAGGTGCTGCCAATGATTGAACTGCACCACAAGATCACCCCTACTGCCGAGCAGCCGGGTAGCCTGGTGGAAGGCTTTCGCCGCGCCGACTGGATTGATGTCTCCCTGGGCATGCTGAGCTTTGGTCTATCGCGCCAGGATCGGCGTCGAGTGTTTGCCGCATTTCCCGATGCCGGCTTTCATCTGCGCCTGGTTCAATTGTCCGCCAGACAGCTGTTGACCCGTCCCTGGAACCCCCTTCCCATGCTGCGTCTGTAGACCTGTAGCAGAAGCATCCACTCGGAACGCGTAGACTGCAGCAATCCCAGGCAAAACCGGCTGCGTATCCACGGCCGCCATCAATGAGAACACCCATGCCGCCCCACCCGCCAACCGGCCCCCTCGCCCCCACGGGCTTGCCATCCCAGGCACCACAATCCGTAGCCCAGGCGCTTGCCCCGGACACCATCGGGATCAACCCCGATGCCAGCCAGGTGCTCTCGGTGTTCGATTTCGACGGCACCCTGACCCGCCATGACAGCTTCGTACCCTTTCTCAGGTTTGCCTTCGGCCACCGCCAGTTCAACCGGCGGATACTCGGCCTGGCCCTGCCCAGCCTGAGGTTCCTGGTACGCCGGGTCGATCGCGACCAGCTCAAGGCGCAACTGATCAGCACCTTCCTCACAGGCGTCGAGGCCGCCTGGCTCCAGCAGCGGGCAGAAGCTTTCTGCCAGCAGGCCTGGAGCCGACTGATGCGCCCGGCGGGCCTGCAGGCGGTGGCCCAGGAGCTGCGCTCAGGCGCCCTGGTAACCCTGTGCTCTGCCTCCCCGGCCCTGGTCCTGCAACCTTTCGCCACACGCCTGGGGATCAGCTTGATCGGCACCGAACTGGAGGTGGTCGACGGCATACTGAGCGGGCGTATCACCGGCAACAATTGCCGTTGCCAGAACAAGGTCCTGCGCCTGGAAAGCGTCTACGGTCCGCTGAACCAGTATCGGCTCCGGGCCTGGGGCGATACCCGCGGCGACCGTGAGCTGCTGGCTGCAGCCCAGGACGCCCACTGGCGGCACTTTCACCCTTCATGGCGGCGCGGGCAGCGAGCACGCTGAGACGCCGGCCAGCCTGCGGACGATAACGCCCTGGCAGCCACCAGCCAGAATCTGCTGGATACCCAGAACCTGGCCGCCGCACAGCAACCCGCCGCACCCGCGGCATCGAACCAGGCGCCAGGGCTCAGTCAGCCGTAGCCCCCAGGCGCTGGCGCATGCTGGCACTGGCCGCGGGCCCGGCTTGCACCGTGCACGCCTGCAATGCCACCAACCGGCCGCTGGCGACCTCCGCCATAACAGGCTGTACCGCAAGCCCGGTTTCCCGCTCGACAAGTTGCACGCTCTCACCTTCGGGAGCGTAGTGACGATTGCCCCAGGCCACGAAAGCCATGAGCACCACGCGAAAGTCCTCGCCCTTGGCCGTGGGCACATATTGATAGCGCAGAGGGCGCTGGCTGTAGGCCTCACGTACGAGCAACCCATCCTCCACCAGGGAATTGAGACGCCGGGTCAGCATGTTCGGGGCGATCTCCAGGCTGCGGGCAAACTCGTCGAAGCGCCGCAAGCCATGCAAGGCATCGCGCATGATCAAGATGCTCCACCACTCCCCCACCCGCTCCAGGCCTCGGGCGATCGGACACTCGGCTTCAATCAGACTCTTTCGTTGCATGGCTGGCTCCTGCACTGCACCTCGGTAATTATGGATTCGGATGTTACTTTCATGATGATAGTATCGTCCACGTTTCGTTGTTCCCCAATCACGTACGCTGAAGGAGCAGGATCCGCATGAGCAAACGCATCGTAGTCACCGGCATGGGCGCAATCACGCCACTGGGTTGTGGAGTCGAACAGGTATGGCGGCGCCTGCTGGCAGGCCAGTCCGGCATCCGCTCGTTACCGGAAGAACTCATCGGCGAGCTGTCGACCACCATCGGCGGCCAAGTGCCCGACTCGCTCCAGGACCCGGAGGCCGGCTTCGACCCGGACCAACTGCTGGCCCCCAAGGAACAGCGCAAGATGGATCGCTTCATCCTCTTCGCCCTGGCCGCGGCCGAGGAGGCCCTGGCCCAGGCCGGCTGGAAGCCGGATACCGCAGAAGCCCAGGAGCGCACGGCCACCATCATCGCCTCCGGGGTGGGCGGCTTCCCGGCCATCGCCGAAGCGGTACGCACCACCGACAGCAAGGGCCCGCGCCGCCTGTCGCCGTTCACCATTCCCTCGTTCCTGAGCAACATGGCCGCCGGGCACGTGTCGATCCGCCATGGTCTAAAGGGCCCCCTGGGCGCGCCGGTGACCGCCTGTGCCGCCGGGGTCCAGGCGATTGGCGATGCCGCGCGGATGATCCGCGCCGGGGAAATCGACATCGCTGTGTGTGGCGGTGCAGAGGCGGCCATCCACCGGGTCAGCCTGGGCGGCTTCGCCGCAGCCCGCGCCTTGTCCAGCGAATTCAACGACACCCCGGAACGCGCTTCCCGTCCGTTCGACCAGGCTCGGGATGGTTTTGTCATGGGTGAAGGCGCCGGCCTGCTGGTCATCGAGGAACTGGAACATGCCCTGGCCCGCGGCGCCCGGCCCATCGCCGAGCTGGTGGGCTACGGCACCAGCGCCGACGCCTACCACATGACGGCCGGCCCGGAAGACGGCGACGGCGCCCGTCGCGCCATGCAGCAGGCCCTGCGCCAGGCCGGTATCCAGGCATCCCAGGTGCAGCACCTCAATGCCCACGCCACCTCCACCCCCGTGGGTGACAAAGGCGAGCTGGCTGCTATCAGAACGGTGTTCGGCACCAACAGTGGACTGGCCATCAGCGCCACCAAATCCGCCACTGGCCACCTGCTGGGTGCGGCCGGAGGAATCGAGGCGATCTTCACCATCCTCGCCCTGCGCGATCAGATCGCCCCGGCCACCCTCAACCTGGAAAACCCGGACAGCGCCGCCGCAGGGCTGGACCTGGTCAGGGGGCAGGCTCGCCAACTGGCCATGCAATACGCACTGTCCAATGGCTTCGGCTTTGGCGGGGTGAATGCCAGCGTGCTGTTCAAGCGCTGGGAATAGCCCTTCGGGCCAGGGCTCCCTGCCGGGGTTTGAGTTGCGATTGGCTGAAACCCCGGCAGCCCCATCAGTTCAACACGTCATTCAGCACTTCGTAGATGACCCCGCTGGCAATGGCCACCAGGATCAGGTCCGTACCGGCCTGCCGCCACTCATACCCCTCATAGCGTGGCAGTTGCCCGAGCAGCCGGCTGTCCAGCTTCTTGGCGATGCCTGGTGGAAGGGGCTTGCCACGGGCCAGGTTCTTCTGGATACCGGGCGGCAACGCCGGTCCCGGGCTCCAGTAATCACGGTGCCCACCCAAGATGCCGAGCACGTTGCCACGATCGATGCTCGGGCCATGGCTCCAATCGTCAGCAGCAGGTTTCTTGCCCTTGCCGTGGCCCTCCCGGTTGCCCTGGCCACGATCATCCTGGGCGCCCTGCTTGGAATGGCCTTGCCCCTTGCCCCCGCCCGGATCGGCCAGTACCAGGGGGGAAGCCACAGCCAGGAACAGGCAGGCAAGAACGGTAACAAGCGGACGCGATGTGTGCATGGTGGTTCTCCTCAGGCAGCGATTGCCAGAATTAACTCTAGACGGCCTTTCTATCCTGGGGTCGCCCCCGCCCCTGAGCACGGATCGGCCCGCCCACTCACCTGACCGTTCAGCCCAGCTGAACCTCGAGAATCAAAGGCTGCAACTGTGCTGGTATTCAAAGGGAAACATCAGCGTATCCACCACCCCGGAAAACGGCGCATCCAGCGCCAGAAACGGCCAGAGTACGCCGTTGTTTTCCTTTGCCAGGGCCCAGTCCATGCGCACGCCGATATAGGGACAGGTGTAGGGAGTGGTTCGGGTCATCAATGCCGTGCACCCGCTCAGCCCCAGGGTCAGCACCAGCCACAACAGACTACGCAACACGTAACGTCCTTATTACTTGCATCGGCAAGCACCATGGGTGCTGCATGACCAACGCTTCAGAGATCGAGATCAAGCCTTGTAGTCGCAATGGATCTGCAGGCTTTCGGTAGGGTTGCGATGAATCTGAAAACCGCACTGCCCCAGGGTGGCCTTGACCTCCTCCACTACCGCCGAGTAACGCGCCTTGCGCTGTTCCTGGCGGGCCGGCGAGGTAAACACACCCAAGGGCAGAAAGCGCAGGCGCTTGCCATCGAGGACGATGGACAGGTCGACATGAGTGCCGTCCACGTCATGGCCATTGGAGCCGAAAATATCCTCCAGCTCCTGCTTTCGCCGCGGGTAACACAGGCAGAAAAGCCGGATGCCCAGCCAGCGCGACAGGGTTCTGAAAAACCCCAGGCAACTGCTGTTGGGTTCGTAACCCCGGGTTACCAGCAGTTGCACGGAGCGAGGCAATCTCGACTGGACCTCAAGCAGTTGGGCAAAGACCCGGGCATCTATCGAGACCTCTGAAGACGGCCAGCGTGGCCCTATCCTCAAGCCTTGGTGATCACCCTTTTTCAAAATCAGCATGCAGATCAAATCTGGTTTCCAGGCGGACCAGAATGGTACACAGAGCGGCCCCTGAGCGCTGGAAAATCGCCGTACAAAAAACCCGCTCACCGGCGCAAATCCCCCCTTTTCTCCCCGTGACAGCCCACCGACGGTTTAGTTAAACTGCTAGTGGCTCATAGCCATTACCCTTCATCACAGTGACCGCAGGGGCTGTATGTACGACTTAACGAATCTGGTCATTGTCGATAGCCGCTTCGGCTTGAACGTCTTGCAGGTCACCGCGGACCTGGTTGCCGGCGCACTGGAAGAACTGCTGCAAAATTGCGCAAGCGGCGCGAACATCACCCAGAAACTGGATTACTCCATCCTGAGCATCTACCAGGACAAGCTTGAAGCGGCCATCCGCGATATGAGCCTCCCGGTCCTCCCCATGCTCAGTGCTGCCGACAGCCTTTGCTGACAAGCCGCCAACAGGGGATGGCCGGGCTGAGGTTTCCTGGCAACGCCTGAGCAAACCCTTTACATTGCCCGCCGGCCCCTCCTCTTGATTAAGGACAGATCAACATGAAGCTTGTTTACGCCCTCTCACTTGCAGCGCTGGCCCTGGTTGGATGCGACAAGAAACCCGAGCCGGTGGCAACCGGCCAGGCAGGCGCTGCCGCCCAGTGCTTCAAGGACACCGATTGCAAGGGTGATCGGATCTGCGAGACCGGCAAGTGTGTATCGCCACAGGCGGCTCCTGCCCTCGGCGAGCGCCCCGCCCCGACAGTCGCCACCCAACCGGCCCCAGAAGCGCCCCGGGTCAGCTACGTACCGCTGATCATCAGCGGCGACGACATCGGTGGCGTATTCACCACCAGCACCCGCGAAATGGGCGGTTCGGCCATCAACTATGTATCCCGCGCCGGTGTCGTCAACGTGATGGACTACGTGGTTGAAGACCCGGACCTCACAGGATACGTCGCCGTCGAGAAAGCCTATGCCTTCGGTGGCAAGTATCTGCTGGTGGTCTCCACCGGAGAAGGTGGCGCCAGCTGCCCCGCCACCACCTACGCCTTCACCTTTGACAGTGCCTCGGAATCGGTGACCGGCAAGATGGAAATCAACAACTGCTCGGAGCTGGTCGAAAGCCTGGCCGATGGCAACAAGCTGATCGTCAAGAAAGAAGACGTACAGCACGTTTTCTACAATGGCGATGTGAAGTAGGACCTGCACGGCTGGCTGGCCAACCTGGTGCGCTGAGAGGGCTGCTCGCCCCCTCTCAGCGCCGGAGCGCGTACGTCAGCCAGCACTCGCTTTCGATAGCGAGCGACCTGTTACAGACATCACCCTGGGAATGTTCAGGAAATTCCCGCGTAGGCAGCCCATTTCGTCATGTCTTGAAGGGATATGTTCCCACCACAGACGACAAGGCCAATAACCGCGTCGGCAGGCAGCCTGGGCGCGGTGGCAATGACCGCGGGCACAAGCGCGCCAGAAGCCAGCTCAACCCATTGCCTTGCCCCTTGCGCAAAGGACAGCATGCCCTTGATCGCCTCTTCGTCAGGGACCACAACCATGTCTTCGACATAGTGGCGAGCGTGGGCAAACATCAGCTCGTCGATGATCGGAACGCCAAGGGTGGAGACGATCGAACTGACGTCGATATCCACCGGCCTGCCCGCCTGCAAGGCCTGGCTCATGGAGTGTGCGCCGGCGGTCTCTACGCCCCAGACCCGGATCCCGGGCTTGATTGCCTTCAAGGCCGTGGCCACCCCCGCCAGCATCGCCCCGCCGCCGACCGCGACAAACACGTCGGTCAGGGACGGGCAGTCGGCAATGAACTCAAGGGCCAGTGTTCCATGCCCCTCGGCAATCAGCGTGTCGGCGCAATCGTCGATCACCACATAGCCCTCTGCCTCCAGGGCCGTGGCCCGGGCAAAGGCAGCATGCACATCCGCTTCGACAATGACCGTACTGCCGGAGGCGCGAATGCGTTCGACCGACGAAGACGGCGCGCTCTCGGGCATGATCACCGTCACCCTGGCGCCGAAGCGCTTGGCCGCCTCGCCGATGGCAATGCCGAAGTTACCCCCACTGACGGCGACGAAGTGGCTATCGCCCAGGCCCTCCTGCAACGCCGAGAACTTGTTGAGTACCCCGCGGGCCTTGAATGAACCACCGGCCTGCAGGTTTTCAAGCTTGAGAAAGACAGGCCGTTCAACCATGCCTGCCAGCATTGAACTTTCCACCGTCGGCGTACGAACTACCGATCCATCTATCCGCTGCGCTGCTGCAACGATGGATTTGAAATCAATCAGCTGAGTCATCTGGGGCCAATATCCTTGGTCTGAATGTGTGCAGGACTCCCAACGTCCGTGCCTGGCCAGCTTCGCCAGCCGCGATGAACGCTACAGGACAAACCGGGGAATGCGCCACCTATTCAAGAGTTATGGGCAGCCGATGAGCAACCTGGAGTAGCTCATGGATCATCGCTGCAAAAACAGCGTCGCCCAGTGGTAGGCTAGCGGCCCTCCACCACCAGGAAGCCTTCCCAGTGACGCCCATCATCTGCGCCAACGAGTTCGACATCTGTGTTTCCATGCCTGACTTCGTCACCTGGGCGCAGGACGAGCCTGTTCCCAACGCCGATCTGGCGGCGGCATTGAACACCCTGGGAATCGCTCTCGACATTCGCAAGCTGTACACCAGCTACTTCGACGAAACCCCGGTTGGCGCTGGCGACGTCCACATTTATCCGGGTACCGAAAGTGCAAGCCTGCTGGTCATCGATCTCTACCGAGACCCCACCGACCAACTGGATATCGTCAGTATTTCGTTGAAGATAGAACCTCTGTTGCTGCCCTTGGCCCTGCCTCATCTGCGAGGCTTTTTTGATGCTGCCGAGTGCCAGGTCGCCTTCAGGCAGTCCAGCCATTCACAGCAGTTGCGCGCGCTGATCGATGAAACCCGATACCCCGCCCCAGCCGATGAAAACGGCTATCGGCAGCAGCTGATTGCCCATCTTTGAAGAACCGGCCACAGGCGCTTCGACACCTGCCGATCAGGCCCAAGGCAGAAGCAGGCCCGACCTGGGCCGGGCCTGCCATTGGCAACTAGCTCAAGGGCATTCGCAGGTGGACGGACCGAATACCGGGCCGCTGCACGGATCTTCGGACGGGCCGAACACCGGGCAAGAAGCCTGGGCCGTCAGGGTGAAGCCCCACAGCAGCAATACCGCCAACATCACTTTTTTCATTTGCGACCTCCTGGTCAGTCATCCAGTCACCCATGCCCCCTGACGAGGGCACGGACATTCATCAAGGGCATTCGCAGACCGTAGGCCCGAGCACCGGGCCAGCGCACGGATCCTCTCCCGGCCCCAGCACCGCGCAGTCGGCTTGCGCCGTCAGCGAAAACATCCACAGCAGCAGTGAAGCCGCCAGCATTTTCCTTTTCAACCTGACCTCCTTGGTCGAGACCTCGATAGTGTTCTGTGCCCTGCTCCGTCACCAGAGGCGGACACAGGCCCCCTGTATGGCATGACGCAGGCTCAGTCCGCGCGCCCTGCCGCCGGGCCCGAGACAGCAAAGACCACTGCCGGCGATTGCGCCAGTGTGGCGTGTTGTCGCGCCTGTATGGCCGGCGCAAATCAGCGTACGGCGGCTCTTCAGCACAATCTTGCGCTGGCCATGCCGATATTTTTCAGATTATCTTTTGCCGAAAATCCAGGAACACAAGGAATCTGTGTCATGCCTTCACTCAAGCTCGTATGCCTTGCCCTCACGGTTCTGACCATCAGCGCCTGTGCCATCCCAACAGCCAAGACCGAACCCAACGACGTCGAGATCGCCGCCCAGAAACTGGTGGGGCAGCCGGCCAAGAATGCGTTTCAACTGTTCGGCAGGCCCGACCAGGGCATGGGGCCTTCTTCCTACGGCAGTGGAGGTTTCTACCTGTGGAACCGGGTGCAGACCCATACCACGCCAGAGAAGGTCTTCGTGCAGACCGGCGTCGAGTACGTCGGCCAGAAGGAGACCTGGGTAGGCATTGGCGGTGGCGGAGTCGGCGGCATGATGCCGGTGGGGAGCGAAGCGGTCTATCGCAAGACCGGGTATGAGGAAAACCGGACAGTGCTCGATTACTTCTGCAGCATCACCCTGTACACCGATAGCCAGAACATCATCACCGATGCCAGCGTAATCGACTGCAACAGCAAGAAGTGATCGGGTGATCCAGCTAAACAGGGCCGCCCCCCAGTCTTGTGCAACCAGGGTTCACCCCGGGTGGCCGGCCTGCCCCCCTTAGCTGATATCATTCGGCAACTTACCCGCCGAGTCGCACACATGAATCGCCGCAAGAAAATCAACCAACTGCTGAAGGCCAACGCCAAGAAGGCCAGCGCCAAACTGGCACCGAAGAAGAAGTGCACCTACATCAGCAAGGCCGATCGCTTGAAGCTGGCGGCTGAAGCCGCTCAAGACCCGGTCATCGCACCCGAAAGCTGATCCAGCCCCCCCCAACAGCCTTGGCCGCCGTAGCACACTGCCCCCCTCCCTGAGCGGCCCTGGCCTTTACCTGAATCACCCTGCCCCCTCGAGCCTGAGCGCTCCATCGACCTCCTGCGGCCTGCCCTGGGAAGCTGCCCGCCGCAGTTTCCGCGGCCCTGCTCGATAGCGGCAATACGCCATTAGCACATTTGCCCTAATCGACCCACGACGCCCGGCGCACCTATATTTCTACCCTTGAGCAGCCCACCTGCTGCCACGAACAAAAAACTCGAGGAGCGCCCTCTGGTCATGGCAGCCACTCACCAGAGTCCGCCCTGCCCATCGCCCGATACAGCCCCTGAGCTTGGCCACTCACCGTCTTGCCAACGGACTGAGTTGATTTTTCTTCACCCGCAAGCACCGCCTCCAGGTGCCCACCACAGCAAAGGATTGTTGCCCTATGCTCACCTCCCTCAGACCCTGGCTGCCCGCCTTGCTGCTGTGCAGTCCGCTGGCTGCACAAGCGGAAAGTGCCCCGGCCGGCGACTTCTGGATGATTCATCACCAGGGCAGCCTCAACAAGAACGAAGCCTTCATCGTCGACGGTGAACCTTCCAACATCTTCCTGCGCAAGGGCGGTGTCCGTTCGCTGGGCGTCTATCAGCTCTACGAAGAAGGCGGCAAGCCAACGATGACCGCGTATGACGTCGAAGTCGACTGCGCGAAGAACCGGGTGCGCCTGAACGGCGCGCAGAACTACAGCAAGTTCTTCAACGACTTGCGCCCGAAGAAGGTTTCCACTCAATGGCAAAAGCAGCCCGAGCCCTGGATAGCCCAGACCCGGGACTTCCTCTGTCATCCGGAGCAGCGCCAGGCGAAGCAGATGTATCCGCTCGGCAAGATGCCTACCTCGCAGATGATTTCGGCCGCTCCGGGGCTGTTCCAGTTAATGAATCACGAGCACACCAAGACGGCCATCCTGAAGATCGTCGACCAGGCATTCGATCAGATGCCCGCCAAATGAACGCACTATTTATGGAGAACGTGCGATGAAAAGACTGCTCGCACTGGGAATAGCCGCCATCCTGCTCAGCGGATGCTCGGCCATTCCGACCCTGCCCGAAGCCCAGGCCCGCAACTACTGGAAGAACCGCCCGGTTGGCGAGGCGATCGAGCACTTTGGCGTCCCCAACCAAGTCGCCACCGCCCCCGAAAAGGACTGGGTGGTACTGATCTATAAACGCGACACCTCGTACACCTCACGCGAAGCGCTCGGCACCTACACCGGCCCACAGAATGGCCAACTGGTACACGCTGAATACTGGGGCGACGTGACCAACTCAGCCAGCTGCGAAATCCGCGTCGCCATCAACCGCGCCAGGCAAGTGGACTACCTGCTGACTCGAGGCCGATGCGCCGGCATAAAGCTCAAGCCAGAAGCCTGACCCTCCTTGACCCGCCCCGGGTGGCCAGAGCCACGCCGGGCCAGGGGTCTGCTCCTGGCCCATGGCCAACCTCCATAGCGGCGGCACCAGACGATCTACTGGGCGGTATAGCTCGCGTGGCATCGAACAACCATTCCAAATTTGACCTGTCGCCACTGCTACAGCACTATCCGCCTGCCGAAAAACGTGTAGGGGTCGTGCTCGATGGCAGGGCGGCGAATTACGCTGCCACGAGCAACTCCGCAGGTTCAAATGGCGGGCTACCGGCTGATCAATCTGCAGTCACCCCGGACAGCGCAGGGGTGGCTCGCAAGACCCAAGGTTGGCTTGGCCAGTGTCGCCTTGCCCGGCACGGTAGCGGGCGAACACTGCAAATGATTGTTGGGAGCTGTACGTGGGCGACAGTTACCTGGCAACAGTTTTTATGACAAGTTGAGCCCCCTAGGCCCCAGGGTGTTCACGTACTAATCATTTATTTACGGTGCCTGGAGTCCGGGCATTTAGTGCCGAGGTATTTATGGGATTGCTTGATAGAGATTTTAGGTTGGACAGTGGTGAACGACTCACCGCATTGCACCCGGATGCACTCCCGCCCGATGCCATCGCTCGCTATGAATTCGCACGCGAGGTCCTCGCCGACCTGCCGGGGCCGCTGCTGGGCGCCGATATCTTTTGCGGCAATGGCTATGGCACTCATCTGCTGGCGCAATCCCTGCCCTGCTTCATGCACGGCATCGACGGCTCGGCCGAGTCCATTGACCTGGCTAACCGCAATTATGTCGATTTGAACGTACTGTTCAGCCAGAAATTTTTTCCGTTTTCACTGCCAGCCAACCACTTTGATTTCATTGTGTCGATCGAGTCCATCGAGCACGTCGAGCAGGGCGAAGCGTTCTTTGGGCTGATGGTCCATGCATTGAAGCCCGGCGGCCGATTGATTATCTCCGCACCCAACTCACAGGTTGTGGACCTGAGCAAAAACCCCTACGCGTGGCACTACAAACACTACACCGTGGAAGAGTTCCTGAGCTTGGGCGAACGGCATGGTTTGACCCTGATGACCTGGCTGGGGGCCGACTGCACGTTGGTCAATCCAAGTAGCGGAAAGGTGGTCTCGGGCAATTACTACAGCCCCCATAGCGGTGCTTTGACCGCAGGCCGTATCGGCGATACGCAAACTTTTTACTTCCAGAAACCACAGTGAGCCCGGCATGACTGTTCGCAAGAAACTCTACTTTATCGGTTGGGATTACAGTACGCCGCGATCAGTGCCCTTCAAGCGCGCGTTGCAGGATCTGGACTTCCCTTGGGAACCGGTGGCGTTGGTGCACGACAAGGTACTGATTGATGCCGTTGATGGCATTCAACTGATGACCACTGAAGACTTCCTGGCGCAATGCATTCCGGGACAGACGACGGCCCTGCTGTTTTCTCACGATGAGCAGCAACGCAGTCTGTGGCAACGCCGTGGTCGTGACCACGGTATTCAATGGGTCGACCAGGGCGAGTTGCTGATGGACTACGCCGCGCTGTTGAGCGACAGCGGGCGATCCCGGGATCTGGGGACGATGATCCTGCCGCAGGCATTCGACTCGGCAGCCCGTGACGCACTCAGGGCTTTTTGCGGGTGCTGGCCTGACGCGAAGTCCAACCAGACCTTCGAGGCGTATCTGAGCTTTCTTGATACCGGGTTGGCCAATCGGCTGTCCGAGGTCATGCAGCCCCTGAGTGAGCATCCGTTTTATCAGGCTGCCGCTCAAAGGCAGTCCATGCAGCCTTGCGAAACTGAAAACACCCTGGTTTGGGAGATCGCACCCAAGCGTACGGCCTTTCTTGAGCAAGCCGTATTGCAGTCCCCGAGCAAGCGCGTCAATTACGCATTCTCTGCCATGAATGCCGCAGGCATTGCCGGCGAGGCTGCCAGGCTTAAATTGCTACTGCAGGGCCTGGGTATTTCACCTGCTGCGTCCTCCGTTCACAGCGAGGGTGGGGAGCTGTTCCAGACAGGCGTCGACGGCTTCGATTTGCCGGATATCGCGGCGCCGCGCAAATGGCTGCATCTGCAGGTTGATGATCCCGCCACCCTGCTACAAGCGCTGTCTCAGCACACTCGCGAGTTGCTGGCACATGTGCGAGTAGGTCTGCGCCCGACGCAACTGCTTCAATTGCTGGAGCGTCATCCCATCGACAGCATGACATTGATCTGCGACAGGCCTGGCCCACTGGGATTACAGGTGACAATCAATATAAAGGGGCAGTGAGCGAACTCCCCGCGCTGTGCAAATCACCCACGGGTCGACAGTCACTATGGCTGTAATCGTCCGGCCTGATCCCAACGTTCAGGGAAATGGTGTCCACCTATTGAAGTGGGCACCATTTAGCCTGATTCAGACATACCTGACGGCTATTAATGAATGCTCAACGCTATCGCGCAGAGGGTTCAACGTACCGCTCACCGGCTACCTTTCGAAAAGCGTTGTTCGCATTGGCCGTCTTATCGGGCACGACACGAGCACACTCATCACTGCTTGAGCAAATCACTCGGTTTCCAGCTCTGGTCAAAGAATGCCTGCTTGGGCCCGTAAAGCCGCACGATCACCAGGAAGCCCTTGTCCGGTACGGTCTTGATCCAGTTCTTGCCCTCGCCCGGAGATTTCGGGCCAAAGTAGATATCGGTGGAGCCGTCGCTGTTCTGCACCGGCTTATCCATCTGATTGAGAGACGGGAACGGCTGGCCGTTGTCCAGGCCCGAGGCGGTCAGGTTGTCGTAGGCGGTCACCGACCAGAACAACGCCGCAGGTACATTTGCCGGCAGGTTGAGCTTGTAGGTCTGGGCACCGTCGAGGAACTTGCCGTCGGCATCACGGGTGGTCGCGGGATACTTGGCACCGGCACCGACCATGTTCATGTCGTCCCCTCCCTGCCTCTACCTGCGCAGGTCGTTATGGGCCTGCGAAGTCGAATTCGCACAGCGTTCAGAGTTCGATATGTGAGGTGAATCACAGCGTATTCTTGCTCTTTGCGCATGCCATCGGACCGGCCTTCCTAAATATTGCGCTCTACCCTCAAACCATTAATATTGATGTTCAACACCTCCCGCCAACGCCCATCAAGGATTGATACATGAAACTGTTCCGGCAGCGCTCTGCCCTACCCGCCGCGTTGCTCCTCGCTCTTTCCCTCTCCGGTTGCGTCTCCGATCTCGATTCGGGTGCCTACGGCAGCATGGACGATCCGCGCTACGCGCAGCTGTTGGACCAGGTGGACGCAGCACTCAAGGCGAACATGGCGGTGGTGCTGGTGGCGGACGTGATGCCGCACAAGTCGCTGAGCGATGCGCTGACCATGACTCAATGGACGCCGACGGTGATCTGGGAATACGAGAAGGATCCGAAGGTGACCTTCGGCCGCAAGTTCCAGACCAACGCGCTGCAGAGGCCGCCTGGTGAAACCTATCTGTTCAAGGCCTTCGAGGTGCACATCCTGCCACCAGGCAAATACTTGCTGACCGGCGGCGACGACTACCAGATCCACGGCTTGCTCGACCAGGTCGGCGCCCGCAGCGGCCCACCCGGTTCGGGCCATGGCGCCAACGGGACTGCCTACCTGTCCCCCGAGCTGTATCGCGAGTACTACAGGGAAGAGGTCTGGAAGGACGCGACCTATGGCAGCGAGACCAAGACCGAAGGTGTCTGTACCGCCGTGCTCAGGGCTTCGGGTGCCTGCGTGAGCTGGGGTGAACAGCAATATACCCAGACGACGGCGCTCTCCCCGGGCGGCTATTACCAACAGACCGATTCTCGCGACGTTCCCGCGATCAAGGTCCAGGCACGCCTGCCGGTCGACAAGGCGCTTGCCAGTTTCACCATCCAGGGCGGCCAATTGCTGCTGGCCCCACGCATGCACCTGAAGACCCCTGGCTACAAGTACCAGCAGTCGAAGTGCCGGGCGATCGACCCGAAGAAAATCGAGTGCCCTCTCGACAACCTGACCGTCTATACCTGGCCGGCGCCCATGAGCTTTACGCAGAATCTCATCGAGCAGCGCAACCTGAGCGAGAAGCACCGGCAGTTGCTGTCCAGGCTCCAGCCCATGCAAATCACGCCGCTGGGCAAGCAAGGCATGGAAGATCCCATCTGGGGCGTGCCGTTGTCACTGGCCAAGTAAGACAAGTCCGGGGGTATGGGCGTCTCATCGAATACCGTGTCGAGCATGCGCTCGGGGGCCTGTTTGCCTGAATTCGGCACGCCCCCGGTGCAGGCCCTGCCACCCCGATGGGGCCGACTGCCCACTTGCCCCTCCTGGCAATTGGAATACTGCGATGAATAAACGTGTCCCCGCCCTGATTTTCTCATCCGCCTTGCTGGCCGCATGCGGCCCCAACAAAATTGTCTACGACCTGCCTTCACCCAGCGGGAAATATCATGTGCAAGTACGCCAGTGCCCTCAAAGCGGATCCATCACATGGAGCGAGAAGCTCCAGGTCTCGGTACTGGAATCCGGCGTATCGGCAGCCTGCCAATCTGCGGTGCAAGCCTTGGCTCAGTTCGACGCCAATGAGGCCGCAAGCCAGCTCCAGCTCGAATGGATTTCAGATACTGAACTCAGGGCCTGGCTGCCAGGCTTCAACGTCGACTACGGGCCATCATCGGCAACCTACAAACACGACAATCCGGTCAAGGTGATCTTCTCGCCCAGATAATGAGCCGTGGGGTTGCGAGGTATCGACTTACGAAGTTGCAAGGCAGCTAAATAGCCGCCCTCGGAAAACACTAGACTGCGAAACACCCGCCGAACGATTTAGCTAATCTGTTGCATCGACCGGTTGAATCCACCGCCAGAAGCGGTCACTGCATAAACTCGGCGCACGCGAACCGGCAAACCGGAACGCCTGCGGTGTCTACGCTCTGGAAAAAGACTCAGTTGCCCAAGCACTTTAACAATAGGGCCAACACCCAGTCTTCTTGCGAGGCCAATGCCGTGCTGATCTCCTCGCATCTCCCATTCAGAGACAGCAGGTTGCCAGCCAGTACTTCTCCACTGGACATGCACATATCCAAAACAATACTAAAAACCCCGTTACCTACCTGCTTGCTTTCAAAAACAAGCTCAACCTCTTTAGGGAAGATCGTCACGTAGACGAAGAGTATTCCATTCGCGTATGTGTAGTGGCCATGATTTCTTTTGAGTAAAACATTCTGGCTTTTCGAAGCCTTCACATAAACATTATCTAGAAACCTTTGAAGGATGAGCAAAGGCTCTGGCTTTTCAGTGCTCATTGGGTTTCCTTGCGAGCAGTAGACTTCAACACGCCATTCTAACCAACATCGACGGCGCCCGAGCTGCACGATGCGCAAGGGCGGCCATCTGCGGGTCATTGCCATCTGTGATGAGTAGTTGTTCTTAGCTATCTGCTTACCAGCCGAGGGCCTCGCCCCCCCATAACACCCAGCTCGCCAAATGCAACCAGGGTAGGGAGAATAGGACCTCGAACCCCTACCTGAATCTGCACTGACCGCTTTCGGCCGATTGCTGCTGCAGGATAAGAGTAAAAGATGGAGCTGTATGATGATTGATAGCCTGGAGGTTCAAGAGTTCGATTACCTTGAACAGGCGTTACTTGAAGCGAGCGTGCCTTTCAGTGAAATAACACGTCAGTACGCACGCTATTTGCTCAGTCTAATCGACGGCGGTGTACTTGCTAGCATTTCCACCCCTAAGTTGAAAGTGCTGATTCCATATATCGAAAAAAGCATCCAGCGAGAACCTATAGAAAGCGATGGGGATCTCCGGAGAAGGCTTGTACTAGAACTCTGGACGGTAGAGCAACAGCACCGTAAATCAGATGAAGACTTTGCGAACCTCATACGCTGTGTACTTTTTTGCTTTGCAACAGAAGAGTGCTGGATAGAGGAAGGTACTGGGGACGCGACGCCTATCTATCTTTATTTTCTGGCTCTAAAAAAAATACTACCTGGCACAAGAAAAGCCTTTATTAGAAGTTTTCAAGGTTTTATTGCAGCCAACGGGAAATACACGCTTCACGAATAGATTGGCCCGGCCAGGCATCTTTAGATTCACTGCGCTGAAACGCCGCCAGACGGGCCCTGGCGGGCCGAAACTCTCGAAACCTCCCCAAAGGCGGGTTCGGCCACATGATCCAAAGCACTGAAACTGTTACGCCCGGTCATGCCACGACATCCACATACATTTGATGGAGCAGCCTGCGGCGAACCTCTGGACCGGATCCTGGGGCAGAACGATGGTTTCCTCGAACACGCCGGGATGTTCGCCATTCCTCGCGGTATATCTTAAAATGCGCGGTTGCCGAAGAACCGTCATGACCATAGCCATGAAAGGCTTCCATTCTTTACAGATAAGTGTGGTCAAGATGAACAAGCCTTTCATTACACTGTGCCCTGAAATTACTCGGGCGCACGCGCTGACATTGATGGATTGGTTGGAGGATGAGCGCGTTACCTGCTTTCTGAGCGATTCGCGTCACGTCTCCCGCTCCATCGAACAAGTCATCGATCGGACTCAATTGCCGATCCTGACCCATCTATTCAACCGGGACGGCCGGTTCTTCATGGCCTATGACCGGCATGACGCTCCGGTGGGCTTTGTCCGTCTGGTCAAGACCGGCTCCAATTGCGAGATAGTCCTGGTCATCGGAGACAGCGACAAATGGGGCCGGAACCTGGGCGCACGCACCATTCGCGAAGGCATGAAACTGGCCTTCCTCGACATGCGGGCCGAGAAGCTCATCGCCAAGATCCACCCGGACAACACGCGCTCGCTGAAAGCCTTTCAGCGCAGCGGCTTTGTGCTTGAAAGCGAAACGCCGACATTGAAATCATTTTCCATGACGGCCGAGCGCTATCTCCAGTTCTTGCGCGAAGGTACCGTTGTCGACTCCACTGAGATCTACATCACTGAAATCGACAAGGCCAGGCTCGAGAGCCTGATCGTGTTCGAGCAAGGCCCGACGATTGTTGAACTCGAACATGAGCTTGAGCGAGCCATTGTCGTCAAGCCGCAGCAGGTGGCGCGCAACGTCATCACGATGAACTCCAGGGCCTTGCTGCAACTGGACGACGAAGAGATCGAAGTGGCCTTGGTCTACCCTGAAGACGCGGACAGCACCGCAGGGAAGCATTCGGTGTATTCCGATATAGGCGCCGCCATCCTTGGCTATCAGGAGGGGGACACCATCGACTGGCGAATCTCTGATCGCACCCGCCGGATTGAAATCAGGAAAGTGCTTTACCAGCCGGAGGCTGCGGGGGATTTCCACCTGTAAGTGCGCCCTTTGCTTGGCGTTCGACCATCAAGCGCGAGGACTCCCCAAAGGAGAGTGCCGCGCTTTTCGTGCCTGAGCGGCCCGTTGCTTTGGTCAAAAGCAGGAGGCGGTAGAACAGGTCTAGCCGGCTATCGATGTTGATGACTCAACCAAAGATAAAATAAGCCGCCGCCGCGATCAGTCCCACACTCAACGAAACAAACGACACAAAAGACACCCATTGAAATGCCTTGGTGGTCTCCACCGTAGTGGAGAACGCCATGGGCACAAACGTTAGCGGATTGACCACGCCACCAAACATCACCAACGCAACGACCCAGTCGGGAAGCTGAGGATTGGCAAGCGCGGTGACCGCCATCACCGTCCCCATGATGATCCAGTCCAGATGCGCCTGCCGCACGCGCATCGGGTTGACCACACCTAGGGCACGGAGCTTGGCTGGGTAGTCGACGGAAGCCAGAACGGCAAAGCCGGAGAGTGCACCCAACATGATGGATAAGAGCGCTGTAGCCAAAAGTACATGAACCATGAGTTAGCCTTAATGATTCCGGGCCGGCCTATGCACGGCCACCCGGAATATAGGGTTGAGGAGATATTCAGTCGTCGCGCAGCGTTAAACCGGTACGTACGCGTCGATCAATCAAGAGCTCGAAGACATCCGGGCGCAAGTAATGACCTGCCACATCGAGGTCATGGTGCTGGGCATCGATCTGCGCAAGGTCGATGGTTGCCAGGACAATTCCAGGTTCCCCAAAGAGCGGTGCCGTCACCCAGGAACCATCTGGAGCGATCACACCAGATCCACCATTGAACAGTAAACGCTCCTCCAGTCCGTTGCCGCCAACCCCAAGGCGGTAAGCCGTCAGTAACTCGGCTGGCACATCAGCAACGTTCAGGTACTGGCCAGCGCAAAGCACAAAACAGCGCCCTTCGAACGCATAGGAACGGGCAGCAACATGGTGCATTTCCGTCATGTCCGGCCATGCCGCCACATGAATCTGTTCGTCTTGTGCATGCAGGGCCTGGCGCGCCAGCGGGTGCCAGTGCTCCCAGCACACCAGCCCTCCCACGCGACCAACCGCGGTATCGACCACCCGTAGACCTGCGGCATCACCGTTGGCCCATACCGTGCGTTCGGTGTGGGTCGGCGTCAGTTTGCGGTGCACATTCAAAATGGTCCCCTCCGGGCCAATAGTGACTAGAGAGTTGTAGAGCGAGCCGCCGTGGCGCCGAGAGCGCTCGTTCATACCCATCACCACGGTGACTGAGTTAACACGCGCAGCCTCGCGAAGCACCGCAAGGTCATCGTCCATGTCGTCAGGCTGGCCAATTACCGGGCTGTCCGCCAGTAGCTTGGCGTACCAGAACTTGGCTTGCGCATCGTCCCAGCCCGCCATTCCAAATATCCATGCGGGGTAACAGCTCAACCACGTTTCCGGGAATACCACGAGTTGCGCCTCCTTGAGCGCAGCACTCTTGATATGTTCGGCTGCCAGGCGCATCGATTCGGCTCGATCAAGAAGAGCCGCAGGCATTTGCACAATAGCGACTGTTTTTTCGCATTTGCTGATCATCTAAAAACCTTTTTCTGATGGTCGTTTATCGGTGAGCGTTCAGCTGGCAATACCTTCAAGCACGAGCTGACTTTGGCGTTGCGCTGCGATCTCCGATGAGCGTTCGAGGTTGCGCGCCAACCCGAGATACAGGCCGCCGGAAATCAACAAGCCGGGGATGAATGCGATATCCGCACCGCCCAGTGCCGCAGCTGCTGGGCCAACGAAAAACGGAAGCGAGAAGAACGGCACCATTGCGACAAAACCAACCAGATAGGCCAGTACACCTCGCCAGGCCCAACGGCCATATACGCCGTGCGGATTGAATATTTCGGCGATGGCGTATTCGCCTTTGCGAATCGCATAAAAGTCGACGAGGTTGACCGCCGTCCATGGGATGAGGAAGTACAGCATAAGCAGTACAAAGCCATTGAAGCTGGCCATATAGGCATCCGGTAACGCCAAAGCGATCACCAGTGACAGCAGGCCCACTACGCTCAGGCCGATCACTCTCACGCGGACACCGGGGCGTACTGGACGGAAGCCGTCCACCGCGCTGATTCCAGTGAGCATGGCGCCATAGCTATTTATGCCGGTGACCGACAACTGCGCGACGGCCCCCACTAACGCGACGAATATGCCAAAGCCAGGGAAGAAATAATTACCGGTTTGCACCAGCGAAACGATGCCATCGGCGCCCGGTATATAGCTGGACAACACCGCCCCCAGCGACATCAGCCATATCGCCGACGCAGTCGCGCCCAAGTACGTCCAGAAGATCAGCCGGGGGCTGGACGAGTCTTGAGGCAGGTAGCGCGAATAATCGGAGACATACACCGAATAGCTGATGTTGTACCCAGCAGCAAGTGACAACTGCACGAGAAACGCAGTGGTGTTCCAACCCGAGTTCACCGGTATTGGAGCTGCCGCGGGCAGTGCAGTAACAGCCATCAACGTCACGATGCCAAACACGGCAATTAGCAGATACGTGAGCCAACGTTGCACAAAGTGCAACAGGTCATATCCCACCAGTGCAATCACGATGCTGATCGCAATCAACATGGGGTACCAGAACCACGTCGAGCCCGGCAGAACCAGCTGTATGGCCTGAGTGACCAAAATGACGCCGAATACTATAAAACCGATGTAAACAAAGATGGTCGCCGCAAACGGCACAATGGCACCGCGGCTACCGAATTGCGCACGAGACTGAATCATCTGCGGCAAGCCCATCTTGGGGCCCTGGTTGGCGTGCAAGGCCATGAACACAGTGCCGAAGCCAGCACCTATTGCAATCGCCAGTACACTCCACATTATGCTGAGCCCCATGCTTGGCCCAACAAAGCCGACCATCATGGTGAGAAACACAAAGTTGCCGGTAAACCAGAACGGGCCTTGGTGCCAGACCTTCCCGTGCCGCTCTGCACGAGGCACATAATCGATTGAGCGAGCTTCAATGGCGGGCCTGCTCGATCCGCTACTTCGTTGAGTTGCCATACCGCACTCCGTAATCGTTATTTTTGTTCTGGGTGAAGTTTTGCTTGTGTGGGCCGCGGCAGTGGCTCCCCTCCCCGCAACACTGCCGACCAGCAGCACCGCGAGTATCGGAAGAAAAAAATGGCTGGTAAATCCTGCAGTACGGAACCTGACTTACTCGAAATCGCAACTAAAAAACGGCCTCTTTCGGTGCAGTTCAGTCGCATTGATTCGCAAGGTAAATTTGCTGGTATAAGGGCTGTCCCTATAGCGTTTGTGTCTCTACATCGGAGGTTTTGATGCTCACTAATCTCTCAGACGTGGATCTGCGCAAACTGCGCATCTTTTGCACCATCGTCGAGGCTGGAGGCTTCACTGCCGCGCAGGTACGCTTAAATACCAGCCTGCCTCGCTTGAGCACATTGGTGCGAGATCTGGAAATCCGCCTCGGCTACTCCCTCTGCCGTCGTGGCAAGAGCGGCTTTCAACTTTCCGAACAAGGCGCCCAAACTTATGCGGCGGCGCAGGAACTGTATGCTGATATCGACCGCTTTCATCGGCGGGTAGTCATGCTTAACGAAAAGTATCCAGAGTTCTTGCAGATTGGCAGCGTCGATAACCTGCTTTCGCTAGACCAGGCACCGCTGCCGCAGGCCCTCGCTTCCTTTCGCCTGGTTTCGCCCAGTACCCGCATCGACCTGCAGGTAATGCGTGCCGACGAGCTTGAGCAAGCCGTGCTCGAAGGGCGTCTGCACCTCGCCATCGGTTGTTTTAACCACCAGCTTTCAGGCCTGCATTACCAAGCGCTGTTCGAGGAAGAACAAAACCTGTATTGCGGGCGTGGTCATCCTTTCTTTGCACGTCCCGACGAGCATTTTACGGACGAGGAGATCGGTGCCGCAGATTACGTAGACCGTGGCTACATGCTCGAAAGCCGCCGGCCGCACAAATTGCGCTTCGGCAACTCGGTAAGCGCTTTCTCCATGGAAGCCATTGCCACACTGATTGCTTCCGGCACCTGCATCGGCTACCTACCGACCCACTACGCCGATATCTGGGTAGCACGTGGCATGTTGCGTGTAATTGCACCGCAGCGGCTGAGGTATAACGCAGCATTTCATAGCATCACCCGACAAGGGCAAGTCCCGACAGAGTCACTGGCCAAGCTGATGCAAGCATTGCAGGCCGCAAAGCACTCGGTGACATTGAAGTCGAGCACGCAAGTTTGAAAAATGACAAACAAACCCGTCCGTCGAAAGCACTTTTCCATACCCTAGGCAAATGGCTGTCGAATACAGCGCCCTTCATCCGCTCATGATTATTTCCTCCACTTAAGTGGAGGACTACAGAACAGTAAAAAGTCCCCGCAAAGCGGTACGTTGTGATCGGCTGCTTTTAACCGAAAGCGGTCGTTCCTAAGAACCTAGCTTGAATTCCGCTTTGACTAGGGCTCAAAGCAGCTCATCGCAAAACGGCAAGTGTATTAGCCAATCTCCACCATCAACTCGTACCCAATGGAGCGAAAGGACTTTGTCAGTTCGATGCTAAAAACAAACGAATTGCGGAAGCGATCGCCCAAATCCCAGGCAATAAAAAACCCCGTAGACGTTAATCTACGGGGTTTTCAAGGGTGGAGGCCGAGGTCGGAATCGAACCGGCGTAGGCGGATTCCGTCCGGTACCAGTTGGTCGCAATACTGGGAGATCCGGTAGAGCTCCCACTTGTCCACCATCCACGGCTTGATGCGGCGGCCTAGACCGAAGCGGTCACTGACAGTGATGTCGTAGGTCATCCAGGTTGGGTTGTCAGTCCAGGCCAACTTGAAGCTACCGTCCCAGATACCGGAGTAGGTCCTAGCCACAGGGTTGTAGTTGGCCGGCACAAGGACCCTCTTCAGCTTGGTCTCCACTGTGACGGCTGGGATGCTACGGAACTGCTCGGCCGAGAACTCGATGTAGAGCAGCGCGGTGTTCGGGTAGCGCAGCTTTGCATCGATGACCTCGGTGAAACCCGCGATCTGCATGATGTCGGCAATTTTGTTGTTGTTCTGGTTCGGGGTGATGCGGGTCACCCTGAGCAGCCAGCCGCTGGTAGCTGCCGGCAGATTGATGCGTAGGGTACCGAAGTCGGACAAATCGGTTAGCTCAAGCAGTGAGAGGGGAGGCACAGGCCTGTTCATTCGCTCACCTTCGCGATTCCTACATGACCTCAATGTGGCTCTTGAATGCAACCAATGCCGAGACGATCTGCTTACTGATCTCTGGGCTCCCTGCGATGTCCGCCTCATTCATTCCCTTTGCGAGCAGATTCACAGTTATCGACGCAGGCTCGACAACTATTGCGGACATGGTGTTCAGCACCAAACGAAGCGCCGCTTGGGCATGACTCGCACGAGGTGAAGCGTTAAACAGTGCAACCGGCTTACCAGGAAATTCATGGCTGGCCACAAGCCAATCTAAGGCATTCTTGAAAGAACCAGGTATTCCACGAGCATACTCAGGGCACGAAATAAGGATGCCATCTACCTTACCCACCAAAGCCCGTAACTCTCTGACGCTCTGCGGCGGATCATCAGCCAGGTCCGGATCGAAGTGCGGCAATTGACCAACCGCCAGATAGTGCTTGATCGACACCCCCTCAGGGCTCAACACCTCAGCCGCACGTAGCAGTGCAGAGTTAGAAGATGCTGCGCGAATGCTTCCGGACACCGCTAACAATTGGACCATTTGTAAACATTCCATTCCCTAGTGAGATAGCACAGTGTCGCATACGTGAATCAGGACGTTCACAGACATGACTGGAGCCCTCTCCGATACCAGGCCCTGGGCGGTGCGAATACTCATACCCTACAAGCAGGCGATCACGCACCAGACCCAGGCGGCACACCACATATCCTCGCGAATTCCAGTATTCGGCGCTCCACCCCACGCGAGTGCGAACGCCTCCAAGGCATGCCCGAGGACTACACCCTAATCCCCTGGCGCGGCAAGCCTGCCAGCGAATGCCCAGACGGCCCACGCTACAAGGCGATCGGTAACAGCAAGGCAGTCACCGTCGTCCGCTGGATCGGCCAGCGAATCCTGCAACAACTCTAAACACCCCACTCAACAATCGGAAAGCCTGCCGGCGATGGCGGGCAAAGCAACCCGCCCGCTGAAGTCCCCACCTGGAACTTTGATTTGTCGCGAGTGAGATGAAATGCGCCCAAGGAAGACCCATAGGTACATGCGCGACATCATCCCGAAAAAGTCGGAGCGCACTCAGAAGGACAACAAGGCCGAATTGAGGCAGCTAAGGCCAGTTTTTGACGAGATACCGGTGGATGCGATTACGCCATCGATGATTGCTGCCTATCGCGATAAGCGATCCGCGAAAACCAGAGCCAACAGAGAAATCGCCTTACTGTCTCACGTCTTCAATATTGCGCGCGAATGGGGTTTGACCAACAGAGAGACCCCCTGCCAGGGCGTTCGTAAGAACAAGGAAACGCCGCGCGACTATTACGCAAACGACGCGGTATGGAAGGCGGTCTACCAGAAAGGCGAAATTGAACTGCAGGAGGCAATGGATCTGGCCTACCTGACCGGCCAGCGCCCAGCCGATGTCCGACTAATGCGTGTCGATGATGTGGAGGGAGTGTATCTGCGCGTTGGCCAAGGCAAGACTTCCAAGAAGATCCGAATCCTCATGGAGGTCGATGGCCAGAAAAATAGCTTGGGCCTGCTCATCGAGAGAATTATTGCCAGACCGAAAAAAATAAACTCTGGCTATTTGATCGTGAGCAAGTCGGGGAAGAAGGTCTCCGAGCGCATGCTATGCCAGAGATGGGACGACGCCCAGGTCAAAAGCCGTGGCTGAGGCTATCGAACAAGGCGACCAGGGCCTGGCTAAGAAAATCGCAGGGTTTCAGTTCCGTGATATCCGACCGAAGGCGGCATCTGAAATTCTCGACCTGGACGACGCGAGCCGGCTTCTCGGACACTCAAAACAGGAGACCACAAAGAAGATTTACGTTCGAGTTGGCGCCATCGCAAACCCGACGAAATAGGAAAGTTTTGGTACGCCAGCCTTAAAGTTTTGGTACGCCAGCACTTTCATACAGGCAGTAAAAAACCCCGTAGACGTTAATCTACGGGGTTTTCAAGGGTGGAGGC
Source organism: Pseudomonas protegens CHA0 (assembly GCF_000397205.1). Classification (NCBI taxonomy): domain Bacteria; kingdom Pseudomonadati; phylum Pseudomonadota; class Gammaproteobacteria; order Pseudomonadales; family Pseudomonadaceae; genus Pseudomonas; species Pseudomonas protegens. The sequence continues at coordinate 3,897,607 of NC_021237.1, forward strand.
CGAGGTCGGAATCGAACCGGCGTAGGCGGATTTGCAATCCGCTGCATAACCATTTTGCTACTCGGCCCCAAATGCCCAATGCCTGAAACACAACACTGGACACGTACAAACTGGAACGGCTAACGAGATCAACTTCATCTCGTAACTCTTTGATTTCTAAAGAGTTTTTCCGTTTCCTCGCTGAGGAATGGTCGCAATTATGGACGTGTTTTCCATTCCTGGCAACTCCTATTCGAGATTTTTTCTGCCGGGCTGTTTCTACAGGTTTCCGGGCTGAGCCAATCCGTCGGGTGAACAGCCTGGTGTTCGCCAACGAGGCGGGATGATTGCACAAACCCATCCAGATAGCTGCCCCCTTCTGTGTTTGCCCACCTACCCGATCGGGTTATGGCGTGGGCCGGGGCGCTCGCGGACAGTTACGCCAACGGCTCGACCCGGGCTCCTTCCATCACGTTCAAGGCGGAATTGAAGTATGCGTACAGCTTTCCCTGCGATGTTTGGCGTGGTTCTGGCACTGACGGCGGCTTGGGCCCAGGCCGGGGAGCCCGCAGACAAGACCCTGCGCCTGTACAACTGGTCGGACTATATCGGCGAGAACACCCTCGCCGGGTTCGAGAAGGCCACCGGGATCAAGGTGATCTACGACACCTTCGATTCCTATGAAACCGTCCAGGGCAAGCTGCTGCCGGGGCGCTCCGGCTACGACCTGGTGGTGCTCAACGCGGCCCTGGTACCGCCCTTGATCAAGGCGCGGGTGTTCCAGCCGCTGAACAAGGCCTTGCTGCCCAGTTGGCAGAATCTCGACCCGCAGGTGCTCAAGAGCCTGGAAAGCTACGACCCGGGTGTGCAGTACTCGGCGCCCTATACCTGGGGCAGCAATGGCGTGACCTATAACGTCGACAAGGTCCGCGAGCGCATGCCGGACGCGCCCATCGGTTCTCTGGCCATGCTCTTCGATCCCAAGGTGGTGTCGCGCTTCGCCGATTGCGGGGTGACGCTGCAGGATTCGCCCACCGACATTCTGCCGCTGGTGCTGGCTTACCTGGGGCGCAATCCCAACAGCGCCGCCCCCGAGGATTTGAAAGCGGCGCAGGATGCCTTGATGGCGGTGCGCCCCTATATCCGCAAGTTCGACTCCACCAGCTACCTCAATGGCCTGGCCAATGGCGACCTGTGCGTCAGCGCCACCTGGTCCGGCGACTACGCCACGGCCCAGGCCAGGGCCAACGAGGCCGGGGCACCGGTCAAGCTCGACTATTTCATTCCCAGGGAAGGCTCGCTGATCTGGTTCGACGATTTCTACATCCCCGCCGACGCGCCGAACGTGGCCAGCGCCCATGCCTTTATCCAGTACCTGCTGCAACCTAAGGTAATGGCCGAGGTCAGCGACTACATCCGCTACGCCAACGCCAACCTCAAGTCCACGCCACTGTTGAGTGCCGAGGTGCGGGACAACCCGGCGATCTACCCCGATGCCCAGACCCGCGAGCGGCTGTTCACCCAGAAGATCCAGACGCCCGCCAGCACCCGGCTGATCACCCGTACCTGGAACATGGTGAAGATCGGCAAGTGAGCCCCCCCCCGAACCCACAGACTTTCCACCCCATATTGCTACCCGAGGTGAAGCCCATGGCTATCCAACCCGACGCCTTCTTCCAGCAGTTCGACGATTCGAAACTGGTGGCCGCCGACAAGGCGCACTACATGCACGGCTTCCATATGTTCGACGAACACCGCGAGCAGGGGTCGTTGAATATCGCTGCCGGCGACGGCGCCTACATCTATGACACCGCCGGCACCCGCTACCTGGATGCCGTAGGCGGCATGTGGTGCACCAACATCGGCCTGGGCCGCGAGGAAATGGCCGAGGCCATCGCCGACCAGGTGCGGCAACTGGCCTACTCCAACCCGTTCTGCGACATGGCCAATGTCAGCGCCATCGAGCTTTGCCAAAAGCTGGCAAGCCTGGCCCCAGGGGACCTGAATCACGTGTTCCTGACCACCGGCGGCTCCACCGCGGTGGACACCGCCTACCGCCTGGTGCAGTTCTATCAGAACAGTCGCGGCAAGCATGAGAAGAAGCACGTGATCTCGCGGCACAACGCGTACCACGGCTCCACCTTCCTGACCATGTCCATCGGTAACAAGGCCGCTGACCGAGCGCCTGAATTCGACTTCATGAGCGACCTGTTTCACCACATCTCCTGCCCCAACTACTACCGGGCGCCGGCCGGCATGAGCGAAGCGGACTTCCTCGAGTTCCTGGTAGCGGAATTCGAAGACAAGATCCTCACCCTGGGCCCGGACAAGGTGGCGGCGTTCTTCGCCGAACCCATCATGGGCTCCGGTGGGGTAATCATTCCTCCCGAGGGTTATCACCAGCGCATGTGGGAAATCTGCCAGCGCTACGACCTGCTGTATGTCGCCGACGAAGTGGTGACCTCCTTCGGCCGCCTAGGTGCTTTCTTCGCCTCCGAGGAAGTGTTCGGCATGCAGCCGGACATCATCACCACTGCCAAGGGCCTGACCTCGGGCTACCTGCCCCTGGGCGCGTGCATTTTCTCCGAGCGCATCTGGCAGGTCATCGGCGAGCCGGGCAAGGGTCGCTGCTTCACCCACGGTTTCACCTATAGCGGGCACCCGGTGAGTTGCGTCGCGGCGTTGAAGAACATCGAGATCATCGAGCGGGAAAACCTGCTGGCCCATGTCGAAGAGGTCGGCGTCTATATGGAGCAGCGCCTGCAGACCCTGGCCGAACTGCCCCTGGTGGGCAGCGTGCGCTGCAAGCGGCTGATGGCCTGCGTCGAATTCGTCGCCGACAAGCGCACCAAGGCGCTGCTGCCCGACGGGCTGAACATCGCCGAGCGCATCCATCTGCGGGCCCAGGCCAAAGGCTTGTTGGTGCGCCCCATCGGCCATCTCAATGTGATGTCGCCCCCCTTGATCATCACTCGCCAGCAGATCGACGAAATAGTCGCCACCTTGCGCGACTGCATCCTCGAAGCCGCCGCCGAACTGCGCCAGAACGGCCAGTACCTGGGCCAATGACCCCTAGCCGCTGGCAGCGCGAATATCGGCCCGGGGTCTTACCGGGCCTGCGCCCGACCGTTAGACTGCCGGGCATGAGCGCACCAGCAAACACTTCTACCGCCCCCCTCAGCCTCCCTGCCCTGCAGGCCTGGCACGCCTGCCTGGCCCAGGCCTTCGGCAGCGTGGACGATGGCACTTTCCTGCAGCACCTGGCGACGGCGCTGAACGCCCTGACGCCCATCGAATCGATGATGATCAGCCTGGAACGCAAGGGCCTGCCACCGCAATTGCTGCATGAACGGGGCATAGTCGGCGCCTACCGCGACGAGATCATCAACCGCTACTTTTCCCGCGGTTATCTGCTGGATCCGTTCTGCCTGGCGGTGGAAAACGGCCTGGCCGAAGGTTTCTATCACCTGTCGGAAATCGCCCCGGACGACTTCTTCAGCAGCGAGTACTACAAGACCTACTACCTCAAGACCGGGGGCGCGGAAGACAGTTACTACATCGTCGACCTCGATCCCCAGAGCAAGATTTCCCTGTGCATGTTCCAGGGCCTGAGCGGTGAGCGCTTCGCCAGCGAACCCCTGGCGCTGCTGCGGGCGGTGGAACCGCTGGTGCGCGAGCTGATCCGCCGTTTCGGCGGTAGCGGCCTGCAACCGCTGTTGCACCAGGCCAGTCAGGACGCGCTGCCCGCCCCGGCACCGGCCAACTTCAACCAGCAGATCGAAGCGGCGTTCATGAGCTTTGGCCAGCCACTGCTGACGGTTCGCGAGCGCGAAATTGCCCACCTGATCCTGCGGGGGCACTCGGTAAAATCCACGGCCAAGGTGCTGGAGATTTCCCCGGAAACCGTGCGCATGCACCGCAAGAACCTCTACACCAAGCTGACCATCAACTCCCAGGCCGAGCTGTTCGCGCTATTCATCGACTGGCTGACCCAGCCCGCACCCACCAGCCAAAGCCCCCTGTAGGAGCGAGCGTGCTCGCGCTGCACTCAAAAACGCCGCGGTCACTGAGTGAACGCGGCGTTTTCGTTGACGATCTTCGCGAGCAAGCTCGCTCCTACGGCCTTTCCATCAGCGGGCGGCCCAGGCGTTGAAACGCTGCTCCAGCTCCTCGCCATGATCGACCCAGAACCCCGCGTCCACTGCCCTGGCGCCCTTCAAATTGGCCTCGAAGGTCGGCAGTTGCCGCTGCACCGCCTCAGGTAGCAATGGCAGCGCCTGACGATGCACCGGCCCGTAGGGGATGTTTTCAGAGAACACTTTCTGCGCCTGGGGCTGGCTGGCGAACAGAATGAAGGCTTCGGCCAGGGCCTTGTTCGGCGAGCCCTTGACCACCGCCCAGTACTCCGGGTCGTACAGGCTCTGGGGCCAGAGGATACTCAGCTGCATGCCCTCCTTCTGGGCCATGGCAATGCGCCCGTTGTAGGCTGCGCTCATCACCACGTCACCGGCCACCAGCCACTGCGGCGGCTGAGCCCCGGCTTCCCACCACTGGATGTAGGGCTTGATCTGGTCGAGCTTGGCAAAAGCCCGGGTCACGCCCTCGGGGGTGTTGAGCACCTGATACAACTGGGCAGGCGCCACACCGTCGGCCAGCAAGGCAATTTCCAGGGTGTACTTGGCGCTCTTGCGCAAGCCGCGCTTGCCGGGGAAGTCCTTGAGGTTCCAGAAATCCGCCCAGGACTGCGGCGCCTTCGCCAGCTTCTGCGGGGCAAAGGCCATGACCATCGACCACACATAAGTGGCGACCCCGCATTCGGTCAACGTGCCGGGCACGTACTGCGCCGGGTCCCCGAAACGGGCCAGGTCCAAGGGTTCGAACAGGCCCTCGTCACAGCCACGCAGCAGCTCCGGGCTCTCCACTTCGACCACATCCCAGCTGGTCTTGCCGACATCGACCATGGCCTTGATCTTCGACAGCTCGCCATTGTATTCGCCGGCCACTACCCGGGCCGCCCCGCTCTGGTTGAATGGCTGGAAGTAGGCCTGCTCCTGAGCCTGTTTGGTGGCTCCGCCAAAGGAAATGACCGTGAGGTTCTGCGGCTGGGCGTAAGCCCCGGTGCACAGCAAGACCCACGACAACGCAACGCCGCAACGCAAGGTGTTGGACATGAAACCCATCCTCAAGAAAGCCGGCTCGCCCGCACGAACCCGCACAACAAGAGCCTGGAAGCGACCGTATGCAACGGGCGGTACAGCACCAGGCACTACGAGTCTTGGTCAGCGGCGCAAGGGCTCGCGCGGCGCAGGCCGCGTAGCCGGATCATCACCGTTGCGGGCTCTGCGGCCCTGATCGTTTGGTGTAGTGGCGACCCGTCCGGAGCAACCGGCCGTGGTCATGCGCGAATGGCAGTTCATCGCTTGCTCCCTGTTGTTTTTGTAGGAAGAACAAATCGATCGGCAGTGCATCGCAGGAGCGCCCGTGGCAGTCGGGCAGGCGGATGCAGGGGTTCATTGTTTCCATAACCCGGGGCGTTACGAAACGAGGTTTTTGTGAGGCACAGGCAAGGGAAAAGCTGCCTAGAGGACAGCCGGGGTAAAAAAGCCGCAATCGGGCCAGCCGGCATAACGCAAAACACCCCGCAGGCATATCACGCCTGCGGGGGTACCTTGGTCGATCAGGGCTTCAGTCCAGCAGCACCAGCAATCCCGAGATTACCCCGATGCCCAGCACCGCCGAGAGCAGCATGCTGCTGGACACCTCGGTTTCGTAGGTCTTGTAGCGCGAGGCCAGGATGAAGACGTTCACCGCCACCGGCAGCGCCCCCATGATCACCGCGATCTTGATCAGGAAGTCGCTGAGGTCGAACACATAACGGGCCGAAACGAACACCAGCACCGGCAGCAGCACCACCTTCAACAGCGCCAGGGCCAGGGAATCCCCCTGGATCAGGTTGTGGTTGCGGTGCACCGCGAAGGCCGCACCCAGGGCTACCAGGGCCAGCGGCCCGGTGGCGTTGGTCATCTGCGTGGCAAAGATCTGCAACGGGCCGGGCAACTGCCACTCCAGCAGGATGAACAATCCCGCAAGCGCCACCGCCAGGATCAGCGGGTTACTGACAATCGAGCGCAGAGTGGTGAGCAATACACGGGCCAGATCCGGCCGGGCCTGAACCTCCTGCTGGGCAGTGAGCTCCATGAGCAACGCCCCACCTGCCAGGATCACCAGGTTGTCGGCCATGGTAATCATCAGGGTCGGCAGCGCCGCTGCGTCACCGAAGGCCATGACCATCAGCGGCAGGCCCATGTACCCCACCACCCCCGAGATCGAGGACAGCCCCCGCAGGCCCGCCACCCTGGCGTTGCCGCCCCAGATCAGCCGGCCACCGACGACGGCGATGATGAAGGTCACCAGGCAGGCCAAGTAGTAGGCGCTCAGCAGGCTCCAGTCCAGCTCGCCGTGGTCTCGGGTGCCCAGGGTCTTGATGAAGATGAAGCACGGCAGGAACAGCCAGAACACCACCCCCACCAGGCCGTTCACCGTGTCCTTGGCGATCACCCCGATCCGCACTATCCAGTAGCCGGCGAAGATCATGGCAAACAGCGGTATCACCACCGTAAAGACCTTATCCATGGGCCGCACGCCTGCGGAAAATGCGCTGCTCGGCATACACCGCCAGCTGGCGAGGGGTGTAGGTGGACGCGCGATAGAAATCCATTACCCCGCCCATCACCTGCCGGTACTGGGACTCGATATGGGGTATGGACGCCTGCATCTCGTTTTTCAGGCTGTCCACTATGGCCCACAGCTCCTGGTCGGCAATAGCCCCTACATCCAGCCCGGCCGAAGAATAGTTCTCCAGAGCCTGCCGTAAAGTCTGCGGATGCAGGCCGACATAGTTGACGAAATAGCCCTTCTCATCATTGGTTTCGAGAAAGTCCGGAATATTCAGGACGCCGTAGTTGGAAAGCGTTTCAAACTTGCCACTCACCGCACGATAGATACTGGGCAATTGCAAAAACGCCTCTTCACACTGATGAGCGGCGCTGATCAGGCCCGGCAGATCAAGTTCCAGGGAGCCCAGTTTTATATTGTTGGCCTGGCACAACTTCACAACTTGTTCCAGTGGGGCAATACCGGAACGATTGCCAAAGCCGGCCAATGACCCTTCAACCATCTGGAAGCCCGAATGAATGGCCTGCATGGTATTGGCCAGCGCCAGCCCGTTGTCATTGTGAGCATGCAGGCAGAACACCAGTTGAGGGAAATCCTTCACCAGCCTGGAACACAGCCATTGGGTCACGTGAGGCTGCAATGAGCCCACGGAATCGTTAATCCTGATGATCTCCACTCCCAGGCCGGCAGCCCAGTCAATCTGCCGGCAGATTTCCTGGTAACTGCGGTTCGACACCCCATCACGGAAGTTGTTGAGCACACTGGCCTTGAACCTGACCGCGCCGATACTGCGAAAGGCCTCGATGGCCCGTTCGAACTCCCCGGTGCTCTGCCGATAGGTGATCATGCCGAAGCTGAACACGGTATCGGCGATCCACTGGCGATGGGCTTCCCGAGCCTTGAAATAGTCGAAAGCGGTTTCCCAGCAGTTGAGCAGAATAATGAAGGTGGCCCGGGTGTCGGCCGGCAGCTCACCGGTGTCCCGAGCCAAATGCAGACGGTCCCAGACCAGGGGTTCCTCAGGGCCGCAACCCACCACGAAATCCCTCAAGCCTGCCGCCACCATGGATTTGAGGATTGCGACCTTGGCCTCTACCGTGATCGGAAAGGCAGTACGTTCAATGCCTTCTCTAAGCGTTTCATCCACCAGATGCGGGACCGAGTAATCACAATAGCGAATTCCATTTTCAACCATCATTTTTATGCTCCTTGCTGATTGTTTTACTTGCCTGCTCATTGAGTTGAGACATCAAATTAAAACCCAACAACCAACACACGATATAGCAACAAACAAAAACTCGACCTAAGACAATTCTTAAAAGACAAAACAACAAACAATCACAAACAAACTACAAAAACATTAAAAACCATTGACTGGATATTAACGACAAAACAACTTCACAAATTAAACAAGCAACTAACTCAGTGGCAGGCAACACACTAGAAAACTTCAGTATTCCACTCGCTGCCCGTCAACATCCGGCCACTGGCCTGCGAGCCCGCCCTAGAGCGCCTGCCGGTTCAGCGCCAGGTGAGGCTAGAATCAGTTCCTTTCTCCCCCGCGACCCGACGAGATCCGTTCATGAGCTTCGATTTCGATACCCTGCACCCCCGTCATGGCACCGGCAGCACCAAATGGAGCCGCTACCCCGAGGATGTCCTGCCGATGTGGGTGGCGGACATGGATTTCGCCGTGGCCGATGGCATCCTTCAGGCCCTGCGCCAGCGCCTGGAGCACCCGCTGCTGGGCTATAGCGTGGCCCGGGACGAATTGCGCGAGGCGGTGGTCGCCGACCTGTGGGACAAATACGCCTGGCGCGTCAGGCCCGACGAGCTGATTTTCCTCCCCGGGGTCGAGCCCGGGTTCAACATGGCCCTGCACGCCTTCGTCCAGCCGCAGCAGAAGGTGGTGCTGCAAACCCCCAACTATCGCCCCCTGCGCCTGGCCCCGGGCAACTGGGGCCTGGACAAGGTCGAAGTGCCGTTCCAGCTCACCGTCGACGGCACCTACGACACCCCCATGGACGCCCTGCGCCAGGCCTTGCAAGGCGCCGGCGCGATGCTCCTGAGCAACCCGCACAACCCCCTGGGCAAGGTCTTCCCCCGGGACGAACTGCTGGCGGTGGCCACTGCCTGCCTGGACCAGGGCGCGTTGATCATTTCCGACGAGATCCATGCCGAGTTGTGCTTCGACGGCCGCCGGCACATCCCCACCGCCTCCCTGAGCCCGGAAATCGCCCGGCGCACCATCACCCTGATGTCGGCCAGCAAGGCCTACAACATCGCCGGGATGAAGACCTGCTTCGCCATCATCCAGGACCCTGCCACCCGCCTGGCCTTCAACAATGCCCGCGCCGGCATGGTAGACAGCGTCAGCCCCCTGGGCCTGGAAGCCACCCTGGCCGCCCTGACCCACGGCGGCCCCTGGCTCCAGGCCCTGCTGGGCTACCTGCAGGCCAACCGCGACTACCTGCTGCACGCGGTGCAGACCCGCCTGCCCGGCATCCGCATGCACGCGCCCCAGGGCACCTACCTGGCCTGGCTCGACTGCAGCGCCCTGGGCCTCGACGACCCCCACGCCTTCTTCCTCGAGCAAGCCAAGGTCGGCCTCAGCGCCGGCCTGGAATTCGGAGACGACTGCGGGCAGTTCGTGCGCCTGAATTTCGGCTGCCCGCGGGCCTTGCTGGAAGACGGCATCCAGCGCCTGCAGGACAGCCTGCAACGGCGCTGATTCTGCAACCCCACTTCGTCCCCGACACCGCAGCCGCCAGATCCCCCCTGGCGCTGCGGCCCGCCCCCCAGCCTCGCCCCGCAACTGCCCACCGGCCCTTCGGCGCGCCGCGCCTTGACGCGCGAACAATGGATCCATAAATCCCCTTCACTGGATCCAAAACCCCTATAGCAGCCGATTATCGAACACTAAATCAGCATATTTGTTTGACACCCCCAGAGCGCCAACCATTTAATGGATCCATTAAATAAAAACAACAAACGCCTGGAGAGACGTCATGTACCCCAAGAATGCCTGGTACGTTGCCTGCACCCCCGATGAATTGCAGGGCAAGCCCCTGGGCCGGCAGATCTGCGGCGAACACATGGTGTTCTACCGCGCCCATGAAGGTCGGGTAGCCGCCGTCGAGGATTTCTGCCCCCATCGCGGCGCGCCGCTGTCCCTGGGCTATGTCGAGAACGGCAACCTGGTATGCGGCTATCACGGCCTGGTGATGGGCTGCGACGGCAAGACCGTGGAAATGCCCGGCCAGCGGGTGCGCGGCTTCCCCTGCAACAAGACCTTCGCCGCGGTGGAGCGCTACGGTTTCATCTGGGTCTGGCCCGGCGACCAGGCCCTGGCCGACCCGGCGCTGATCCATCACCTGGAATGGGCCGACAACGATCAATGGGCCTATGGCGGCGGGTTGTTCCACATCCAGTGCGACTACCGGCTGATGATCGACAACCTGATGGACCTGACCCACGAAACCTACGTGCATGCCTCCAGCATCGGCCAGAAGGAAATCGACGAGGCGCCACCGCAGACCACGGTAGACGGCGATCAGGTGGTCACCGCCCGGCACATGCACAACGTCATGCCGCCGCCCTTCTGGCGCATGGCCCTGCGCGGCAACCAGCTGGCCGACGACGTGCCGGTGGACCGCTGGCAGATCTGCCGCTTCAGCCCGCCCAGCCATGTGCTGATCGAAGTCGGCGTGGCCCATGCCGGCCACGGTGGCTACGACGCCCCTGCGCAGTACAAGGCGTCGAGCATCGTGGTGGATTTCATCACCCCAGAAAGTGACACCTCGATCTGGTACTTCTGGGGCATGGCGCGCAACTTCAACCCCCAGGACCAGGCGCTCACCGAGAGCATCCGCGAAGGCCAGGGCAAGATCTTCAGCGAGGACCTGGAGATGCTTGAGCGCCAGCAGCAGAACCTTCTCGCCCAGCCCCAGCGCAACCTGCTCAAGCTCAATATCGACGCCGGCGGCGTGCAGTCGCGCCGGGTCCTGGAGCGGCTGATCGCCCAGGAGCGCGAGCCCCGGGAACCCTTGATCGCCACAAGCCGTTAACCCCCCGAACCCGACAGGCTGGCGGCCCGGATGCGGCCACTGGCGAGGACCGATGATGATCGACGTACTGGTGGCCGCGCGCCACGACGAAGCCCTGGACATCTGCAGCTTCGAACTGGCCGCGGCCGACGCAAGCCCCCTGCCCGCCTTCAGCGCCGGCGCCCATATCGACGTGCATCTGGCCAACGGCCTGGTGCGCCAATACTCCCTGTGCAACCACCCCGCAGAGCGCCACCGCTACCTGATCGGCGTGCTCAAGGACCCTGCCTCCCGCGGCGGCTCCAGCAGCCTGCACCAGCAACTGGAGGTAGGCACGCGCCTGCGCATCAGCGAGCCACGCAACCTCTTTGCCCTGGAGCACGCAGCACGGCGCAGCCTGCTGTTCGCCGGCGGCATCGGCATTACCCCGCTCCTCAGCATGGCCGAACAGCTGGCCCACAGCGGCGCGGATTTCCAGCTGCACTACTGCGCTCGTTCGGCCCAGCGCGCGGCCTTCGTCCAGCGCTTGCAGGCCTCGCCCTTTGCCGAGCGGGTGAGCCTGCATTTCGACGAACAACCGGACACCGCCCTGGATATCGCCCAGGCCCTGGCCGGGCCCCGGGACGACGTGCACCTGTATGTCTGCGGCCCCGGTGGCTTCATGCAACACGTGCTGGACAACGCCCGGGCCCAGGGCTGGAAGGAGCAATGCCTGCACCGCGAATATTTCAGCGCTGCGCCCATCGACCACAGCGCCGACGCCAGCTTCGCGGTGAAGCTGGCCAGCAGCGGCCAGGTGTTCCAGGTACCGGCCGATCGCAGCGTGGTCCAGGTGCTGCAGGACCAGGGCATCGAAGTGCCGATTTCCTGCGAGCAAGGGATCTGCGGCACCTGCCTGATCCGGGTGCTGGAAGGGGTACCGGAGCACCGCGACCTGTTCCTCACCGAGGACGAGCAGGCGCGCAACGATCAGTTCACGCCCTGCTGTTCCCGGGCCAGGAGCCCGCTGCTGGTGCTGGATCTGTAGAGCCTCACTGCGGGCGCAGGATCAGCCTCATGCGCTCGTCGGCCACGGCCGAGCCGAAGATCTCGGCATAGCGCAAGGTGGCGTTGGCATGCTCGCGCATCAGGGCCTCGGCCCGCGCGCCCTGGCCATTGACCAGGGCATCGAATATCGAGTGATGCTGCATGTGGGCATAGTTGAAGCGCCGGTATTCCCGGGCCATGTCCTGGCGGTCTACTGCCAGGGCGGTGACCGAGGCGAAAGGCAGGTGGTCGTTGCGCGCCAGGGCATCAGCGATCGCCGGGTTGCCGCTGCCCGCCACGATCACCTGGTGAAAACGCATGTTGAGGTCGTGATAGAGCTCCAGGTCCTCTTCGTTGACATAGCCCTTGTCGAACAGCGCATCGCCCTCGACCAGGCAGCGTTCGAGAATCGCCCGGCCCTCGGCCGACAGCCCGCGCTCGGCGGTCTGGCGCGCCGCCAGGCCTTCCAGCACCCCGCGCACCTCCACCGCCCCGGCGATGTCTTCGGCGCTCACCGAACGCACCTGAAACCCGCGACCGCCGAACCGCACCAGCAGGCCTTCCTGCTCCAGGGTGCGAAAGGCCATGCGCACCGGCATGCGTGACACCCCGAACAGCTCGGCGGTGGGCACCTCCATCAAGCGCTCGCCTGCCGCCAACTCGCCCGAGGCGATCATCTTGCGCAGCGCGACCAGCACCGTTTGACCGGGTTTGCTCATCCGGGCAGCTTCCTGAAAACGTGGGCGGCCATAGTAACGCAAGCCCCCCCGCAACACGCACCCCGAGATTGCCGTAGCCATACGAAGCAGCACGAAACAGCGGCTACCTTGTAGCCGCTGCCGAGCCTCGGCGAGGCTGCGCAAAGGTCCGCAGGACCTTGCCTGGCGATCTGCCGCCGGACCTCCAGCGCCCGTGGAATCGCTGCGTCTGCTGCGTCGGAATGCCGCCCAAGCCGTTCGCAGCCTGCGGCAGCGGCTACAGGGTTTTCAGAGCGACAGCGGGTAGCTGACAATCAGCCGGGTCTGGTCGAAGTCGCTGTTGAAACTGCGTCGGTTGGTGGCGTTGTTCAGCCGCAGGCTGAGGTTCTTCAAGGTGCCGCTCTGCAGGGTGTAGCCGATCTCGGTATCGCGCTCCCACTCATGGCCGTCATTGCCCACCTTGGTGGTGGCGCTGTCGCCACGACCGTAGCGCACCATGGCCAGCAGCCCGGGAATCCCCGAGGCGGCGAAGTCATAGTCATAACGCACCTGCCACGAACGCTCGCCGGCGTTGCTGAAGTTGCCGTTGAACATGTCGTTGCCCAGGGTCCGGCCGCTGCTGCCGTAGACCGACATCCAGGGGCTGTCGCCGCTGACTTTCTGCAACCCCAGGTACAGCGTGTGCCCGGCCCGGGAGGCGGAGAACAGACCATAGGCGGTGTGGCTGTCGACCCGGCCGATACGCGCGCTGCCATCGTCGCGGTCGATGAAGTAGCCCAGGTTCGCCCCCAGGGTCCAGTCCCCCAGCGGTTGCTTGTGCAGCAGGTTGAAGTAGCTCTGGCGGTAGATGTCCTCCAGCTGCGAATGCCAGACCCCGAGCAAGGTGCGCTGCTGGTTGAAGCGGTATTCGGCACCGGCGTAGTTGAAGCCGTCGGACTTGACCCCGGGCGCGGCCCAGGCCGAAAGGTCCTGCATGTCCGAGGAGTTGCGCAGGCTGACGGCACGGTACTGCCCGGCCTGCAGCCCCAGGCCGCTGATCTCTCGGGAGACCAGCATGGCCCCGCGGAAGGTTTGCGGCAGCAGGCGGCCGTCGTCATAACGCAGCAGTGGAATGTCCGGCAGCAGCTCGCCGACCTTGAACTCGGTGGCGGAAATCCGCGCCTTGAGGGCCGCTCCGGCGCGACCGAAATTGTCCGCGGCGCGCCCGTCGTCGTGCACCGGCAGCAACTCCGAACCGCTGGCCTGGCGACTGCTGTCGAGCTTGAGGCCGAACAGGCCGATGGCGTCCAGGCCAAAGCCCACGGTGCCCGGGGTGTAGCCGGAGCTGAACTTGAGGATAAAGCCCTGGGCCCACTCCTCGACCTGGCCCTTGGGCGCGTCATGGTCACGAAAATCCCGGTTGAAGTAGTAGTTGCGCAGCAGCAGGTCGGTCTTGCTCCCCTCGAAAAAACCGCTGTCGTCGGCGGCCCAGGCGGGCACGCACAGGCCCACGGACAAGCAAGCCCCCACCAGGGAACGGCACTGCATCGGATGACGGGTGTTCATTATTATTGTTCTCCGCTTTTCATAGGCGCAGCCGTGCCCGACAGGCCGACAAGGGCCCGCGCGCTCACGGATGCTCAAAAGCCCGGCCAGGGCGGCCGGGCGTTATTCAAAGGTGCCGGGTCAGAAGGGATACTGACGCGGCCGGTGCTGCAGGCTGATCCAGTGGTCCCGGGTGAATTCATCAATCGCCCAGTCGCCGTTGAAGCGCCCAAGGCCTGAGTTCTTCTCGCCACCGAAGGGCGCGTTGGCCTCGTCGTTCACCGGCACATCGTTGATGTGGGTCATGCCGGCGCGCACCTGCCGGGCGAAGTTCACCCCGCGCTCCAGGTTGCCGGTGAACACTGCACTGGCCAGGCCGAATTCGCTGTCGTTGGCCAGCTCCAGGGCATGGGCTTCGTCCCGGGCGCGCAGCAGCCCCACCAGCGGGCCGAAGATTTCATTGCGCGCCAGGTCCATGTCGGCACGCACTTCGCCGTACACATGGGGCGCCAGCAGGTTGCCGTTCTGCCCGCCCTCGTACAGTGGCTCGGCGCCCTGCTCGCGGGCCAGGGCGATCTTGTCCTGCAGGCCCTGCAACTGGCGGGCGTTGATCACCGGGCCGATCACTGTGTCCAGCGATTGCGGATCACCCACCTTGAGCTGCTTGACCCGGGCCACGAAGCGCTGGGCGAAGGCGTCATAGAGGCGCTCGTCGACGATGATGCGGTTGATCGCCATGCAGATCTGCCCCTGGTGCAGGAACTTGCCGAACACCGCGGCGTTCACCGCCTGTTCCAGGTCGGCATCGTCCAGTACCACGAACGGGCTGTTGCCCCCCAATTCAAGCGCCACGTGCTTGAGGTGCTCGCCGCCACTGGCGATGCGGCCGATGCCGCGCCCCACCGGGGTCGAGCCGGTGAAGGTGATCAGCGCCGGCACCGGGTGCTCGACAAAGGCATCGCCGATCTCGCTACCGGCCCCCACCACCACGCTGAACACCCCGGCGGGCAGGCCCGCTTCCTCGAAGATCCTGGCCAGCAGCAGGCCGCCGCACACCGGCGTATCGCTGGCCGGCTTGACCACCACCGCGTTGCCCAGGGCCAGGGCCGGGGCGATGGAGCGCTGGGTCAGGTGCAGCGGGAAGTTCCACGGGCTGATCACTCCGACCACCCCCAGGGCGCTGCGGTACACCCGGCTTTCCTTGCCCGGCACATCGGATTCGACAATCCGCCCGTGGACCCGCGCCGGGAAGGACGCCGCCTCCAGGGTGATGGCCCGCGCCGCGCCCCACTCGGCCAGGGCCTTGATCCGTGTGCTGCCGGATTCGCGAATGATCCAGTCGACAATTTCCTCCTGGCGCCGGTCGAAGATCGCCACCGCCTGGTGCAGCACCGCCGCGCGCTGGGACGGGCCCAGGGCCGCCCATTGCGGCTGCACCTGGGCGGCCTTGGCGTAGGCCGCGTCCAGGTCGCTGCGGTTGGCCTGGGCCAGTTCCAGCAGCTGTGCACCGTCGAATGGATTGCTCACCACCAGGGTCTTGCCGGAGGCGCCGGCGCGCCACTGTCCGGCGATGGGTTGCAGGTGCAGATCGCGATAGACCGCGTTGGAATCACTCATGGAAAATCTCCTCATGGAACAGCATTCATAAACCGATGTGTCACACAAAAGCCGGCGTATGCAGGAGCTGGCTTGCCAGCGAAGGCGCCCGCCAGCGCCACACAAGCCCCAAGGCCCTCTTCGCCGGCAAGCCGGCTCCTACGAGGCGGCGCGCTTTTCGATCAGGCGCAGCAGGCCCAGCAGGGTTTCGGTGTGGGGCACAGGCACCCCCGCCTGCCGCGCCCGTTCCAGCACCTGGCCATTGATGGAGCCGATCTCCGTGGGCCGCCCTGCCAGCACGTCCTGCAACATCGAAGGCTTGTGGGTGCGGTGATGGGCAATGGCGAACGCCACACTGTCCAGGCAGCCCTGGGCATCCAGCTCTATTCCCTGGGACCTGGCCACCGCCACCACCTCCAGCACAATGGACCGGGCCAGGGCCACGCCTTCCGGCGCTGCGTCCAGCTGGCCCACGGTGCAGCCGGTGGCGGCGCACAGGCTGTTCAAGGCGGCGTTGAAGGCCACCTTCTCCCAGATAGAGGTCCAGACCTGCGGGTCCACCGCACAGTTCAGCCCGG
The DNA here is from genome assembly GCF_000397205.1 of Pseudomonas protegens CHA0. Lineage (NCBI taxonomy): Bacteria > Pseudomonadati > Pseudomonadota > Gammaproteobacteria > Pseudomonadales > Pseudomonadaceae > Pseudomonas > Pseudomonas protegens. Next base: position 3,913,729 of record NC_021237.1, read on the forward strand.
CAGCGTCCAGCACCGCCGCCACCTCCTGGCTGGCGTTGCGCTCGCGGCTATCGAGGGCCAGCACCCGCACCATGCCCTGGCCGTGGGAATGCACCTGCCCCGGCCCGACCATGTCGGCGGGCCAGTTGGTCATGCCGATCAGCACCTGCTGCGGGGCCACATGCCGGGATAGCGCCTCGGCATTGCCCAGGCCGTTCTGCAGGGTCAGTACGAGGGTGTGGCCGGCGATATGCCCGGCGACACTGCGCAAGGCACTGTCGGTGTGCAGGGTCTTGGTGAAGACCAGCAACAGGTCGGGGTGCCCCGTGGCCTGCTCCGGACGGCTGGCGTGCAGGCCGGTAATGCGCCGCTCGCCGCTGTCGGTGGCCAGCAGCAGGCCGTCGCTGCGGATCGCCGCAAGGTGCCCGTCGTTGATGTCCAGCAGGGTTACCTGCTGGCCGCTTTGCGCCAGCAGGCCGCCAAACAGCGAACCCATGGCGCCCGCGCCAAGAATGGTGATGTTCATCGAACCTCCTGTTTGAGTGGCTGGTTCACGCACCGGGCCGCGTTCATGACTGGCCCGGCAGACGCCGGGGAATGTGCCGGCCCACGATCAGCAGCGCCAGCAGCGCCATGACCATCACCGAACCCAGCAGCGTGAGGTAGCCGTTGGCGCCGCCCTGGGTGATCACCAGGGCTCCGGCGAAGGCACTGAGGATCGCCCCCAGGCGCCCGAAGGCCAGGGCCGATGCGGTGCCCGTGGCGCGCACACTGGTGGGGTAGATAAAGGCGCACAGGGCAAACATGGTGGACTGCACGGCGTTGACGAACAGGCCGTGCACGCCGAAGCCGAAGATCAGCAGCCCGGTGTCCTGGTGGATGTCCACCACCTGCAACAGGAAGGCGCTGGCCGCGCCGCCGGCGCAGCAGATCAGCAGCGGCCAGAACGAACCCCAGCGAGTGATGGCCACCGCGCACACCAGTGCCCCGATCACCCCGCCCAGGTTGTAGGCGGTCAGCCCGGAACCGGCCACCGACAGCTCCAGGCCTTCGGACAGCAGCATGGTGGGCAGCCAGCTGAAGGCGCTGTAGACCGCGGTCAGGCACATGAAGAACGCCACCCAGAGGGCCAGGGTGTCACGCCCGTAGCCCAGGGCGAACAAGGCGCGGAAACCACCCTGCTTCTCGCTCTTCTGCTCCAGGGCATCGGTGTAGACCACCCCCGCCGCCATCGGCCGGCCCATGCGCCCGAGCAAGGTGCCCAGCTCGTTCCAGCGCTGGGGCCGGCGCGCCAGAAAGCGCGGCGACTCCGGCAGCGTCGCCAGCAAGGCAAAGCCCAGGACGATGGGCAGGCTGCCGCCGATGAAAAACAGGGTGCGCCAGCCGTACAGCGGCAACACATGGGAGGCGAACAACCCCGCCAGCATCCCGCCCAGGGGCACGCAGACAATGGTGGCCGTCACCGCCAGGGTACGCCGCCGCGCCGGGGTGAACTCGGCCGTCACCGTGGTGGCGCTGGGCAGCGCGCCACCGATGCCCAGCCCGGCGATAAAACGCAGGGCCGCCACCGCCAGCGCATTGGGCGCCAGGCCAATGGCGCAAGTGGCCGCACCGAACACGAAGACACTGGCAATGATCGCCATGCGCCGGCCGAACCGGTCGGCAAACAGACCGGCACAGGCACTGCCGATGCCCATGCCGATCAGCCCGGCCGCCACCGCCGGAGCGAACGCCTCGCGGGTGATGCCCCACTCCTTGATCATCAGCGGAATGGCAAAGCCGATCAGTTGGCCGTCGAAGCCGTCCATGACGATGGACAGCGCCGCCAGCAACACCACCAGCTTCTGCATGCCGGTGAAGGGGCCATGGTCGAGCAAGGTGCCGATGTCGGCGTGGGTGGAACCGGAACGCGCCGGCTGGGGCGCGTCATCTATCACAGCAGTGACCGAAGTCGTGTTCATAACCACCTCTTTTTATTCTTCTGGTGAGTCCGCAGGTTGCGGTTGGCAAGGCCGGGCTCGCGCCCGGCGACAAGGCAGCCCTCAGGGTTCGATGGTCAGGGTCGGCACCTCGATCAGTACCGGGCGGTCGCCCGCCAGGGCCTCACTCAGGGCCTGGGCGAACGCCTCGCGGGTGTTGGCCTGCACCGAGTGCACGCCATAGCCGCGGCCGATGGCGCAGAAGTCCAGGCCGGGCACGTCCAGGCCCGGGGCGTCGCTGACCTGCAGCACACCGGCGAACCAGCGCAGGGCGCCATAGGTGCCGTTCTTGAGGATGATGAACACCACCGGGATCTGGTACTGGGCGGCCGTCCACAGCGCGGTGATACCGTAGTTGGCCGAGCCGTCGCCAATGACCCCGATCACCCGCCGCTCCGGCCGGGCCAGTTGCACCCCCACCGCCGCTGGCAGGCCGAAGCCCAGGCCACCGGCGGCCGGGAAGTAGTAGCTGCCGGGTTCGCGCATTTCCACCCGCTGCCAGAAGGCGCCTACGGTGGAGGTGGACTCCTTGACGTAGATCGCATCCTTGGGCGCCAGCTCATCGATCACGTCGAACACGGTTTCCGGGCGCAGCAGGCCGCCCAGCTCCTCGACCGGAGCAGCCGGCGGCAAGGCCTGGGGCTGCGGCCGGTCGCAATCCGGCAGCGCCCAGACCAGGGCCTGCAGGGTCTCGGCGATGTCCCCCACCAGCGCATCGCCCATGGGCGCGCGCGCCGCTTCGCCGGGGTCGCAGGTGATGTGCAGCAGCTCGGTGCCCGCGGGCAGGTAGTCCCCCGGGGCGAACTGGTGGTAGCGGAATACCGGGGCCCCCACCACCAGGATCAGGTCGTGGTCCGCCAGGCAGCGGCTGATGCCGGCAATGGCTGCCGGCAGCACCCCGCGAAAGCTCGGGTGACGGGTGGGAAACGGGCAGCGCGAAGCGGACGGCGCGACCCAGGCCGGCATGCGCAGTTTCTCCGCCAGTTGCACGGCCAGGTGGTTGCTCTGGCTGCCATCCACATCCGGCCCCAGCACCAGCACCGGGTTGCGCGCTGCCGCCAGGCGCTGCACCAGCGAACGCAATTGCGCCGCCGAGGGCAGCCCGGCAGTGGCCACCTGGCGCCGGGCCAGATGCTCGACCCCGGCCGGCGCCGGGCGGGCCCAGTCGTCGTAGGGAATGGACAGGTACACCGGGCCCTTGGGCGCCTGGTTGGCCATGTGGATCGCCTGGCTCAGGGCCCGTGGCACGTCCTCGGCGCAGGCCGGCTCGGCGCTCCACTTGACCAGGGGCTTGGGCAGCTGCGGTGCATCGACGTTGGCCAGCATCGCCTCGACGCCGATCATCGAGCGCACCTGCTGGCCGGCGGTGATCACCAACGGGCTGTGGGAGTACCAGGCATTGGTCAGGGCGCCCATGCCATTGCCGGTGCCGGCCGCGGCGTGCAGGTTGACGAAGGCCGGCTGGCCGCTGGCCAGGGCGAAGCCGTCGGCCATGCCCACCACCGCGCCTTCATGCAGGCCGAGGATGTAGCGGAAGTCTTCGGGGAAGCCCTTGAGAAAGGGCAGCTCGTTGGAACCCGGGTTGCCGAACACGGTGGTCAGGCCTTGTTGCCGCAGGATGTCGTAGGAGGCGCTATGGACGGTTTTCATATGGACCTTTGCCGCTGTTTTTTAGAATTTGAGTTACTCTTGCAGCCGCCACGAAATTGATCAAATCGATACTATCTCTATTAAAAATAAGACCCGTCTATATCCATGAGGCAGCATGAGCCACATCGATCTGAACCTGATCCGCACCTTCGTCACCCTCTACGAAGCCCGCAGCGTGACCCTGGCCGCCGAGCGCCTGTTCGTCACCCAGCCCTCGGTCAGCTACGGCCTGGCGCGGCTGCGCGAGCTGTTCGACGACGGCCTGTTCAGCCGCACCCGGGACGGCATCCAGCCCAGCCAACTGGCCGATGAGCTGTACCCGGCCTTTCGCGAATCCCTGACGCGGATCGAGAACACCGTGCACAGCACCCGGCGCTTCGACCCGGCGACCACCGAACGGCGCTTTCGCATCGCCCTCTCCGACCTTGGCGAAATGGGCTTCCTGCCGCTGATCCTGGCGCGCCTGAACCAGCAGGCCCCCGAGGCTGAAGTCGAAGTCCTGCCGCTGCAGGTGGACCAGGCCGGCGAGTGGCTCAGCAGCGCCAAGGTCGACGCGCTGATCTGCCGCAAACCCTTGACCGGCACCCGCAGCCAGGTGCTGATCCGCGAGCGCTACGTGTGCCTGCTCAGCGACCGCCATCCGCGCATCGGCACCCAGCTGAGCCTGGAGCAGTTCCTCGCCGAGCGGCACATCGCCGTGACCCGCACCACCGGCCACGGCAGCGTCGAGGACGTGCTCAAGCAGATGGGCGCCCGGCGCCGCATCAGCCTGCACGTGCCGCACTTCTCGGTGCTGCCCAAAGTGCTGCCCGGCACCGACCTGCTGACCGTGCTGCCAGCGCAGATCGCCCGCCTGTTCACCCTCGAAGGCGGCCTGCGGCAACTGGAACTGCCGTTTTCCGTGGGGGAGTTCGAAGTCTCGCTGCACTGGCACCCCAACAGCGACAGCTCCGCCGCCCTGAGCTGGTTCCGCCAGGCCGTGGCCGCGGCGATCATCGACGGCCAGTCTTGAAACAGCGCCCGCCGCCTTATCCGGTTCCGCGGGCTAAGCCAGGGCCGCTTGCGCCTGCGGCGGCGCCGGGCGTAGCAACAACAGGCAACCCGCCGCCAGCACGAAGACCACGGCAAACACTGCGTACAGGTGCAGCGGCTGCCAGCCGGCATCCAGCAACACCCCGGCCACCGTGGGCGAGACAATCGCGCCAATGCGCCCGATGCCGATCCCCCAGCCGACCCCGGTGGCCCGTACCGAAGCGTCGTAGACCACTGGTGACAGGGCGTAGAGCCCGGCCACGCAGCCGTTGGCGAACAGCCCGATCAGCAGCCCCAGGCCCAGGGCCGCGGCAATCGAGGAGGCCGAGCCGACGAACAGCACCAGCAGCCCGGCGGTCACCAGCATGAACAGCGACAGCACCCGGGTCAGCGGCCAGCGCGAGGACAAGCCGCCAACCAGCGCCGCGCCGAAGATCCCGCCGACACTCAGCAGCACCCCGCCGGTGATCCCCTGCTGCGCCGAGAGCCCGGCGGCCACCAGCAGTTTCGGGGTCCAGCTCATGACGAAGTAGAAACCGAACATCACCAGGAAAAACAGCAGCCAGATCAGCAGCGTGGTGCGCCGCATCGGCCCGGCGAACAGTTGGTCAAAACCGCTGCCGGCGCCCTGCTCGCGTACCGCTGCCGCGGGCATTTGCAGCAGTTGCGGATGGCCCAGGCGCCCGGCCAGGCGATTGATTCGCGCCAGGGCATCGGCCGGCCGCCGGGCCAGGAGAAAGTCCAGGGATTCGGGGAGCCAGAGCAGCACCAGGGGGATCACCAGCAAGGTGACGATGCCGCCGAACAGGAACACCGAGCGCCAGCCCCAATGAGTCAACAGCCACACCGCCAGCAGCCCGCCCAGGGTCGCGCCCAGGGCATAGCCGGTGGATTGCAGGCTGACCGCCAGGCCGCGCCAGCGGCGGCTGGAATACTCGGCGGCGATCACGTTGCTGCTGGCCAGGATGCCGCCGATGCCCAGGCCGGTCAGGCCGCGCAACAGCGCCAGTTGCAAAGGGCTCTGGCTGCCGGCCGAAAGCAGCATGCCGACACCCGACAGCAGCAGGCAGAACAGGATCAGCGGCCGGCGCCCGAAGCGGTCGGCCCAGGGCGCGATAAACAGCGAACCGGCGGCCATGCCGAACAGACCGGCACTGAGCAGCAGACCGATCTGCGCCCCGTTGAGTTGCCACTCGGCGGACACCGAAGCGGCGGTGAAGGCCATCACCAGTACATCGAAGCCGTCGATCATGTTGAGGACAATGCAGATACCGATCGCCAGGCACTGGAAGGAGCCCATCGGGCCTTGGTCGACCCGTTGCTTGAGATCGAGGTTCATGGGCGCACCTGCCATTCGGCCAGGACCCGAAGCGCAACACCCAAAGAACCTGTGCACACAGACAGCCAGCGCGCGCCAGCCAGGCGGCTGCACACCGTCGATAAGACATTCATGACGAAACCCTTATTGTTGTTTTTATTGCCGACGGTCAGGAGGGCTCCTGCCATCGCCAGGTCGCCAATAAAGCGCTTAATGGATCCAATAACAAGAGACGAACGGGCTGAAACGGCTGAGCAAAAGATCCCAGACCAACCAGGGTCGGGGTTAATTTCCATAGGGATCAAATGCTTAGGTGCCCGACAAGGCACCGGGATTAGCGGGCGATTATCGACCATCACCGTTCAGGCAGGCGACGAGCCCCACTACGAGGCTCACTGCTAAGCAAGCCTGTGGCGTGGTTCGCTTCGATATTGGATCCAATAGCCTGCATCGCCTCAGATAAAGGCCAGCGCCGCCCGGGCGCCGCGCACCGCCGTCATCCGCTGTTCGACCTGGGGCAACAGGTAGCTGAAAAAGAACCCCGCCGTCTCAAGCTTCGCCCCACGCAGCGGATCGCCCTCGGGCAAACTGTGCGAGACCCGCGCCGCCCGAGCCCAGGCCAGCGCCAGCAGGCTCAGGCCACACAACGCCAGAAAATCCCCGGCCGCGCGATACGGGTACTCGGCATCCTCCAGCGCCCACTGCTGCACCTGGGCAACCAGTGCCTGCAACGCCTCGGCCAGATCCGCCAACGACCGGGCGAACCCCACGCACTCGGGCACCTGGGCGCCGTGCCCGGCCTCATCGCGCAATTGCTCAAGCAACAGCGCGAAGCCCTGCCCGCCATCCCCCAGCACCTTGCGCAACAGCAGGTCGTTGGCCTGAATCTCGTTGCTGCCTTCGTAGATCATGGCGATGCGGCTATCGCGCAGGGTCTGCTCGATGGCGAACTCGGCGACGTAGCCGTAGCCGCCGAAGACCTGCAAGGCGTTGCTGGCCTGACGAAAGCCCTGCTCGGTAAAGAACGCCTTGATGATCGGCGTCAGCAGTTGCGCCAGCTGATCGGCCTGGCGCCGGACCTGGGGTTCAGGGTGATGCTCGGCCTGGTCCAGCAGGTGCGCGGCCCAGTAGCCGATGGCCCGCAGGCCTTCGCTGGTGACGCGCAATTCCAGCAGCACGCGGCGCATGGCCGGGTGGTAGCGAATCGGGTCGGCGGCCTGGGCGGCGACACCGGCGGGGCGCAATGGCGCACGCATCTGTTGGCGTTCGCCAGCGTAGTCACGGGCGTTCTGCCACGCCGCTTCGACATGCCCCAGGCCTTGCAGGCCCACGTGCAGGCGCGCCGAATTCATCATCACGAACATCGCTGCCAGGCCGCGATGGGCCTCGCCCACTAGCCAGCCCTGGGCCGCCTCGAACACCAGGGAACAGGTGGCGCTGCCCTTGATCCCCATCTTGTGTTCGATGCCGTCGCAGCGCACGCCGTTGCCCTGGCCCTGCTGCAAGCGCTTGGGCACCAGGAACAGCGAGATTCCCCGGCTGCCCTCCGGCGCGCCCGGCAGCCGGGCCAGCACCAGATGCAGGATGTTGTCGGTGAGGTCATGCTCGCCGCCGGAAATGAACAGCTTGCTGCCGCTGAGGCGATAGCTGCCATCGGCCTGGGGCTCGGCACGACAGCGCAACAGGCCGACATCACTGCCGGCCTGGGGCTCGGTCAGGCACATGGTGGGCAGGCTCGCGCCGCTGATGATCTCGGGCAGGTAGCGCTCCTGGAGCCAGGGCGCGCCGTGGGTCTTGAGGCACAAGTAGGCGCCGTGGGCGATGCCGGTGTACATGGCCCAGGCGTGGTTGCTGGCATAGAGCATCTCTTGCAGCGCCGCGTCCAGCAGCTGCGGCAGGCCCTGGCCACCCAAAGCTTCGGCGCAGGCCAGGGCCGGCCAGCCGCCCTCGACATAGGCCCGATAGGCCTCGGCAAAACCCTGTGGGGTGCTGACCTGCCCGTCTGCCCACTGGCAACCCTGGCGATCGCCGCTGGCATTCAGCGGCGCCAGTACGTCCTGGCTGAAACGCGCGGCCTGCTCCAGCACCTGCAGCGCCAGGGGCAGGTCCAGCGCCTCGAACGCCGGGCTGCGACGCCACGCTTCGGGGGCCTCCAGCCAGTGCTCAAGGACAAATTGCATATCGCGCAGCGGCGCCTGGTAGCTCCACATGGGGACACCTCATCGAGTAGAAATAGAGTGGCCCGCCAGGGGCGGCGGGCCGGTCGGACTCAGCCGCGCCAGGCCGGGTTTTCGATCAACAGCGCCATGCCCTGGCCACCTCCCACGCAGGCGGCGGCGATCCCGTAGCGCAGGTTGTGCTCGCGCAGTTGCCGGGCCAGGGTCAGCACCAGGCGCAGGCCGCTGGCGGCCAGGGGATGACCCAGGGCCAGGGAGCCGCCCTGGACATTCAGGCGATCACTGTCCAGTTCCAACTCCCGGGCTACGGCCAGCACCTGGGCCGCCTGGGCCTCGTTGACTTCAAGGCGGCCAATCTGCGTCAGACTCAAGCCGCTGCGCTGCAGGAGCAGGCGGATCGCCGGGGCCGGACCGATACCCATGAGCTCCGGCGCCACCCCGACCACCGCACTGGCCCGCAACAGCGCCAGGGGCCTGTCCCTGCAAGCCGACGCCCGACCAACCAGGGCCGCCGCCGCGCCATCGACCACCGCGCAGCTGTTGCCGGCGGTCTGCACCCCGCCTTCGTGAATCGTCCGCAATCGCGCCAGGGCAGAAAGCTCACTGGGGCGCGGATGGCTGTCCTGGCTGACTGTCTCGACTCCACGCGGCAGGCAAATGCCGCGCGGTCGATAACCGTCGAGCTCGAAGGTCTGCTGGCTCACGGCGACGATTTCCGGCGCGAACCAGCCCGCCTGCTGGGCCGCCAGGGCCCGCTGATGGCTGGCGCAGGCATAGCCGTCCACGGCTTCGCGGGTCAGGCCGTAACGCCGGGCCAGGTTGTCGGCGGTGGCGATCATGTCCAGCCCCGGCGCCGGGTCGTACAGTGCCTCCCATAAAAAGTCCTTGAACTGCACCGCCGCCCCCAGGCGGAAGCCGCCGCGATGGGTGTAGGCGGCAATCGGGTTGCGCGACATCGATTCACTGGCCACGCACAACGCCAGTTGCACCTCGCCCCGCACCTGCTCGGCTGCCTGGCGCAGCAGCTCGAAACCGGTGGCGCAGATGCGCTGCACCCCCAGGGCCGGCACCGCTTGCCCGACACCGCTGTACAGGCCGATGTGCCGAGGCAGCAGGTAGGCGTCGAAACTGGCCTGGGCCATGGAACCGGCCAGCACGCTGTCCACCGCCCGGGCATCGATGCCGGCGCGCAGCAGTACCTCGCGCCCGACCTTGATCCCCAGATCGATCGGCGAGATCTCGGCCAGGTCCCCGCCAAGGTCGACCCAGGGCGTGCGCAACGCCTCAAGGATCGCCACATCGGCAAACCCGCTGTACTGCCCGGCGCCGTTCATGGCTTGGGCTCGGCGCGCAGGATCGACGGCTCGCGGCCGCGATACAGGTCCTCGACCTGTTCGGCGCGCCACTGCAACACCGCGCGCTGGTTGATCGAGCCCTTGTCGGTGATTTCCCCGCGGTCGATGGACGCCGGCTCTACCTGCAGGGCGATCCACTCCAGGCGGCTGGCATTGCCGCTGGCGTCGCGGTTCAGGCGCTGCAACCAGTCGCCGAACCACTGGCGCACCGGCGCGCTGGCCAGCACCTGGGCGTCGCTGGCCTCGGCGGCCAGCCCCGCCAGCCGCCGGCATTCATACAGCCGTGGGAACACCAGGGCGCCCAGGCACTCGCGGTCCGGTGCGGCCACCACCAGGTCCTGGACATAGGGCGAGCCTTCGAGCACCGCGCGATTGCGCAGCGGGCCAACGCTGACAAACACCCCGGACGACAACTTGAAATCCTCGGCGATGCGCCCGTCGAACATCAGCCCCAACTGCGGGTCGTGGGGGTCGGCGAGCTTGAGCGCATCCCCCGAGCAGTAGAAGCCCAGGGCATCGAACACCTCGGCGGTCTGCTGCGCCGCGCGCCAGTAGCCGGGCATGATGTGCGGCCCGCGAAAACGCCCTTCGAGCTTGCCGTCCACCGGCACCAGGCGCACCTCGCAACCCGGCGCCGGCAGGCCGATGTAACCGGCCATCGACAGCGGCCCGGTGGTGAAGGTGCAAGACGGCGCGGCCTCGGTCATGCCGAGCCCGGCCATCATGCGGATACGTTCGCCGCAATGCTGCTCGGCGACCCGGTCCAGGCGGTCCCAGACACTTTGCGAAAGCCCGGCGGCGGCGAAGAAGAACAGGCTCATGCGCTTGAAAAAACACTCGCGCAGCTCGGCATCCTGCTCCAGGGCATTGACCAGCTCCTCCCAGCCCTTGGGCACGGTCAGGTAGGCGGTGGGCGAAATCTCCTTGAGGTTACGCAAGGTTTCGGCAAAGCCCTGGGCCGTGGGCTTGCCATCGTCCAGATAAAAACTGCCGCCGTTGTAGAGCACGATGCCGACGTTATGGCTGCCACCGAAGGTGTGGTTCCAGGGCAGCCAGTCCACCAGCACCGGCGGCTCTTCACCGAACACCGGGAAGGTCTGCAACAGCATCTGCTGGTTGGCGCAGAGCATGCGCTGGGTGGTGATCACCGCCTTGGGCAGCTTGGTCGAGCCCGAGGTGAAGAGAAACTTGGCGATGCTGTCCGGGCCGGTGGCGGCAAAGGCCGCATCGGCCTCGGCAGCACCGGGCTCGGCCAGCAGGCTGGCGAAGCTCGCCTGGCGTCGCCCCGGCACCTGGCCGCGCACGCAGATCAGCGGCGTCTCGGGTGGCAGCACCGCGTCGATGGCCCGCTGGTAGGCGCCAGCATCGCTGACAAACACCAGCCCCGGCTGCAACAGGTCGCAGACGTGGCGCAGCTTGGCAAAGTCCTGGGACAGCAGCGAATAGGCCGGCGACACCGGACAATAGGGAATCCCGGCGTACATCGCGCCCAGGGCCAGTTGCAGGTGTTCGATGTCATTGCCCGAGAGCAGCGCCAGCGGCTTGTCGGCCGACAAACCGTAGCCGAGCAGGCCCTGGGCGATGGCGCGCACGCTGTCGAGCATCTGCCCATAGCTGACCCGGCGCCAGTCGCCGCCGTCCTCGCGGGCGGCGATGAAGGTCTGCTCGGGACGCACCCGGGCCCAGTGCAACAGACGATCGAGCAAGCGCTGCGGCAAGGGCGCCAGAGGTTCCAGGGAACGCATATGCAACACGCCCTGCTCTTCACTGACGGCAACCGCCGGCCGGCCAATGGACACCTGACGGTAACGCGGCGGCTCGGCCACGGGTGGGGATGGCGCTCTGAATTGGCAACTCACGTACATGTCCTCCATCAAGGCACGCCTGCGCCGCGCACGCAGGGCGACGGCTGGCAAGCGTGGCAGCCGGTGGCTGCGGCCTTGTTATTGTTATGCCTGGCCTGCACACGGGCCGCGTGCTCAAGGCACCGCGCCCGTGGCGACGGATCAGATCGGGTAGTGCCGCGGGCCGTTCTGCAAGGTGACCCAGCGCAATTGGGTGAAGTGTTCGATCGAGGCCTTGGCGCCAAAACTGCCGTAGCCGCTGGACTTGACGCCGCCAAACGGCATCTGCGCCTCGTCATGCACGGTGGGCCCGTTGATATGGCAGATACCCGACTCGACCCGTTGCGCCAGGGCCAGGGCCCGCCCGATGTCGCGGCTGAAAATCGCCGCCGACAGGCCGAACTCGGAATCGTTGGCCAAGCGCAACAGTTCTTCATCACCGCTGCCGCGCAATACCACCGCCACCGGGCCGAAGGACTCCTCGCGGTACAGGCGCATGGCGTCGGTGACGCCGTCGAGCAGGGTCGGCTGCAGAATGCTGCCGTCCAGTTGCCCGCCGACCACCCGCCGCGCGCCCTGCTCCAGGGCATCGTCGATCAGCGCCCGGATGCGCGTGCCAGCGCTGGCATCCACCAGCGAACCGAGCACCGAGTCCGCGGCCGCCGGGTCGCCGGCACGCAGGCTCTCGACCTTGGCCGCCAGCTTGGCGACGAAGGCATCGGCCACCTTGGCATCGACGATCAGGCGCTCGGTGGACATGCAGATCTGCCCCTGGTTGAAGTAGGCGCCAAACGCCGCGGCCGCGACAGCCGCATCCAGGTCGGCGTCGTCCAGCACCAGCAGCGGCGCCTTGCCGCCCAGCTCCAGCAGGGCCGGCTTGAGGTGGCGCGCCGCAAGCTCGCCGACAATCCGCCCGACATGGGTCGAACCGGTGAAGTTGACCCGGCGCACCGCCGGGTTGGCGATCAGGCGCTCGACAATCGCCGCGGCATCGGCCGGGGCATTGCTGATGACGTTGACCACGCCATCGCCCAGGCCGGCGTCCTGCAGCACCTGGCCGATCAGGCGATGAGCCGCCGGGCTCAGTTCGGACGCCTTGAGCACCACGCTGTTGCCGCAGGCCAGGGGCATGGCGATGGCCCGGGTGGCGAGAATCACCGGGGCGTTCCATGGCGCGATGCCCAGCACCACGCCGCAGGGTTGGCGCAGGGCCATGGCGAAACTGCCCGGGACATCCGAAGGGATGACTTCACCGGTGATCTGGGTGGTCATCGATGCCGCTTCACGCAGCATGTTGGCCGCCAGGCGCACGTTGAAGCCGTACCAGTTGGCCATGGCCCCGGTCTCGCCGGCGGCGGCAATGAATTCGCCGCTGCGGGCCTGCAATTGCTCGGCGGCCCTGAGCAGACGACTGCGGCGTTCGTTGGGGGCCAGGGCCGCCCAGGCGGGGAATGCGGCCTGGGCCGCGGCCACGGCGGCGTCGGCATCGTCCAGGGTCGCGGCGGCCACGCGCGAAACCACAGCGCCGGTCACCGGGTTGCGGCGTTCGAAGGTTCGACCGTCGCCGGCGGGGCGCGACTGGCCACCAATCAGCAGGGGCACGTCCAGCATGGTGATTCCTCTTGTTGTCTTTGTCGGGAATACAGCGCAGCGGTGCAACAGTAATACCAGGGGCATGGCGAACAGCGGGATGCGCCCGCCGTTCGCCGGCCGGGCTCAGCGTTTATACGCCTGCAGGCCGGGCTTGATGCTCTTGTCGTCGAGGAACTGCTTCATGCCCTGCTCGCGGCCGCCTTCGGTGTCCAAAAGGCGCGACTGATCGAGCTTGGCGTACAGGTAGTCTTCGTTCTGCTCCCAGGTCAGCTCGCGGCAACGCTTGAAGCCATGCTTGGCGGCACGCAGCACCACCGGGTTTTTCTCCAGCAGGTTGCGCGCCAGCTCGATCGTGACTTCACGCAGTTGCGCCAGGGGCACGCTGTCGTTGACCAGGCCCATTTCTGCAGCTTTCTGCCCGCCGAAAGTCTTGCCGGTCATGATGTAGTACAGCGACTGGCGGTGACCGACGGTGTCGGCCATGGCCTTGCTCACCAGGTTACCCGGCGGGATGCCCCAGTTGATTTCCGAGAGGCCGAAGGTCGCCTCGTCGGCGCAGATCGCCAGATCGCACGCCACCAGCGGGCTGAAGCCGCCGCCGAAGCACCAGCCGTTGACCATGGCGATGGTCGGCTTGGCGTACATGCGCAGCAGTTTCCACTGCCACTGGGAGGCTTCGCGGCGGATTTTTTCCTGAAGGATCTCCGGCCCGGCATCCACCTCGCGGAAGTATTCCTTGAGGTCCATGCCGGCGGTCCAGGCCTCGCCGGCGCCGGTCAGCACCAGCACGCCGGCGGCCGGGTCCTGCTCCAGGGTTTCCAGCACGTCGATCATTTCCCGGTTCAGGGTCGGGCTCATGGCGTTGCGTTTTTCCGGGCGATTGAGAATGACCCAGGCAATGCCTTCTTCGATTTCGACCTTGACCGTTGTCCAGCGACCTTCGTAGTTGCTCATGGCGATGCTCTCTTGTTCTGGTTTGAAGATGGGTCGAAATTAAACCGCAGAATTAGTTATGTCAATTAACTATTAATATGATTAACCATTTTCCTTCGCCCTGGAAAAATCCTTCTGCAACGCCTGCAAACACAGGCAAACGTAGCTATCAGCGGCTGACCCCGGCAAACTGGATAGCCTTGTTAACCGACCCAGGATGTTTTTGTCATGGCCAAGCCCGCTCCCCTCGCCGACCCGCGCGAGGCCCCACCCGCCAACGCCGAGGTACAGGCGCCGCTGGATTCGGCACTGGACGAACTGATTGGCTACGCCATGCGTCGCGCCCAACTCAAGCTGTTCCAGAACCTGATCGGCCGGCTCTCGGCCCACGACCTGCGCCCCGCGCAGTTCTCGGCCCTGGCGATCATCGACAGCAACCCGGGGCTGATGCAGGCCGACCTGGCTCGCGCCCTAGCCATCGAGCCGCCGCAAGTGGTGCCCCTGCTCAATAAACTGGAAAGCCGCGCGCTGGCGGTGCGGGTGCGCTGCAAGCCGGACAAGCGCTCTTACGGGATTTTTCTGAGCAAGACCGGCGAAACCCTGCTCAAGGAGCTCAAGCAGATCGCCGCGCAAAGCGACGTCGACGCCACCTCGGCCTTGAGCGCCGGGGAGCGCGAAGAGCTGCTGCGCCTGCTGAAGAAGGTGTACCAGGACTGAACCCAAGGTGCCGGCACAGGGCCGGCACGCTGACGCAGCAAGGCGCTTGCGGGCCTACCAGATCGGCAAGGTGTAGAGCACCAGGAAGCGGGTCTGGTTTTCATCGCGGAACGCTGCGCCCGCCGGGAAATCATTGCGATAGATCGACTTGCGCGCCACCAGCCCGAGGTTCTTCAACGGGCCGCTCTGCAGCACGTACCCCAACTCCATTTGAAACTCGCGCTCCTTGCGCTCACTGGCATTGAACGCCGACAGCTCGATATTGCCGCCACGCACGTAACGCAGCCGACTCTTGAGCCCGGGCACACCGGCGGCGGCAAAGTCATAGTCGTAGATGGCTTGCCAGGTGCGCTCCTTGGCATTGAGAAAGTCCGAACTCATGGTCAGCTCGCTCATGCCCATCAACTCGGTGCCGGAGATGTAGGGCGTGGCCGTGTCGCCGCTGGAATGCATGTAGCCCAGGCTCACCCGGTGCCCGCCGAACTTGTAGCCAAACAGCGCCGAGAGGTTGCGGTTGTCGACCCGGCCGGCCTTGGCACTGCCGTCTTCCCGGCTGAAAAAACTGCGCAGGTCGCTGCTCAGCACGCCATCGCCCAGGGGCAGGTTGTGCAGCAGGGCCAGAGTGTCCTGCTGGTAGAGGTCGGCCACCTGCGCGTGATAGGCGCGCAGGCTGAGGTCCTTGTTGACCTGGTAGTCGCCCCCCAGGTACGCCAGGTGCGAGGTGCTGGCCGTGGCATTGAAACGCCGGTTGGGCGAGGCAATGGTCATGGCCTGGTAGTCAGTGGAGTCGCGCTTGCTGATGCGGTCGATGTAGCCGGTGTTGAGGGTCAGGCCGTCGATATCCCTGGAACTCAGGGTGGTGCCACGAAAGGTCTGCGGCAGCAGGCGCGACGGGCTGGCAAAGGCAAACGGCAGGAAGATCGAGACATCGCCGGTCTTCACCGTGGTCTGGGCAAAGCGCAGTTTGGCGGTGGGCGCCAGCCGCGAGTATTCATCGGCGGCGCGCTTGTCGCTGGCCGACACCGGCAGCAGTTCGGTGCCGCTGCGGTCCGGCGAGGAATCGAGCTTGACCCCCAGCAGCCCGCGCACATCCAGGCCGAAACCGACGCTGCCCTCGGTGAACCCCGACTCCATGTTCATGATGAAACCCTGCGCCCATTCCCGCGCGGCGGTCTTCGCCCCATCGTCCTTGTAGTCGCGATCCAGGTAGTAATTGCGCAGGGTCAGGGTGCCGTGGCTGTCGTCGATAAAACCCGCCGCCCAGAGTGGGCCAGGCAACAGGCTCAAGCCCAGCAAGGCCAGAGCCAGCCGCGTGGGGCGACTGGGCACACAGGAAGCTGACGCCGCAGCAACGGCGTTGGTGGGGATATTTGGCATGTCCGATGTCCATTTTTTGTTGTTGTTTTAGGTGTCGAGCGAGGGCCTGGCAGCCGACGTCGCGGACAGAGAATGGAAACAGCCCAAGCCTTACGTCAATCACAAACGACCGATAATCGAACATTAATATTATTATCTATTTTTTAAAAAAATCCTCAGTGTCAGTTTATATATCTGATTTAAATCACATTATTTGCATTTATTGTCCGAAATTAAGGCGCTATTCATTTTTTAGTTATCTTTGTTATCTTAATCACCAGCCACCAGCGCCGGCGCATTCAGGCTCGGCGTCCGGCTGGTCACCACAACAAAAACAACAATGAGGTTTGCCCATGGACAGTCCATCGCGTCGTTCGACGCTGACCATCGCTTTGTGTTTTATCGTTGCGCTGATCGAGGGGTTCGATCTGCAAGCGGCCGGCACCGCCGCTGCCGGATTGCGCCAGAGCTTCGCCCTGGACCCGAAGATGATGGGCTGGGTGTTCAGCGTCGGGATCATCGGCCTGCTGCCCGGGGCGTTCTTCGGCGGCTGGGTCGCCGACCGTATCGGGCGCAAGAAGATCCTGGTCGGCGCGGTGCTGCTGTTCGGCCTGTTCTCGCTATGCACGGCCTACGTCGAGAGTTATTCGAGCCTGCTGCTGGTGCGCTTCATGACCGGCCTCGGCCTGGGCGCGGCGCTGCCCAACCTGATCGCCCTATGCGCCGAAGCGGTGAGCGAGCAACGTCGGGGCACCGCCATCAGCGTCATGTACTGCGGCGTGCCCCTGGGCGGCGCGCTGGCAGCGGTGGTGGCGATGTTCTCCAGCGAACATTGGCAGACCACTTTTATCATCGGCGGCCTGGTACCACTGCTGGTGGTGCCGCTGATGGCCTGGCTGCTGCCGGAATCCAGCGCCTTTCGCCAACACACTACCAGTGCCGGCACCCGCCGTGCCTCCACGACCCAGGCGCTGTTCGGCGAAGGTCGCGGGCGCACCACACTGGCCTTGTGGCTGAGTTATTTCTTCACCCTGACCGTGATGTACATGCTGCTCAACTGGCTGCCGTCACTGCTGCTCGAGCAAGGCTTTAGCAAACCCCAGGCGGGGCTGGTGCAGATGCTGTTCAACATAGGCGGCGCCCTTGGCTCGCTGCTCGGCGGCCTGCTGCTGGATCGCTGCAACGGGATCAAGGTGGTGCTGTTCGTGTACGCCGGGTTGCTGGCGGCGCTGGCCGGGGTCGGGCTGTCCGTGGGCATTGTTCCCATGACCGTGGCCGGTTTTGCTGCCGGGCTGTTCGTGATGGCCGCACAATTGGTGCTCTATGCCCTGGCGCCGCCCGCCTACCCGACCGCGGTGCGTGCCACCGGCGTCGGCGCTGCCGTGGCCATCGGCCGCCTGGGCTCGGTGGCCGGGCCCCTGGCCGCCGGGCAGATCCTCGCCGCCGGCGCCGGCACTGCGGGCGTGCTGCTGGCCACGTCCCCAGGGCTGGTCATCGCTGCGCTGTCGATCCTCACTGTCATCGCCCGGGCCAACGCCACGCCTGAGCTCAAGCCGGCGCATTGAGCCGAGGCGGCAATGCGGGCCAACGCCACACCTGGGCTGCGGCAACCCCGAGTCCAACCCGGGTGTCGCCGCGATCAACGCCTCAGAACGTCAGGCAGATTTTCCCCAGGTGCGCGCCCGAGGCTTCATGGGCGAAGGCCTTGGCGATCTCGGCCAGGGGGAAGGTGCTGTCGATGATCGGTTTGATGCCGGTGGCTTCCAGGCCCCGGACCATTTCGATCTGCTGCTGGCGGCTGCCGACGATCAGCCCCTGCAGGCGCTGTTGCCTGGCCATCAGCGCCGCGGTCGGCACCGGTCCGGCCCAGCCGGTGAGCACGCCGATCAGGGCGATGTGCCCGCCAATGCGGCACGCGTTGATCGACTGCGGCAAGGTGCCCGGGCCACCGACTTCCACCACGTGATCGACGCCGCGGCCGCCGGTGAGCTTGAGCACTTCAGCGCCCCACTCGGGGTGGGTACGGTAGTTGAGGGTATGGTCGGCCCCCAGCTCGCGCACCTTGGCCAGCTTGGCGTCCGAGGAGGAGGTGGCGATCACCGTGGCGCCCATGGCCTTGGCCAGTTGCAGGGCGAAGATCGACACCCCGCCGGTGCCCAGCACCAGCACGGTTTCCCCGGCCTTGAGCGCGCCGTCCACCACCAGTGCGCGCCAGGCAGTCAGGCCGGCGGTGGTCAGGGTCGCCGCCTCGGCATGGCTGTAGCCCTTGGGCGCATGGGTGAACCAGTGGCTGGGCTGGATCACCACTTCACGGGCGTAACCGTCGACACCATCGCCCGGGGTGGTGCTGAAATCGGCGATCGCCGGGCCGCCATCGTGCCAATGGGGAAAGAAGCAGGACACCACCGCATCGCCCACCTTGAACTCGCTGACGCCCTCGCCCACCGCTTCCACGACCCCGGCGCCATCGGCCATGGGAATCCGCCCGTCGGCGGTGGGCAGCGCGCCGGTCACCACGGCGTAATCGTGGAAGTTCAAGGAACAGGCATGGATACGCACGCGGATCTGCCCGGCGCCGGGCTGGCCGGGGTCTGCCAGCTCCACGCGCTTCAGGTTGTCCAGGGATGCCGGCAGGCTGAGCTTGATGGCTTGCATGGGATGCTTCTCCACAGATCGATAATCATCAGGGGGCTAACCCTACCACCAATACCGGCTATCTGTAGCCGCTGCACAAGGCTGCACAAGGCTGCGAACGGCTTGGGCGGCATTCCGACGCAGCAGACGCAGGTTTTCAGGGCCGCCACAGGCTCGGCTCGGGGCCGCCAAGCAAGGCCCTGCGGGCCTTTGCGCAGCTTCGCGGGCTCAGCGGATGGTGTCACGCTCCGCCACCCTTGCTCGCACAAAACACTGCTCGGTCACTGGCGCGCCCCATTGCTCGCCCTCTTGCTCCTGCACCAGCACAAAGCCCTGTTCCTCATATAACGCGCGCGCCGCATCCAGGCCCTTGAAGGTCCACAGCCGGGTGACGGCAAAACCCCACTGGTCACAAAAGCCCAGGGCCTCGGCCAGCAGCCGCCGGCCCAGCCCTTGGCCGCGGGCGGCCTCATCGAGAATGAAGCAACGCAGGAGCGCCTCGCCGCCCTCGCCCTCCCCATCAATGGCGATGGAACCGACAATCCGTTCCCCCTGCAGCGCCACCCAGACTTCATTGCGCGGGTTGTGCAAACGCCCCATCAATTCGGCCATGTCCCGCGCCACCAGGCTTTCGAAGGGCTGGCCGAAACCCGCCAGATCCGCGTAGTAACGGGCGTGCATTTCGGCGATGCGGCCAATCACTCCGGGCCGGTAGCCACGGGCGATGGAGCAGCGCTCGGGCGGCTCGGGCACGTCTCCCAGCCGCACCGCACGCAATGCCCGGGCGTAGTCGGCGATGCCCGCACAGGCGCTGCGCTGCTGTGCCGGGCTCAGGTGGGCCAGGGCCGCGGCCACCTGGGCCTGGGCGAAACGGTCGATGCCGGCCAGGGTCTGGCGCCCCCGGGCGCTGAGCTGCAGCTTCTTGGAGCGGGCGTCCTGGTCATGGGCCTGCTCGCTGATCTCGCCGGCGTCCACCAGCTTGCGCACCAGGCGGCTGACGCTGGATTTCTCCAGGCCCAGCAGGGTCACCAGGTCACCGGCGGTCAGGGCATTGCCCTGGCCGATCTCCAGCAGTGCGTGCACCGCCGAGGGTGGGTAGTCGGTGGCGGCCAGGGTGGCCTGCATGAAGCCCAGCTCGCGGACCATCTGCCGGGAGGCCTGGCGCAGTGATGGGATAAGGGAAGCGGATGAACTCGGCATGGGCGTGACCTCGCAAGTGAGGCATTTAGTTGTAACTTGCAACCAATTAAACCTCAACCCTGCTCACTTTTCCGAGTGACAGTCAGCCCTGGTGAACGGCAATAAAAACTCAAGCACTCACTAATGAGAAGCATTACCATAAACGCCCATTTCACCCACCTCGACCCCGGAACCCTTATCGATGGTGCCCAACCCTTCGCTACAGCACGCCGTGGGCGAGCTCTACCTCCAGCATCACAACTGGGTGGTGCAACTGCTGCGACGCAAGCTCGGCAACCAGGACCAGGCCATGGACCTGGCGCAGGACACCTTTGTGCGCATCTTGCGCAGCGAGCGACTGCCGGTACTGCGCGAACCCCGGGCCTACCTCAACACCGTGGCCAGCCGCCTGTGCGGGCAGTATTTCCGGCGCCAGGCCCTGGAGCGCGCATACCTGGAAACCCTGGCGCAGCTGGAGCCGCAGTACCAGCCCTCGCCGGAAACCCGGCTGCTGGTGCTTGAGGCCCTGGACGCCGTGGGCCAGGTGCTGGACGGCCTGGGCAGCCGGGTGCGCGAGGTGTTTCTGCTGTCCCAGCTCGAAGGCCTGACCTACCCGCAAATTGCCCAACGCCTGCAGCTCTCGGTCAACGTGGTGCAGAAAGCCATGCTCAAGGCCTACCGCCACTGCTACGCGGCGGTGTACCCGGGATGAACGCCTTCCAGCCAGTGGACGATCAGGGCGCCGTGGAACAGCAGGTACTGGACCAGGCCCTGGAGTGGCTGGTGCTGCTGCAATCGGGCATCAGCCCCCCCGAGCAGCAGGCCGCCTGCCTGGCCTGGCGCCGGGCCGACCCGCAGCATGAGCTGGCCTGGCAGCGCCTGGCCGGCATCGGCCAGGACCTGCGCGACAGCACCCGCAGCCTGCCCGCGCCCCACGCCCGGCAACTGCTGCAGGCTCGCAGCCACCCCGGGCGGCGCACCCTGCTCAAGGGCATCGTCGGCCTGGGCGTGGTGGCCGCCAGCAGCTGGAGCGTGCGCGAAGGGTTGCTGTTGCCGCAGCTGTTCAGCGACTACCACACCAGCACCGGCGAGCGCCGCCAGCTGCAACTGGCCGCTGGCGCCAGCCTGCAACTGGACACCCGCACCAGCCTCGACCAGAAGGCCAGCCCCCAGGGCCTGCAACTGCGGCTCAACAGCGGCCGCCTGTTGCTGACCCTGGGCAACGCCGCGCCCGTGCAGGTCGCCACCACCGATGGGCAGATCCAGCTCGCCCCACGCTCGCAGTTGATCCTCAGCGTCGGCTTGCCGGGCATCAACGGCACCCGGGTACAACTGCTCGCCGGCAGCGGCTCGGTAAGCACCGCCCATGCCCCTGCGCTAAGCCTGGACCCGGGCCAGCAAGTGGATATCGCCCAACAGCGGATCAGCGCCCTGGCCGCCGTGCCCACCACGGCCAATGCCTGGACCCAGGGCCTGCTGATCGCCGAGCGTCGCCCCCTGGGCGAGGTGATCGCCGAACTCGACCGCTATCGCCCCGGCCTGCTGCGCTGCTCCGCCGAAGTCGCCGGGTTGCGGGTTTCCGGCTCGTTCTCCCTGGACCAGCCGGACGCCAGCCTCGATTTGCTGGCCAGGACCCTGCCGATTCGCATCCGGCGGGTAATGGGGTACTGGGCCTCCGTGGACGCTGCCTGATTGTTTTCCTGTTTTTTTCAGGGCGGCGGCAGTTTTTTCAATCTCGTGCATCAAGACCAGGGAAGAAGCTGGAAAACAGCTCAGCGCCATCCCTTCCCAACCCACGGATTTTCCTTATGCACATTCGCCTTACGCCCCTTGCCGCGACCTTGCGCCCGGTCATCATCGGCCTGTCCATCGCCAGCACCAGCCTGCCGCTGCTGGCCACGGAAGCCGGCGCCGCCGTGACCGACCACCAGCAGCGCGACTACGCCATCGCCCCGGGCAACCTGGACCAGGTGCTGGGCATCTTCGGCCAGCAATCGGCAAGCATGATCGCCATCGACGCCAACCTCAGCGCCGGTAAGCGCAGCACCGGCCTGAATGGCAGTTTCAGCGTGGCCGAAGGCCTGCAGCGCCTGCTCAAACCCCTGGGCCTGCAAGCCGTGGCCGAGGGCGCGGGCTATCGGGTAATACAGGCCAGCGGCGGTGAACGGGTCGAGCTGGGAGCAACCACGGTCACCACCAACCAGCTGGGCACCGTCACCGAAGGCAGCGGCTCCTACACGCCGGGCACCATCGCCACCGCCACCCGGCTAGTGCTGACACCGCGGGAAACCCCGCAGTCGATCTCGGTGGTGACCCGCCAGGCCATGGATGACTTTGGCCTCAACTCCATCGACGAGGTGATGCGCCATACCCCAGGCATCACCGTGGCCACCTACGACAGTGACCGCACCAGCTACTACTCCCGCGGTTTTGCCATTCAGAACTTCCAGTACGACGGGATTCCGATCCTGCAGGACGCACAGTACTCCTCGGGCCACACCCTCACCGACACGGTGATCTACGACCGCGTGGAAATACTCAAGGGTGCCACCGGCCTGCTCACCGGTGCCGGTGGCCCCGGCGGCACCATCAACATGGTGCGCAAGAAACCCACTGCCGAATTCGCCGGGCACATCGACCTGGGGGCCGGTTCCTGGGACAACTACCGTTCGCAGGTCGATGTCAGCGGCCCCCTGACCGACAGCGGCAATGTCCGCGGGCGGATGGTCGCCGCCTATCAGGACAAGAAATCCTTCCTTGACCACTACCAGCGCCAGACCAGCGTCTACTACGGCATCCTCGAGTTCGACCTGTCACCGGACACCCTGCTGACCGTCGGCGCCGACTATCAGGACAACGACCCCAAGGGTTCCAGCTGGTCGGGCAGCAGCTCGCTGTACGACTCCAAGGGCAATGCCATCAGCACCTCGCGTTCCTACAACAACGGCGCGAGCTGGAGCCGCTGGTCGCAATACACCCGTACCGCGTTCACCACCCTGGAGCACAGCTTCGCCAACGGCTGGGTGGCCAAGGCCCAGTACAACCATCAGATCAATGGCTACAACGCCCCCTTGGGTTCGTTGATGTCGCCCAATGCCGAGACCGGCATCGCCTCGCTGCTGACCCGCAAGTACACCGGCGAAACCGTCAGCGACAGCGGCGACCTCTACGCCACGGGCCCCTTCGACCTGCTGGGGCGCGAGCATCAGTTGGTGGTCGGTGCATCGATCTCCAACTCGCACTGGAAAGGCCGGGACTTCACCAGCGCCACCAATCACGACAATTTCTACGACTACTTCAACTGGGACGGGCACAGCCCCAAGCCCGATTGGGGCAGCATGACCAAGAAGAACGACGAGACCACCCGCCAGAGCGCCGGCTACATGACTGCGCGCTTTAGCCTCAACGATGATCTTTCGTTGCTGCTCGGCAGCCGGGTCAACAACTACGAGGTCAGCGGTACCAGCCGGACCAAGGACACCGGCAAGGTCATTCCCTATGCTGGGGTGGTCTACGACCTCGACCAGAACTTCTCCGTCTATGCCAGCTACACCGAGATCTACCTGCCCCAGGACGACTACCGCGACCGCAACGACAAGGTGCTCAAGCCCGACGAAGGCACCAACTACGAGGTGGGCCTCAAGGGCGAGTTCTTCGACGGCCGCCTGAACTCCAGCCTGGCCTATTTCGAAGTGCATGAAGAAAACCGGCCGGTGGATGACCTGGCCTACAACGCCAACCCCACCACCCCCGGGCTGGACTATGCGTCCAAGGGCATCAAGTCCAAGGCCAAGGGTTATGAAGCGGAAATCTCCGGAGAGGTCGCTCCCGGCTGGCAACTGCAGGCCGGCTACACCCACAAGATCATTCGCGACCAGAGCGGGGCCAAGGTCTCCACCTGGGAACCGGAAGATCAGGTCAACCTCTACACCAGCTACAAGCTGACCGGCAGCCTCGACAAGCTGACCCTGGGCAGCGGCGTGCGCTGGCAGGGCACTGGCTGGAAGATACTCAGCAACTACGGCAAGGGCACCGAGGAAAAATTCGCCCAGGACCCTTACTGGCTGGTGGACCTGATGGCCCGCTACCAGATCACCGAGAACGTCTCGGCCACCCTCAACGTCAACAACCTGTTCGACAAGAAGTACTTCACCAACATCGGTTTCTACAACTCGTCGTACTACGGCGACCCGCGGAATGTGATGCTCAGCACCCGCTGGAACTTCTAAAGCCCCGCCGTCGTGGCCCGCCCCGGCAGCGGGTGGCCACGGCGCTTGCCGCCCCTCTCTGTAGCATTTGCTAACCCTTGCCGCCGACCGTTGCGCCGAAATTCCTGCAGCCGTCGCGGCACATCTGTTAAAACGCGTTTTCGACTGTCCTGCGGTGAAGCCTTCCATGTCCCCAACCCTGCCCCAGCGCCTGCGCCGTCGCTGGTTTTCCCTGCTGTGCATGGCCGCGCTGGTGGTCGGCCTGCCGGTGAGCTGCGCGGTGCTCGAACACAAGGAACGCCAACTGGTGTTTCGCATCGAGCCCGGCACCGCCGGCTGGTATCGCGGCCTGCCGAGCACGGTGCAGGAATTCGAACTCAAGCCGAAAAGCTTCAAGGCCGGGCAGAACATCCACGCCTGGTGGTGGCCGGCACAACGCGCCGATGCCCCGGCGATCCTCTACCTGCACGGGGTCCGCTGGAACCTCACTGGCCAGCTGTTTCGCATCGAGCAGCTGCACGCCCTGGGTTACTCGGTGCTGGCCATCGACTACCGCGGCTTTGGCCAGAGCCACGGCGACCTGCCCTCGGAAAACAGCGTGTATGAAGACGCGCGCATCGCCTGGGAGCGGCTCAAGGTCTTGCAGCCCGACGCCAGCAAGCGCCTGATCTACGGCCATTCCCTGGGTGGCGCGGTGGCCATCGACCTGGCCGCCGAACTGGGGCGCCAGGCCGCCAGCGCCAAGGCGCCCACCGCCGCTCGCGGGCTGATCGTCGAATCCACCTTCACTACCCTGGCCGACGCTGCCGCGGCGGTGACCAAGACCTCCCTGCCGGTGCGCTGGGTGATGTCGCAGAAGTTCGACTCCATCGACAAGATCCGCGAGATCGGCATGCCGCTGCTGGTGGTGCACGGCCTGAAGGACGACTACGTGCCGCCGCGCCTGAGCAAGGAATTGTTCCAGGCCGCCCTGGAGCCGAAGAAACTGCTGCTGGTGCCCGGCGGCACCCACAACAACAGCATGAGCCTGGCGGGCAAGGGCTACGGCCAGGCCATCAACGCCCTGCTGCGTGCCAAACCCAGCCAAAAATTCGCCGGCCCGCCCCCCACCGCCGCCCCCACCAGCTGAAGCTGGCTTGTATAGGAGCTGGCTTGCCAGCGAATGGGCCCGCGGCACCTGCAAAAAACCTGTCCCTAGACGTCCCTTACGCAGCCGGCTGAGCCGCCACCATGACCACCACGGTCTTGGCCAGGAATGCCGGAGACTGCTGATTGATCGAATCGGCCAACTCCAGGGCCGCCGCCTTGACCGCAGGCGCCGCTTCGCGCAAGGCACGGACCATCTCCAGGCGCGCGGGCTCGCTGTTGAGCACCCGCATGAAAAGCGTCTGCGCCCACCTCGGGCTGTGTTCCTGCAAGCCGGGCAGCGCCGCCAGCAACGCCGGCACATACACAGCATCATCGAAATGCTCGGCGGCGTGAATCAGCGAAAACATCACCTCGTCATATTCGGCCTCATCGTCGAGCAACGACAACAGCGGGCCAATGCTGGCCGGGTCGGCCAACTGGGCCACCTCGGCGATGCAGGCGTCGATGCGCCGCACAAGGTTCTCGCCAGGGTCGTTGAAGGCGTTTTCGAGCTTTAGCAGGATGTCGGTCAACGCGTCGAATTTCATGGGTACTCGCCAGGGAGCTCGAAGGGAGGGAGGCGCAACGATACGCCATTGACACCATCCGCGAAATCGGCATGCCGCTGCGGGTGGTCCATGGCCTGAAGGACGACTACGTACCGCCGCGCCTGAGCCTGGCGGGCAAGGGCTCCGGTCAGGCCATCAACGCCCTGGTGCATTCCTTCGCCATGAACCGCGCCAACTGGCCGCTGCGCGGCTCGCCGGCAAGCCGGCTCCTACGGGTGCACACCCGCTCATCCGTAGGAGCTGGCTTGCCAGTGAAGAGGCCCGCAAGAGCGTCGCATTCCTTCGCCACGAACCGCGCCAACTGGCCGCTGCGCGGTTCGCCGGCAAGCCGGCTCCTACAGGGAGAGGCCGAGCTTTTCGTAGGTGGCGGCCGGTTGCGGGCGCAGGGCTTCGCCGATGGTGCGCAACTTCAGGCAGGTTTCCTGGTATTCGCTCGCCGGGTCCGACTCACCGACGATGCCGCAACCGGCAAACAGGTGCGCCTGGTTGCCGCGGATCAGGGCGGAACGCAAGGCCACGGCAAACTCGCCATCGCCCTCGGCGTTCAGCCAGCCCACCGGGGCGGCGTACCAGCCGCGGTCCAGTTGCTCATGCTCGCGGATATAGCCCAGGGCCTTGCCCCGAGGCAGGCCGCCCACCGCCGGGGTCGGGTGCAGGGCATCCACCACTTGCAGCAGATCGACCTGGGGCCGCAACCGCCCCAGCACCGGGGTCAGCAGGTGCTGGACGTGGGCCAGGCGGTGCAATTGCGGCTGCGGGGGAATCTCCAGCATCGCGCAGTAGGGCTGCAGGGCTTCGCGCAGGGTCTGCACCACCAGGGCGTGTTCATGGCGGTCCTTGGCGCTGTCCATCAGGGCCTGGCCCAGTTCCGCGTCCTGCTGCTCATGCTGGCCGCGCGCGCAGGTGCCGGCCAGTGCCACGGTGTTGAGGGTGCCGCGGGCCAGGCGTACCAGGCGTTCCGGCGTGGCGCCGAGAAAGCAGCTGTCGCCACGGCTGAAGGCGAACAGGAAGGCCTGGGGATAGGCCGCCCTGAGGTTTTCCAGCAGCGGCCCGCAAGGAATGCTGCGGCTCGCCCGCAGGCAGACTTCCCGGGCCAGTACTACCTTGCTCAGCTCGCCGCCCTGGATCCGCGCGATGGCTCGGGCCACGCAGTCCTGCCAGCGGCCGGCGGCCTGGGTGTCGTCCTCGGCCTGGGTGCCAACGGGCATCTGTGCCAAGGGGGCGTGGGTATAGCGCGCCTGCAACAGGGCCCACTCCGCCTCCAGGGCACCGGCGCACTGGGCCACGTCGGCGCCGGGCTCGACCCACAGGCTGAACAGCCAGTGCTGCTGCTCGCCTTCGCGCAGCAGCAGGATCCGCGGCAGCACCAGGGACGTGGCGGCGAACGACTGCCACTGGGCACTGCGCGGGCCCTGGGGGTCGAAGGCAAAGCCGCCGCACAGGTAGGCCCGCTTGGGCCCTACCTGATGGGCCTGCAGCAGCAACTGGCGCCAGGCCTGGGTACTGGCGGCAAAACGCTCGGCGGCCGGCGGGCTGATTTCTTCGGTGCAGCCGAACCCGGCCAGGGCCAGGGCGCCCTGGTCGCTGGACCAGAACAGGCTCTGGCCGAACACCTGGCGGTTGGCGGCAAACAGCCGCAGCGGCTCCAGGCGCTCGGCGGCCAGGCTGTACACCACCAGCACCGCCCGCCCCCTGCGTCGGGCCAGGGATTCGCCCTTGCGCAGGGCCCGGGTCAAGCCGGACAGGCAGGATTCACTCATCTTGGGCTCCTTGATCCAGCCCGTGCTGACGGCGCCAGTGGCGCACTTGCTGGGCAATGTTCCAGTGGATGATCTGGGCAAACAGCGGCACCACGAACATCGGGTCCAGGCTCGCCTGCTCGGCCCATTGCCGACGTTGCGGGAGCATCGCCGCAACCCGCTCCGGGGCGGCAATGCTGTCCTCGGTCGGCTTGAACTGCGCCGCCGCCTTGACGTAGGCCAGGCGCAGGCCCAGGGCCTGGATGATCTGCTGGTCCATGGCGTCGATACCGCAGCGGACGTCGTCCAGGCCGCTGCACTGCTCGGGTGTCTTCATGTCGGGGTCTACCAAGGGAAAATTCATGGGGTCGAGGGCCAGCACTGCCACGGCTGCTCGCCATGGCCGGCCAGCAGCCGGGTCAGGTGGCGCAGCAGTTCGGCCTGTTGCTCGCGCAGGTAGAAGTGCCCGCCGGGGAAGGCCTGGAAGTCGGTGACCTGGGCGCTGACCTCGGCCCAGGCATAGGCTTCGTCCTGGTCCACCTCGGTGTCCCGGGCCCCCAGGCACACGCTCAGGGGCAGGTCCAGGGCGCGGCCGGGCGCACCGCGGTAGCACTCGATCAGCCGGTAGTCGTTGCGCAACGCCGGCAGGTACAGGTCGCGCAGCGCCGGGTCATCCAGGGGCGACGGCGCACCGTCCGACAGGCGTCGCACATTCGCCAGCAGGTCCTCGTCCGGGCCCAGGTGCAGTTCGCCGCTGCGCTGGCGATGGGGCGCGGGGTGCGCGGACACGATCAACCGTTGTGGCGCCGAGCCCTGCTGCTGCATGCGCGCCGCCACCTCATAGGCCAGGGCCGCGCCCATGCTGTGGCCGAACAGCACCAGGGGCCGGTCCACCAGGTCCGACAGGGCCCGGGTAATAGTGCCCGCCATCCACTCCAGGCTGCCGGGCCAGCTTTCGCTCAGGCGCTCTTCGCGCCCCGGGTACTGCACGCTGACCAGCTCGACATCCGCCGGCAACTGGCCACGCCAGTCGTTGAAAAAGCTCGCGCTGCCACCGGCATGGGGCAGGCACACCAGGCGGCAGCGCGGCGGTTGCGGCTGCGGATAACGACGCAGCCAGGCACTGGGAACCTTTCTCACAGCACGCCCTCCTCTGGCTCGGCCAGCGCCACAGCGGCGAAGTCGGGCAGGCGCACCCGGGTATCCGGCAGCCAGCGCAGCAGTTGTTCCAGGCAGGCCGTCGCGTCCAGCACCTGGGCGGCGTAGTGCAGCCCCTCAGGCAGATGCGCCCACTGCAATGCACAGAAGGCTGCGACGCTGCCGGTCAGGCGCGAGCCGTCGCTGGCCCGCAGCCAGGCGCTGGCCTGCTGCTGGCGGCCCTCGCGCAGGCCGTCGATTTCCACCGCCAGCAGTTGATAGGGCCGGCGCCCGGCCACATCCAGGGCGCTGGCCTGCACCAGCGCAGCGATGTTCTGCGCGCTGCTCCGCGCCTCTGGCGCCGAGCCCTGGATACGTTGCAGGGCCGCCGCCAGTTGGCCGCCCTCGAACAGGTTGAAACCCTGACCGTGGCGCACCGGCACATCACCGAACAGGCGCTGCTGCTCGGTGCTCAGGTACGGATAGGCCTGCACCCCGGCCGGTGGCAGCCAGTCGCGTTGCAATGCCTGTTCGGCACTTGCCGTGCTGCGCACCACCTGCCCTTCGCACCAGCCGCACTGTGCCTGGCCGAAGCCGTTGCCCAGGCTCAGCAGGAAATCCTCGGCAGCCGTGGCGGACAAGCGCCCCAGCCCACCGGCATAGCAGCGCAAGGCATCGACCCGCTGGAAGGACTGCGCCAGCAGTTGCGGAAACAGCCCCGAGAGCCCCGGCAGCATGCCCGCCGACAACAGCACCCGGTGCCCCGCCGGCAACTGTCCCACCAGCCGCTCATGGAGTGGATCGTCGCCCCCCACATCCAGGTAGTCGGCGCCTGCGGCCAGGGCGGCCCGGGCCACCCGATCGAGAATCCGGTAGCTGGGCCCGGCGCAGTTGATCACCAGCGAACAACCAGCGCAGAAGTCCGCCAGGCTCTGTGGCTCCCACAGGTCCAGGGCGCGCACCTCGGCGCGCGCCCCCAACTGCTGGTTCAGTTGCTCGGCCTGCCGCGGATCGCGTCCACCCAGGCGCAGTGCCACCTTGCCGGCCAGCAACTGCGCGACCTGACGGCCGACGCTGCCGTAAGCGCCGACCAGCCCCATCACCCCTGCCCTCATGCCGCCACCTCGGTAGGTGCATCGAAGGCCTGGGCCACGGCTTGCACCTGGGGCTGCTGCATGCAACTGAAATGATCCCCGGGCACATCCACTACCCGCAGCTCACCCAGGCACAGGGCCTGCCAGTAGGCGCTCATGTCACGGTGCATGCCGGGCAGCACCTGCACCTCGCCGCTCTGGCGAATGAACAGCATGTCGCCCTGGTACGGCGTGGCCTCGTGCAGGGCTACCGCGGCCAGGCTGTGGCGCAATACCTGCAACTGCTCGCGCAGCCAGTGCAGGTCGCTCAGTTGCGAACCGGCGTGGCGCATGGCCTCGGCAATGGCCTGCAGGCGCTGCTCCGGGGTCTTGTGTGCCAGACGCCGCAGGCAGGCCAGGGCCGGGGCGCACTGGGCATCCTCGCTCAAGGCCAGCAGCGAACCCTGGGGCACGCGCCCCGGAGTCTGCGTCAGCACCCGTGCGATGGTGCGTTCCATGGCCTGTTCATCCTCGGGGTAACCCAGGGCCAGCGGATCGGCCTGCATCACCCGGGCGAACACGTACTCGGCCAAGAGGTCGTCCTCAATCATGAACGGCACCCGGTAGCTGCTGATCACGCTCAGTTGCAGCACCTCGACGGAGCGCGCCGCCAGGCACGCCGCCAGCTCGGTGGCCAGCAGCCCGCCCAGGCAGTAGCCGACGATGCTCACCTGGCGCCGGCCTTCGGCCTGCAGAGTGTCGGCATAACGCTCGGCCAACTGGCGGATCGCCGTGGCCGGCTCCAGGGCCAGGTAGGCCGGCACATCGTTGAGCACCAGCCCTTCCAGGGGCGCTTCTTCCCCCAGGGCGGCAAACAGCGCGCGGTACGGCGCCAGGGTGCCGCTGCCGTCGTGGACGAAGATCCGCGTCGGGCCCTGGGCCTTGTCGCTGATGCGCACCAGCGGCGAATCGCCCTCCACGCCCTGGCCTCGCAGGTAATCGGCCAGGGCCGCCACCGTGGGCTGGTTGATCAACTGGCGCAGCAGGTCACTCCAGGGCAACTGCCGGGCCTGGGGCAAGGCTTCACGCAGGCGGCCCACCACCTGGGCCACCAGCAGCGAGTCGCCGCCAAGCTCGAAGAAGCCCTGGTCACGGCCCACCGCCGGCACCCGCAACAGGGTCTGCCAGACTTCGGCAATGCTGCGTTCCAGCTCATCCACGGGCGCCGCGCCGCTGCTGGCCTGCTGCTCGGGGCCGGCCACGCCGATCCGCGCCAGGGCCTGGCGGTCGACCTTGCCGTTGGCGGTCAGGGGCATTTCATCGAGGATCTGCCAGTGGCTCGGGATCATGTACTCCGGCAGGTGCCGGGCCAGATGGGCCCGCATCTGCTCGGGCTCCAGGGCCTGGCGCTCGCTCTTGAAGCGGGTGATGAACAGGTGCTGGCCGATCTGCGACATGGCGTCATCGGCCCCGGGCAGGCACAGCGGGGTCTCGCCTCCGGCCTCCAGCAGCAACTGCTGCCACTGCTCGCGGCGGATGAAGGTGGTATCCAGTTCGGCCCGGAAATCCTCGAAGGCGGTGAGGCCCTCCTTGAACTCCATGGACGCCATGATCTGGTAGGTGTCGCGAGTGGCCTCGATGAAGATCAGCCAGCCGCCCGGGGCCAGCATCTCCCGCAGCCGCGCCAGCACCCGGCTGGCGTGCCGCGAGTTGTGCAGCACGTTGGCGCAGAGGATCACGTCCAGGGAGTTGGCGGCCACGCCCTGGGCCCAATGGTCCTGGTTGAGGTCGAACAGCCCGTAGCTGACCCAGGGGTAAGCGGCGAAATGTTCCCGGGCCTCGTTGAGGAAGAACTGCGACAGGTCGGTGAACTGGTAGTCCACCGCCAGCCCGTCCAGGGCCGGGATCAGGTCGGCGCTGGTGCCGCCGACCCCGGCGCCGATTTCCAGCAGGCGCAGGCGCTGGCCGGCCGGACGCTGGCGGATGATCTCCTGCACCGCGGCGCACACCGCCTGGTTCAGGTACTGGCTGATCAGGTTCTTGCGGTAGGCGCCTTCGGCGGTGTCGGTGCGGCCCTGGGGAAACAGCAGGTGCAGCGGGTCCAGTTGGTCGCTCATCAGCGCCGGCAGTTGCTCCTGGCTTTCGCGCAGGTAGCGCAGCACTTCGGCGCCCCAGCCCACGGACGGTTCCAGGGCATCGATGCGCTGCCATTGCTGGCGGTATTCCTCGGCCGATACCTGCAGGCCCGAATAACGCCCGGTGTGCAGGTCCCGGTGCACCAGGCCTTCCCGGGCCAGGGCTTGCAGCCAACGGCGGATCAAGCGCTGGTTGCGCGGCGCCACCTCACAAGCCGCGACAATCTCGTCCAGGGCATGGCTCTGCCCGGCGCTCTCGAACAAGCCGGGGCGTTGCAGGGCCAGGCCCATGGACAGCAGTGCGGCGCGCTCGACACAGGCCGACATCTCGCTCACCAGGGCATCGCTCAAGCCGCCGCGCACGGCTTCGGCCGCCGCCTGGGTGCGCGCCTGCAACTGCGCCGGCCAGGCGATCGGCGTGTCCCGCAGGCTGGCCCGCAAGCAGGCTTGCAAGTGCCGCTCGAAGGCACCCTCGCCCGCTGCCACCACCACCGCGGACTCCACATGGGGATGGCTGAGCAGCGCGCTTTCCACCTCCGCCAGTTCAATGCGGTGGCCACGGACCTTGACCTGGAAATCTTCGCGGCCGAGGAACTCGATCAGGCCGTCGTCCAGGTAACGCCCCAGGTCGCCGGTGCGGTACAGGCGCTCGCCGCTGCGCGGATGGTCGACAAAGCGCTCGGCGGTTTTCTCGGCATCCCCCAGGTAACCCAGGGCCAGACCGCTACCGGCGATGTACAGCTCGCCGGCCACCCCTTGCGGGCGATCCCGGCCCTGCTCGTCGAGCACCATGAAGCGCTGATTGGCCAGGGGCATGCCGTAGGGAATGCTGCGCCACTGGGGGTTGACCTGGGTAATCGGATAGTAGATCGACCAGATCGCCGCTTCGGTGGCGCCGCCGAGGCTGATCAGCCGCAGCCCGGGCAGTAGCTGGGCGGCCTCCGCCGGCAGGTTCAGGGGGATCCAGTCTCCAGACAGCAGCGCCAGGCGCAGGGAACCGGGGGCCATGGATGGCACGGCCTGCAGGTAGTGGGTGAGCATCTGCAATTGCGCCGGCACCGAGTTCCACAGGGTCACCCCGTGTTCCCGGACGCACTCGGCCCAGTGCGAAGGGTCGGCGCGGCGTTGCGGGTCCGGCAGCACCAGGGCGCCGCCCACGGCCAGCAGGCCGAAGATGTCGTACACCGACAGATCGAAGCCCAGGCTGGCCAGGGCCAGTACCCGGTCTTGGGCCTCGATGGCAAAGCGCTGGTTGATGTCGACGATGGTATTGAGGGCCGCCTGATGGTTGATCATCACGCCCTTGGGCACCCCGGTGGAGCCCGAGGTGTAGATCACGTAGGCCAGTTGCTGCGGGTCGATGTCCAGGCTCGGCAACGCCCGTTGTGCCGCCCGCGGGCCCTGGTCCACCGCGATCACCTGGGTCACCCGCGCCGGCCAGCACAGGCTGTCGCTCAGCCAGGACTGGCTGAGCACCCGGGCGACCTCGGCGTTGTCCAGGATCAACTGGCGCCGGGCCTCGGGCTGGTTGGTGTCCAGGGGCAGGTAGGCGGCCCCGGCCCGCAGGATGCCGAGCACCGCGATCACCTGTTCCAGGCCCTTGTCCATGCACACCGCGACCCGCTCTCCAGGCTGGCAGCCGGCGTCGAGCAAGGCTTCGGCCACGGCTTCGGCGCGCCCGGCCAGTTCGCCGTAGCTCAGTTGCGCGGCGCCCTGGATCAGCGCCACACGCTCGGGAGCAGCCGCGGCCTGGCGCCAGAACGGCTCATGCAGCAGGCCGGAGGGCAAAGGCGCGGCAGTCTGGTTCACCAGCTCGCGCTGCAGACGCTGGGCCGCCGGCAACTCCAG
Organism: Pseudomonas protegens CHA0; assembly: GCF_000397205.1. NCBI lineage: Bacteria > Pseudomonadati > Pseudomonadota > Gammaproteobacteria > Pseudomonadales > Pseudomonadaceae > Pseudomonas > Pseudomonas protegens. The sequence goes on from NC_021237.1 coordinate 3,947,312, forward strand.
GCAGTCATCCAGGGTCCAGGCCGATGGCTCCCGGGCCAGGCGCTTGAGCAGGCGTTCGAAGGTGTCGAACAGCGCATCCAGCAGGGTCTCGCTGAACACCCCTTCGCGGATGTCCCAGTTGATCGCCAAGCCGTCGTCACGCTCGCTGACCTGGCAGTCGATCAGCACCTGGGGCGTCTGGCTGATGCCGAACACCAGCTCGGCACCGGGCATGAAGGCCCCGCCGCCGCTCTCGCCGCCGGCCCCCAGGGTGCTGGTGAAGGCGTAGGGCATCAGCGCCGCGTCCTGGCCCTTGCGCCGCGCCAGCTCGCGCAGCACTTCGATGCCCGAACACAGGCGATGGTCCATGTCCTGCCACAGGCGCTCCTGCAGCTGCTGGCTGCGCTGGCCGAAGCTGCCGCCTTGCAGGGTCTGCACTTCCAGCAGTTCCACCGAGCTGAAGTCCCCCACCAGGCGATCCACCTGGGGGTGCAGGGACAGGCGATTGAGCAGGGTCAGGCTCAGGCAGAAGTGCCCGCGCCGGCTCCAGCGGCCCAGGGTTTCGGCATAGGCCGAGAGGATTGCCGCCGACACACCGACCCCGGCCGCCGCCGCGTTCAGGCGCAAGGCATTGCAGTCCCGGGCCTCCAGGCCCATGGCCCGGCGCTGGAAGCGCGGCCCGCTGGGCGGCCCCAGCAATGGCAGTTCCGGCGCACCCGGCAGGCTGTCGACCCGCGCCCACCAGTAGTCGCGATCACGCTGGTAGCGCGGCTGCTCGCGCAGGCGGCGCTCACCCAGCACATAGTCGCGAAAGCTGATCTGCGCCGGCGCCGGCAGGCTCTCGCCGCGGTACAGCTGCTGCAGTTCGGCCAGCAGCATGCGCACGCTCTGGTAGTCGCACACCAAGAGGTCCACTGACAGGTGCAAGCGCGAGGTGTCGCGGCCCTGGCTCACGCACAGCTCGATCAGCGGCCATTGCTGGGGCGGTGCACGGCGCAGTTCCATGCGCTCGCGCAAGGCCTGCAAGGCGCTGCCGTCGTCCCGGCTCAGGTCGTGGCGGGCGATGGAGTAATGCGGCACCTGGGGCAGGATGCGCTGGTAGCCCTCCTCCAGGACCACGGCCCGCAGCATCTCGTGACGCGCGATCAACTGGTTCCAGGCCTGCTCCAGGCGCACCGGGTCCAGGTCCTTCTGGGCGAACTCCAGGTAGCCGTGGCAGGCCACGCCGCCGTAGCTGAAAGCCGTGGTGCGGCCCAGCAGGTAGGCGGCCTGCACGTCGGTCAGCGGGAAGGGTTCTTCCCGGGCCGAATGGTCGGCCTCCAGGGTCGGCATCTGCGCCGCTTGCAGCTGTTGCAGCAGCGCCTCCTTGTGTTCGCGCAGCTGTTGCAGGCGCGCCTCGTCCATGACCCCGGCCGGGGCCCGATAGCGCAAGCGACCCTGTTCTTCCCAGAGCTCCACACCCAGTTGTTGCAGATCCTGTTGCAGTTGCTGCAGCGTCATAACACGCCCTCCACCATTGCGTTCTGATTGACGGGCCGCTGTTCCCGGCGCGAGGCAAGCAACTGCCCCTGCAGGGCCACGGTGGCCGCGTTGAAAAAATCCTTGAGCGACAGTTCCAGCTGGAACTGCCGGGCGATGCGTTCGATCAACCGGGCCGCCAGCAGGCTGTTGCCGCCCAGGGCAAAAAAGCCCTGGTGCCGGCCCACCTGCGGCACCTCCAGCAGCTCCTGCCAGAGCGCGGCCACGGCCTCTTCCCATTCCCCTTGCGGCGGCTCGGCACTCTGCGGCTGGATGCCCCGGCGCTGCTCCTGCAGCAGCCACAGCAAAGCCGCGCGATCGACCTTGCCGTTAGTGCTCAGGGGCAGTTCCGGCAGGCTCAGCCAGAGGTCCGGAAGCATGTGTTCGGGCAGCCATTGCCCCAGCCACTGGCGCAGGGCCTGGGGCTCGGGCAGCGGCTCCCGGGCCAGCAGCACCGCCGCCAGCTGGGCTTCGCTGCCGGGCAGCACCAGGCTCAGCGCGCGGTCGATGGCCGGGTGGCGCTCCAGGGCCACATCGATTTCTGCCAGCTCGATGCGAAAGCCGCGGACCTTGACCTGATGGTCCAGGCGCCCGAGAAACTCCAGGCTGGCGTCGGCCCAGTAGCGGCCCTGGTCGCCGGTGCGATACCAGCGCCGGCCCTCGTGCTCGACAAAGCGCTGGGCGCTGAGGGTCGGCAGGCCGCGATAGCCGGCGGCCACCCCGGCACCGCCGATCCACAGCTCGCCGGGCACCCAGTCCGGGCAGTCCCGGCCCTGGCTGTCCACCACCCGGAAGCACTGGTTGTCCAGGGGCCGCCCGTAGGGGATCGAACGCCAGTGCCCGGGCACCTGCGCCACGTCCTGGTAGTTGGACCAGATCGCCGCCTCGGTGGCGCCGCCCAGGGCCACGAACGGCACGCGGTGGCCCGCCGCCCGCTCCAGGCGCCGTGGCAGGTCGAGACCGACCCAGTCACCGGAGACCATGGCCAGGCGCAAGGCTCCCAGGCCGCCGTCGTCGCGCACTTGCAGGGTCAGCATGTCCAGCAGCGCCGGCACCGAGTTCCACACACTCACCCGCTGCTCGCGGATCAGCCGCAGCCATTCCCGGGGCTCCTTGCGCAGCCCGTCCGCCGGCAGCACCAGGGCGCCGCCGACACTCAGCAGGCCGAACAGGTCGTACACCGACAGGTCGAAATCCAGGGCCGAGACCCCCAGCACCCGATCCTCGGCGCTCACCTGGTAGCGCCGGTTGATGGCGGTGATGGTGTTCATCGCCGCCTGGTGGGACAGTTCCACGCCCTTGGGTTCGCCGGTGGTGCCCGAGGTGAAGATCACGTAGGCCAGGGCATCCGCCGCCATCTCCAGGGGTTGCCCCAGCGCTGGTGCGACCAGCGCCTGGGCCAGGGTCACCACCCGCAGTTCGGCGAGCCAGATACCGCCCTCGCGGTGGGCCTGATCGGTGATCACCACCCGCGCCCCGGCGCGCTGGTAGATCATGTCGCGGCGCGCCGGCGGCTGCTCGATGCCCACCGGCACATAGACCGCCCCTGCGGCAAGGGTCCCCAGCACCGCGACCACCTGGTCGCGGCCCTTGGGCAAGGTGATCGCCACCGCGTCACCCGGCTGCACGCCCCACTCGCCCAAGGCCCCGGCCAGTTGCAGGGCCTGCCGGGCGAGCTCGGCGTAGCTCAGGCTGCCCTGCTCGCAGATCAGCGCCACGGCCTCGGGGTTCAGGCGCGCCTGCTGGAAAAAGCCCTGGTGCAACAGCTGAGCCGGGGTCGCGTGTGCGGTGGCATTGACCTGCTGGCGGCGCTGCTGTTGCGCCGCCGGCAGCGGCAAGGGCGCCACCTGCTGCCAGTCGTTGGCGCACAGCCACAACAGCAAGGCGCGGTAGGCGTCGAACATCTCGTCCAGCAGGCCTTCGGGGAACAGCGCGTCCACCGCGTCCCAGTTCAGCAGCAGGCCGTCGGCCAGCGGGTAGCTCTGGTGGTCGAGCCAGACCTGGGGCGTCTGCGACAGCGCCCAGCCCGGTTCGCCCAGTTGCTCGCGGCAGGTGGCGTCGACAAAGGCCGGGCCCAGGTTGCAGGCGAACACCACCGGCGCGCCCTGGCCACCGCCCTGGCGCAGCCGCGCCCGCTCGCGCAGCACCTCGACCCCGGGCCAGGCGCTGTGGGCGATGTCGCGGTGCAATTGAGCCTGCAACGCCAGGGCCTGCTGGCTGAAGGGCGCGGGCTGGCGCTGGTCGACTTCCAGCAGCACCAGGTTGGAAAAGTCCGCCAGCAGATGAGGCACGCACGGGTGCAGTTCCTGGCGATTGAACAGCGGCACGTTGAGCAGGAAATGCTGGCTGGCGCTCCAGCGCCCCAGCACCTGGGCATAGGCGCAGGCCAGCACGCTGGCCAGGGTCAGCCCGTGCTGCCGGGCGCGCTGCTCCAGGGCCTGCAACTGGCCCTGGTCCAGACGCATGGCCAGGCGGCGAAAACGCGCAGTGCCGGCGTTCTGCGGCTCCTGGGCCAGGGGCAGTTGCGGGCCGTCCGGCAGCTCTTCCAGGCGCTCCAGCCAATAGTCCCGGGCCGCCGCCAGCAGTGGCGCGCGCGCCGCCTGTTCGGCCCGCAGGTAGTCGGCGAAGTTCCAGTCCAGGGCCGGCAGGCTGTGCTCCTGGCCGGCATGGATCAGCGCCAGGTCGCGCAGCAGGATGCCAATGCTGAGCACGTCAGCCACCAGCAGGTCGATGTTCAGGTGCAGGCGGCTGCGACCTTCGGGCAGCAGGCTCAACTGCACATCGAACACCTGCCCGCGGCTGACCTCCAGGCTCCGGTGCGAGAGGTTTTCGCGGATCTGTTCCAGGGCCTCGGCAGCCCCGACGCAGGAAGCCTGGCGCAGGTCGTGGACGGTCAGCCCGGGCCAGGGGCTCTGGGGCAGGATGCGCTGGCAGGTGTCGCTGATAAAGCACGCCCGCAGCATCGGATGGCGCTGGCACAGGCGGCGCAGGGCCTGCTCCAGGCGCTGGGGCTCCAGGCCATGGCCGTCCAGTTCCTGGTACAGGTGGCAGCCGACGCCGCCCAGGGGCATGCCCGGATCGCGGCCGAACCAGTAGGCCTGTTGCAGTGGGGTCAGGGAGAAATCGCTGTCGGCAGGAGCGCTGGCCACAGCCTGCAGGCGCGGCGCCGCGAGGCCACGGCGAGCCTCAATCAGCGCCCACCAGGCGTCCAGGGTCGGTTGCTGGATCAGTTCGGCGAAGCTCAGGGCCACGCCTTCGGCGGCCAGCAGCGCCGGCAGGCGCATGATGCTCACCGAGTCGAGCCCCTGCTCGATCAGGGAGGCCTGGGGTTCAAGATCCTCGGCGCTGTAGCCGAGCAGCCGGGCAATGCCTTCGCAGAGTCCTTGGGGTGAATGACTCAGGCCGGCGTGCGCTGGATGAGCGCGTGCCAGTGCTGGGTTATCGGTCATGGTGGACGTTCCTTTGGGGTACGGAAGGGGGTTGGCGCAGGCGCCAGCGATTGATCGCCTCGCGCTCGTGGAACAGCTCGCGATAACGGCCCGGGGCCGCCATCAGTTGGGCGTGGGTACCGCGCTGGGCCAGGTGGCCCTGCTCCAGCAGGAGAATCTGTCCGGCGCTGGGGGCCAGGGTCGGTTTGTGAGTCACCAGCAGCACAGTGTGCTTGCGCGCCAGTTGCAGCAGGCAACGGTTGACCCGGGCCTCGCTGATGGCATCCAGGGCCGCGGTGGGTTCGTCCAGCAGGATCAGGCTGGCGTCCTTGAGCAGCACCCGGGCCAGGGCCAGGCACTGGCGCTCGCCCCCGGAGAGGCTGACGCCGCCCTCGCCGACCCGGGTTTGCCAGCCCTGGGGCAGGCGCTGGGCCACAAGGTCCAGGCCGGTGGCGCGGGCGGCGTCCATCAGTTGGCTGTCGCTGGCCTCGGGGCCGCCCAGGCGCAGGTTGTCCAGCAAGCTCGCAGCCAGCGGCGGACAGTCCTGGAACATCAGGGCGATGGAACGATCGCGCTGCGCGGCGGACAGTTGGTGCAGGTCGACACCACCCAACAAAATGGCGCCGCTATCGACATCGCTGAACCGCGCCAGCAGGCGCAGCAGGCTCGACTTGCCGGAGCCGGAGGCGCCCACCAGCAGGTTCAGCGAGGCCGGCGCCAGCTCGAAGCTGATGCCCTGCAGGATCACCTGCTCCTGGCGCACCAGCCCCAGGTCGCGCACCTGCACCTGATGCCCCCGGGGTTCCTCGGGCTGGCTCGGCTCCGGCAGCGCCGGCAGGCGCAACAAGTGGCGCAAACGGTTCAGGCCATGGCGGGTCTGGCGTAAGGTCGTGCCGAGGTTGACCAGGGTACCCATGGGCTCCACCAGGCAGGTGGCGAGCACCGCCAGCGCCAGGTACTGGGCCACTCCCAGGCTGCCACCGAGCACTGCATACAGGCCGCATAGCAGCATCGCGGTGTAGCCGGCCTGGAGTACCACCGCCAGCCCCAGGGCCGCCGGAAAGGTCCGCCAGTGGGCCCGACGCTGGGCCCGGCGCTGTTGCTGCAAGGCCTCGCTGAGCAGGCTGAAGCCTTCGCCGGTGCGGCCACTGGCACGCAGCAGCGGCTGCTGGCGCAGGAACTCCAGGACCCGCGCCGCCGCCTCGTTGGCCGCCGCCTCACTGCGGCTTTCGGCCTGGCCGCCCCAGCGTACGCCCCAGTGGTAGAACACCAGCAGCAGGGGCACGCTGGCCAAGGCCGCCAGGGCCATGGTGCGGTCATAGAAGAACAGCGCCACAAGCAGCGCCAGGGGCGTCAGCAAGGCGTTGGCCATGGGCTGCAACAGGTGCGCCGGGGTGCTCATGATCTGCAGTACGGTGTGGGTCACCAGCCGATTGAGCTCGGCGCTGCGGCGCTCGACGAACCACTCCAGGGGCAGGCGCACCAGTTGTTCGCCGATGCGCAGGTTCAACGACTGGGCCGCCGCGGCGCCCGCGCGGTAACCCGCCAGCTGCGCATGCCGGCGCAACCCCAGGCACAGCAGCGCGAAACCGGCAAAGGCCCCGGCCCATCGCCACGGCGCCTGCCCGGCAGCGGCATCGAACAGGCTGGCAAAGGCCATGGGCAACAGGGCCAGCGCCGCGCCCTGGGCCAGGGCACTGGTGGCCATGGCCAGCAAGGCCCGGCGCAGCAGGCTGGCTTCGGCCGGCTGCAAACTGCGTAACAGTGCGCCAATCATGCCTGCTCCCCCGCCGTTTCCACGGCGCAGAACTGCTGCGCCGCCCACAGCCAGGCATACACCCCCTGCTGCTCCAGCAGGGCCTGGTGCCGGCCGCATTCCACCAGTTGCCCGGCCTGCAGCACGGCAATCTGGTCGGCATCCTGGATACTGCTCAGGCGATGGGCGATCACCAGCACCGTGCGCCCCGCCGCCAGCCGCGACAACGCCTGCTGGATCGCCGCTTCGGACTCCGGGTCGCTGGCGGCGGTGGCTTCGTCCAGCACCAGGATCGGTGCCTGGCTGAGCATCGCCCGGGCAATGCCCAGGCGCTGCACTTCACCACCGGAGAGCTGCACGCCACTGCCCAGCTGGGTGTGATAACCCTGGGGCAAGGCGGTGATACGACTGTGGATCTGCGCCGCCCGGGCCGCCTCCTCGACCTCGGCCAGCGTGGCCTCGGGACGCCCCAGGCGCAGGTTGTCCAGAACGCTGCTGCGCAGCAGGCGCACGTCCTGGAAGACAAAGGCCACCTGGCGATAGAGAGTCGCGCTGTCCATGTCCCGCAGGTCGACGCCGCCGATGCGGATGGCCCCGGCGCTGACGTCGGCAAAGCGCGCCAGCAAGGTGGCCAGGGTCGACTTGCCAGCGCCCGAATCCCCCACCAGGGCGGTCAGGGTCCCCGGTTGCAGGCACAGGTCGATGCCGTGCAGCACCTGGGTGCCGTCGGGGTAGCTGAAAGCCACTTCATCAAAGATCACCTGATGCCCCTCGGGCTCCCGGGAAAATGCCGGCTGCGCCTGCACCGGGGTACTCAGCACGGTGCTGATGCGCTGCGCCGCCGCCCGGCCCTGGACCAGGGAATCGGCGCCATGCCCCAATGCCGCCACCGGCGCCGCCAGGGCCGGGCCAAGCAGGGCGAACGGCAACAGTTGCACCGGGTGCAGCCAGCCGGCCGCCGTCAGCGCCACCCCGGCCACCAGCACCAGGGCCAGCACCAGCAAGGGCGACAGCAGCACCTCGACACTCGCCCCCAGGCCCGCCCAGCGCTCCACCCACTGGGAGAAAAAACGCCCGAAACCCTGCACCGCGCTGACGAAATCCGCCTGCACCCGCTCGGCACGGCCGAAGGACTTGACCATGGCGATGCTCTGCACAAAGTTCAGGGTCGCGGTGGACAGGTCGCCCAGGGCCGCCCCCAGGCGCTGGCGCTCGGCCTGATAGGCCGGGGTGCGCATGACCCGCAAGCGCCACAGCGCCAGCAATGGCGGCAGCAGCACCACCAGGGTCATGGGCAGGCTCACCGTGAGCAGGTAGACCAGGCTGGCCAGGGGCACCACCAGCGCCGCCACCAGGTTGTTGGGCAGGTGCGCCACCAACTGGTGCAGGGCGCCGACATCATCCAGCAAGGCCCGTTCGGCGGTCTCCCGCTGCTGGCCGAACCAGGCCAGGGGCACCCGTGCCAGGTGCGCGGCGATGCGCTGGCGCAACTGGCGTTGCAGGTCGCTATCGGCCAGGTGGGTGATCTGCAATGCCGCCGCCAGCCCCAGCAGGCGCAGGAGCAAGGCGGCGGCGCCGGCCAGCAGCCAGAACTGCGCACGCTGCGCATCCAGCTCGCCGGCGAGCAGCAGCGGCGCCAGTTCGGCCACGGCAATGAACGGCAACAGCCCCACCAGCGCCGCCAGGGCCTGCAGCAGCATGGCCGCCAGCAGGCGCCCGCGCACCGGGTGCAACAGGTCGCAAAGTCCTTGTCGTTCAGCCACGGGCGCCACTTCCCTCCAGGGGTTCGGCCTGGGCGCCGAAGTACAGGGCCTGGATCGCCTCGCGCAGGTGCTTGCGGCTGACCTTGCCGACCCCGGTCTGGGGGAAGGCCGGGATGAACTCGAAGCGGTCCGGCAGCTTGAACGCCGCCAGGCCCTGGGCCCTTAGGTGACGCAGCAGTTCCGGGGCCCGGGGCGCGGTGCCGCGGGGGATGACGAAGGCGCAGGTGCGTTCGCCCAGGAAGGCATCAGGCATCGCCACCAGGGCGATGTCGGCCACCGCCGGGTGGCTGAGCAGCAGGTTTTCCACTTCTTCGGCAGCGATCTTTTCGCCCCCGCGGTTGATCAGGTCCTTGTCGCGCCCTTCCACCATCAGGTAGCCGTCGGCGGTGAGCATGACCCGGTCGCCGGTGCGGTAGAAACCATCGGCCGTGAAGGCCTGGGCGTTGTGCTCGGGGTAACGGTAGTAACCGCGGATGGTGTAGGGGCCGCGGGTCAGCAACTGCCCCACCTGCCCCACCGGCACCGGTTGCTCATGCTCGTCCACCACACGAATTTCGTCCGCCGGCGACAGCGGCCGGCCCTGGGTGTGCAGCACCCGCTGTGGCGGGTCCTCGGGGTCGGTGTAGCAGATCAGCCCCTCGGCCATGCCGAACACCTGCTGCAGGCGGCAGCCGAGCACCGGTTCGATGCGCCTTGCGGCCTCGTAGCTGAGTTTGGCGCCGCCCACTTGCAGCAGTTGCAACGGCGCCAGGCCACGCCCACGGGCCTGGGCCGCTTCCAGCCAGACCAGGGCCAGGGGCGGCACCAGCGCGGTGTGGGTCACCCCCTGGCGCTCGATCAGTTCGAAGCAGACTTCCGGGCTCGGCGAGGGGCTCAGCACCACCCGCCCGCCCACCGAAAAGGTGCCGATGAACCCTGGGCAGCACATGGGAAAGTTGTGCGCCATGGGCAGCGCCACCAGGTACACGCTGGCCTCGGACAGGCCACAGCGCTCGGCACTGGCCCGCAGGTTGTAGAGGTATTCGTGGTGCCGGCGCGGGATCAGCTTGGGCACCCCGGTGGAGCCGCCGGAGAGCTGGAAACAGGCCACCGCGTCGGCGCTGGGGGGCAGGAAGGTGCGCGCAGGCGCCGGCTCATACAGGCTGTGCAAGGCCGTGAATTCCTCGGCCTCGCCGGCGACTACCACCCACTCCAGCTGCGGGTTGCGGTCCTTGAGGTCGCGGGCCATGGCCCGATAGTCGAAGCTGGCGTCCCGGTCGGCGCAGAAGTAGGCCCGGGCCTGGGCGAACTCGCAGAAGCGGCCGATTTCCAGGTGCCGGTGGGCCGGCAGCGCGAAGATCGGCCGCACCCCGAGGCGGTAAAGGGCAAAGCAGACTTCGACGAAGGCCGCACTGTTGGGCAGTTGCAGCACCACGTTGTCGCCGGCCCGCAGCCCCAGCCGGTACAGGCCGGCGGCCAGTTGGTCGACCCGCAGGTCCAGTTGCCGGTAGCTCAGGTGCTGCTCGCCCTCGGTCAGTGCTTCACGCTCGGCAAAGGCCTGGGCGGCGCTGCGCAGCAGGTCGCCAAAGGTTTCGTCGCGCCAGTAGCCGGCCTGGCGGTAGCGCTGGGCGAAGTCTTCGGGCCAAGAGGGGCAATCCTTGAGGTCATCGAAAGTGGACATGCTGTCTCCTGATGTTTTTTACGCAAAAAGCGGCCCCGGACCTGAGAGATCAGGCCCCTGGAATGAGCTGGGAATCCGCCGTCAGGGGTGGCGGGAATGAAGAGTCGCCGGCGGTCCTGCGGCGCTGTGGAGCAAGGGGTCGTCCATGGGAGGCTGCCGTGCCTGGAAATGAGAGTGATTATTAATAGGCAATTTGCCGGACCCGGCAATCGGCAGGACATTCGTTTGCGCGGCTTTTTCTTTTGATTGCGCGGCGCGCCCCGGAAAGAGCGCGGCAGGACGGTGCTCGAAGGCTAAAGGATAATCATTCTTAATTACAGAAAGGCAATTTCCTGCTAGCGTATGGCCTCTTTTCAGGTCCACAGGGAGTTCGCCATGCTCAGCCCCAACGCTGCGCCGCAGCCTGTCAAAAGGGATTCCACCCTGCACTTTCCCAACCCGCAGCACACCGGGTCGGCCGCTGTAGTCCCGGAGGTCACCCTCTCCACCGGGACCGTGCTGATGGACAGCCAGATGTGGATGCAGGAGCCGCTCTGGGAAGGCCTGAAAATCATCCTGGTGCTCAGCGGCCAGCTCAATTGCCGGGTCGAAGGCCAGCCCGAAGTGGAGATCCGCGGGCCGACCCTGTGCGCCGTGGCCAACCAGGGCGAGCACTGCGGCGACCACCTGTTCGCCAGCGGCGTGCCGGTGCGCTACACCACGGTGCAGCTGGACTTCCCCTCGATCCGCAATGTCGGCCTGGAACCCGAGCGCCTGCTCGATCAGCGCGGCGGCGGCCCGATGCTGTTCTGCCAGCCGGCGAGCAAACCGCTGCTGGCCCTGGCGCAACAGATCTTCACCTGCCCGCTGCAGGGCCCGACCCGCTCCTTCTACCTGGGTGGCAAGGCCCTGGAACTCACCGCCCTGGGGGTCGAGGGGATTCTCGCCCAGGCCGAATCCAGGCCACTGCAGGACAGCCCATGCAGCTCGGCGGACATCGAGCGCATCCATGCCGCCCGTGACCTGCTGCTCAACTCATTGCAGGATTCGCCTTCGCTGTCGGAGCTGTCGCGCCAGGTGGGCCTGAACCCGCGCAAGCTCACCGCCGGTTTCCGTCAGGTGTTTGGCACCAGCGTCTATGCCTACCTGCAGGAGCAGCGCCTGGGCGCGGCCTATCGCTTGCTCGCCAGTGGCGAGACCAATGTCTCCAGCGCGGCTTATCGGGTCGGCTACAGCCCGGCGCATTTCTCCACGGCCTTTCGCAAGCGCTTCGGGGTGTCGCCCAAGTCCTTGCGTTGAGCCCGCTCCTGCTCGAGCCTGCTCCATCCAAAGCTGCGCCTGGTGATCCGGGCGCCCTCCCCGCGCCGTACCGCAAACGAAAGAAATGGTCGCTCAAGCCAAAGTTTTAGCCCGCAACCCAAGCTCACAAATGAGATACGTTTGCATTCTCATTTAATCCCCATCACGGAGTGAAGCATGGGTAGCCGCGTTGCGCACCGAAACACCTCAGGTTGTCCCGTCAATTGTGTGGTCTCGCGTCCGGCTCTGGGCCGCAACCCGCTGGCGTGCCTGATCCACGGCCTGGCCCTGGGCCTCTCGCTGACCCAGGCCGGCGCCGCGCTGGCCGCCGATGGCGATACCGACCAGGACCACGCCCTGACCCTGGACACCAGCGTGATCAGCGCCACCCAGCCCGACTCCGCCACCGGGCCGCAGGCCGGTTACGTGGCCAAGCGCAGCCTCAGCGGAACCAAGACCGATGCCAGCCTGAGCGAAATTCCCCAGTCGATTTCCGTGATCACCCGCGACCAGATGGATGCCCAGCAGGTGCAATCGGTGAACGAGGCGCTGCGCTACACCGCCGGGGTCCAGGCCAATACCACCGCCGCCAGCCAGCGCTTCGACACCCTCTCGATCCGCGGTTTCGACGTCACCACCGGCATGCTCCGCGATGGCCTCAAGGGCAATACCGCCCAGGCCTGGCCCAAGGTCGAAGCCTATGGCCTGGAGCGCATCGATGTGCTCAAGGGCCCGGCCTCGGTGCTGTTCGGGCAGAACTCGCCGGGGGGCGTGGTCAACCAGATCAGCAAGCGCCCGCTGGACAAGCCCTTCCATGAAGTGCAGATCCAGGGGGGCAGCTTCGACCGGGCCCAGGGCCAGTTCGACTTCAGCGGGCCGCTGGATGATGAAGGGCAATTCCTCTATCGCCTGGTGGGCCTGGAGCGCGACAGCGGCACCCAGTTCGATCACATCAAGGACGACAAACAGTACTTCGCGCCCTCCTTCACCTGGAAGCCCAACGACGACACCAGCCTGACCCTCCTGGCCGACTACACCCAGGACACGTTCGGCGCGCCGCGGGTGTTCCTGCCGGCCCAGGGCACCCTGCTTGGCAACCCCAATGGCAAGGTCAGGCACAACGTCTTCCTCGATGAACCGGGGCTGGACAACGACCGCACCCAGTACTCCCTGGGCTACCTGCTGGAGCACCGCCTGAATGACGTCTGGAGCCTCAATTCCAGCGCCCGCTACGGCCACGTCAACCTGCTGACCAACACCGCCAGCGGCATGTCCCTGGCTCCGGACCTGCGCACCCTGAACCGCGCGGCCTATCGCTTTCGCATCGTCGGCGACACCTACTCCCTGGACAACAATGCCCAGGCCCGCTGGAACCTGGGCAGCACGCAGATGGTGTCGCTTTTGGGGATCGACTACCGGCGCACCCGCGAGGATTACTACCTGCGCGGCGGCTCGGCTTCGCCCATCGACATCTATAACCCGGTGCACGGCGGCGTGTTCGACCCCAGCACCCCCTTCACCAACACCGTGCAGCGCGCCGATCAGGTCGGGGTCTACGCCCAGCAGCAGTTCACCTTCGATGAGCATTGGGTGCTCACCGTCGGCGGACGCCAGGACCGCTCCAGCGCCCGAACCGATAACCGCATGAACGACAGCGGCAGCAAGCAGGACGACGAAAAGTTCACCTACCGCACCGGGCTGGTGTACCTGGCGGACAACGGCCTGGCGCCCTACATCAGCTATTCCACGTCCTTCGACCCGGTGCTGGGCACCAACTTCTACGGCACGCCGTACAAGCCCACCAGCGCCAAGCAATCGGAAGTGGGGGTCAAGTACCAGCCGCCGGGCATCGACAGCTACATCACCCTGTCGCTGTTCGACCTGACCCAGGAAAACGTCCTGACCACCGACCCGGCCCAACGCCTGAACAAGATCCAGACCGGCGAGATCAACGTGCGCGGCATCGAGCTCGAAGGCAAGGCCAGCCTGGCCCGGGGCCTGGACCTGCTGGCGGCGCTGACCTACAACGACGCCGAGGTGAGCAAGAGCAACAACCCGCTGGAGAAGGGCAAACGCCCCACCGACACCCCGGAAAAAATGGCCTCGCTGTGGGCCGACTACACCTTGCCCGAAGGCCCCCTGAGCGGCCTGGGCTTCGGCGCCGGGGTGCGTTACATCGGCTCCACCGAGGCCGATGCCGCCAACACCCAGCGCGTGCCCTCCTACACCTTGCTGGACGCGGCGGTGCACTACGACTTCGACAAGCTGATCCCGGCGGCCAAGGGCCTGCGCCTGGCGGTGAATGCCACCAACCTCACCGACAAGCACTATTACGAAGGCTGCTCACTGACCAATTGCAGCGCCGGTTATGACCGCAGTGTCATCGCCAGCCTGCGCTATCGCTGGTAAGCCGCCGATGCTGTCCATGCGTGATATCTGGCTCAGGCTGCACCGCTGGCTGGCCCTGTGCCTGGGGCTGCTCCTCGCGCTGCTGGGCCTCAGTGGTTCGCTGCTGGAGCTCAAGGGGCCGATCCTGCGCTGGGAGGTCGGTGCGCAGATGCTGCAACTGGCCCCTGGCGAGCATGGCACGCTGCTGCAACAGGACGCCTGGATCAGGGCCGCCTCCGACGCCTACCCGCAACTGCACAAGGCCTTCGGCGCAGCCCCACCGCGCCAGGGCTTTCTCGAATCGGACAATGTGATCGTCTTCGGGGCCCTCAAGGAGCGTCCCGGCACCGGCATCGCCATGATCGATCCTTATAGCGGCGAACCCCGGGGCTTCTTCGTCTTCGAGGACCTGTGGCTGGCCAAGCTGGTGGCGCTGCACCGCAGCCTGCTGCTGCCGCCAGCCTGGGGTTCGAACCTGGTGCTGCTCTGTGGCCTGGCGCTGCTGGGCTCCCTGGGCAGTGGCCTGTACCTGTGGTGGCCGGGCCGGCGCAGTTGGTGGAAGGCCGCCAGCCTGCGTCCCGGCAGCCGGGGCAACCGGCGCCTGCGGGAATGGCACAACGTGGCGGCGGCCTGGCTGTGCCTGCCGCTGCTGCTGATTGCCGGCAGCGGTGCCTGGCTGGCACGCCCGGACCTCTTCACCTGGCCCGGCGCCCAGCCGATGGCGATCAAGCCGCTGTTTTCCGCGGCCCATGGCCACTTGCTGCTGGGCACCCCCGGCGCCTGGCTGGCTTTTCTCTGCGGTATTTCGTTACCCCTTCTGTACCTCACCGGCCTGCTGCTGTGGTGGCGCAAGCGCGCTGCCCGCCGGGCCGTCCAATCGTTCAAGGAAACTAGCCATGACACACCGTGATTTCTTGCGCCGCGCCCAGCGCGGGCTCTTGCTCGGCCTGCTGCCCCTGGGCCTGCTATGGGCCGCCACGGCCAGCGCCGCGACCCTCACCGATCTGGCCGGACGCCAGGTCCAGGTGCCGGAGAAGGTCGAGCACATCCTGCTCGGCGAAGGCCGGATGATCTATTCCCTGTCGCTGCTCGAAGGCCAGAACCCGTTCGCCCGTCTCGCCGGTTGGCAAGGGGACTTTCGCGGCCTCGACGTGCAGGGCTACGAGGCCTATCACAAGGTCTTCCCCCAGGCCGACAAGGTGCCGCTGGTGGGCGGCACCTCGGCCGAGACCTTCAGCGTCGAAAAGGCCCTGGCGGTGCACCCGGACCTGGCGATCATGGCCCTGAGCGGCGGCCATGGGCCGAGCCCCGACAGCGAGGCGGTGAAACAGCTGGAGGCCGCCGGGGTGGCGGTGATCTTCGTCGACTTCAGCGACCATCCCCTGAGCAACACCGTGCCCAGCATGCGCCTGCTGGGCCAGGCCCTGGGCCGTGAGCAGCGGGCCGAGGAATTCATTGCCTTCTATCAACAGTCCCTGGCCAAGGTCACCCAGACCCTGGCCAAGGCCGGTACCGTCAAGCAGCCGAAGATCTTCATCGACATGCTCGCCGGGCTGCAGGACTGCTGCGGCTCGCCAGGCACCGGCAACTTCGGCGAGATGATCAAGCTGGCGGGCGGGCGCAACATTGCCGACGGGCGCATACCCGGGCCCATTGGTGTGCTCAACGTGGAGTACATTCTCTCCAGCGACCCGGACGTTTACGTGGCCACCGGGGTCTTTGCCGCCGGCCAGGGCGGCGTGACCCTGGGTTACTCCGCCACCCTGCAACAGGCTCGGGACAGCCTGCGCCAGGCCGCCCAGCGCCCGCCGCTGAATGAACTGCGGGCGGTGCGCGAAGGCAATGTGCACGGCTTGTGGCACATCTTCTATGACTCGCCGGAACACCTGATCGCGGTCCAGGCCCTGGCCAAGTGGCTGCACCCGGAGCTGTTCAAGGACCTGGACCCGGACCAGACCCGCCGCGAGCTGTACCAGCGCTTCATGCCGATTCCCGCCAGCGGCGTGTTCGCCACGAGCCTGAAACCATGACCCAGGCTGCCACCGACGTGGCGGACAACCTTGCCGCCGGCCATTACCAGCGACGCCACGGGCGCCGAGTGCTGCTGTTGGGCGGGCTGGCCCTGGCCCTGCTGCTGTCCCTGGCCCTGGACATCACCACCGGGCCTTCGGGGATGAGCCTGTCGCGCCTGCTGCAGGTGCTCTGGGACCCGGGCTCGATGCCCCGGGTGGAAGCGGTGATCGTGTGGAACGTGCGCCTGCCCTACGCCCTGATGGCGGTGCTGGTGGGGGCCGCCCTGGCCCTGGCCGGGGCGGAGATGCAGACCGTGCTCGACAACCCCCTGGCCAGCCCCTTCACCCTCGGTGTATCCGCCGCCGCGGCGTTCGGTGCAGCCCTGGCCATCGTCCTTGGCCTGGGCCTTCCCGGGGTGCCGGCGCAGTACCTGATCTCGGCCAACGCCTTCCTCTTCGCCCTGGCCTCGGTGGCCTTGCTCTACCTGCTGGCACGCTGGCGCGGCTTCGGCGTGGAAAGCCTGGTGCTGTTCGGCATCGCCCTGGTGTTCGCCTTCAATGCCCTGGTGGCGCTGCTGCAATTCGTCGCCACCCAGGACAGCCTGCAGCAACTGGTGTTCTGGACCCTGGGCAGCCTGGCCCGGGCCTCCTGGGAAAAGCTCGCGGTACTGGCCCTGGCGCTGTTGCTGTGCCTGCCCTTCTCCCTGCGCCAGAGCTGGGCCCTGACCGCCCTGAGCCTGGGCGAGGAACGGGCCCGCAGCTTCGGCATCGACGTTGGCCGCCTGCGCCTGCTGTCACTGTTGCGCATCAGCCTGCTGTCGGCCCTGGCGGTGTCCTTTGTCGGCACCATCGGCTTTATCGGCCTGATCGCCCCGCACATCGCCCGCCTGCTGGTGGGCGAGGACCATCGGCTGTTCCTGCCGGCCAGCGTGCTCAGCGGCGGGCTGATCCTGTCCATGGCCTCCATCGCCAGCAAGGCGCTGATCCCCGGGGTGCTGATTCCGGTGGGTATCGTCACCGCCCTGGTGGGCATTCCCTTCTTCATGGCCATCGTCATGCGCAACCGTCGAGGTGTCCTGTGAAGCCGCTTGTGTCCTCCAACGCCGGCCTGTGCACCGCCGGCCTGAACATGCACTACGGCAACCGCCAGGTGCTGTGCGACGTGGCCCTGCCGCCCCTGGCCGGGGGCAGCGTGACCGCGCTGATCGGCCCCAACGCGGCGGGCAAGTCGACCCTGCTGCGGGGCATCGCCGGGTTGCACAAGACCTCGGGCCAGGTACTGCTGGACGGCGTCGACCTCAACCGCCTGCCCCAGGTGGAACGGGCGCAGCACATCGTCTACCTGCCCCAGAGCCTGCCGGAACGTACCCGCCTGTGCGCCTTCGAAGCAGTGCTCAGCGCTGCCATGGCCGGGCATCGCACTGGCGGTTTCGCCCCTGGCCGGCCCAGCGCGGCGGTGTTGCACGGGGTCGAACAAGTGCTGCAGGACCTGGACCTCACCGCCCTGGCCGACCGCCCGATCGACGCCCTCTCCGGTGGCCAGCGCCAACTGGTGGGCCTTGCCCAGGCCCTGGTGCGCCAGCCCCGGGTGCTGCTGCTGGACGAACCCACCAGCGCCCTGGACCTGTACCACCAGTGCCAGGTAGTGGAAGCCATCACCCGGGCCACCCACGAGCGCCAGTTGATCACCCTGGTGGTGGTCCACGACATCAACCTGGCCCTGGGTTTCAGCCAGCAGGTGGTGGTGCTGCACCATGGCCGCCTGGCCGCCGCCGGGCCGGCCCTGGAGGTGATCAACCCACAACTGCTGCGCGACGTCTACGGCGTCGACGCCAGCCTGGAACAGGTACGCGGTCGACCGCTGGTGATGGTCGACGGCCGCCTGCCCTCTCACTCAGCCCTGGGATAAACCATGACCAACGCTCAACAGCTGCCCCTCGACACCCTGGACACGCCCCAGGCCGCCCCGGCCTTCGACCTGCGCCCGCTGCTGCTGGCCAACCTGGCCTGCACCATGGCGATGATGGCGTTCGTTTCGCTGATCGGCCCCATTGCGCGGATTCTCGGCCTGGCCACCTGGCAGGCAGGGATGGCGGTGACCGTCTCCGGGGTGATCTGGATGCTCCTGGCCCGCCCCTGGGGCCGGGCCAGCGATCGCCTCGGTCGGCGGCGCATCCTGCTGCTGGGCACCGGCGGCTTCACCCTGGCCTTTCTCGCCCTCAGCCTGTTTATCGACGTGGCGCTGCACGCCCTGCCTTCGGCGCTGCTGGCGTTTGCCGGGTTGCTGCTGGGCCGCGGCCTGATCGGGGTGTTCTATGCGGCAATCCCGGTGGGCGGCTATGCGCTGATCGCCGACAACATCGAACCCGAGCATCGCGCCCGGGCCATGGCGTCCCTGGGGGCGGCCAACGCCTGCGGGCTGGTCCTGGGGCCGGCGCTTGCCGCATTGCTGGCGCGCCACAGTCTGAGCCTGCCGTTCTATGTGCTGGCGGTGCTGCCGCTGCTGGGGTTTGCCTTCCTCAAGGCACGGCTGCCGCGCCAGGAACTGCACCTCAAGCAGCCGCCCAAGCCGGTGAGCCTGGGCGATCCGCGCCTGCGCCGGCCGCTGGTGGTGGCGTTCGTCTCGATGCTGTGCGTGGCCATGGCGCAGATCACCGTGGGCTTCTTCGCCCTCGACCGCCTGGGCATGAGCCCGGCCGACGCGGCGCAGACCGCCGGCATTTCCCTGACCCTGGTGGGGGTGGCGCTGATCGCCTCGCAACTGGTGGTGCGCAAACTGGAATGGCCGCCGCTGCGGATGATCCGCATCGGCGCCCTGGTGGCGGCGCTGGGCTTTGTCACCAGCATTCTCGCGGCCCAGGCCTGGGTGCTGTGGCTGGGGTTCTTTGTTTCGGCCGCCGGCATGGGCTGGATCTTCCCCTCCTTCGCCGCCCTGGCCAGCAACTCGGTGGACGCCGCCGAACAAGGCGCCACGGCCGGCTCCATCGGCGCGGCCCAGGGCCTGGGGGTAGTGGTCGGGCCCCTGGCCGGGACCCTGATCTACGGGCTGGAGCCACGCCTGCCCTACCTGCTGGCGGCGCTGCTGCTCGTACTGGTGGCCTGCTGGCCCGTAGCCCGACGCCGGTAACCTTCGGGCGAACGACGCGCATTATCGAAACCCTGCGGCCCTGTAGCCGCTGCCGAGCCTGCGGCGAGGCTGCGAAAAGGTCCGCAGGACCTTGCTTGACGATCGACCGCCGAACCTCTATCGGCCTCAAGAGCGCCGCGCCCCTGCGACGGAGTGCCGCCCAGACCGTTCGCAGCCTGCGGCAGCGGCTACACGCTGGTGCGGCTCATGCGGCCCAGGGCCAGGCTGTACAACAGCAAGGCCAGGGTCGCCAGGGCGCCACCCGCCAGGCCGACATAGGCAAAGCCCAGCTGCCCGCCGACCCAACTGCCCAGCAGCGCACCGCCGCCAATGCCGATGTTGTAGATGCCGGAGAACATCGCCATGGCCACGTCGGTGGCGTCCGGCGCCAGCACCAGTACCTTGGATTGCAGGGCCAGGCCGAAGCCCATGATCGCCATGCCCCAGAACACACTCAGGGCCACCAGCGACCAGACGT
The DNA here is from genome assembly GCF_000397205.1 of Pseudomonas protegens CHA0. Classification (NCBI taxonomy): domain Bacteria; kingdom Pseudomonadati; phylum Pseudomonadota; class Gammaproteobacteria; order Pseudomonadales; family Pseudomonadaceae; genus Pseudomonas; species Pseudomonas protegens. Next base: position 3,966,699 of record NC_021237.1, read on the forward strand.
GGCCATTGAGCGGCAACAGCAGGCTCAGGCACAGCGCCAGCAGCGCCACCGCGGTCAGTAGAAACCCCTGGGGGCTGTGGCGGTGCAGCCAGCTGAACAGCAGCGAGCCGATGATCCCGGCGCCGCCGAACACCAGCAGGACCAGGGTCACCACTTCGCCCCCCAGGCCCGCCGCCACCTTGATGAAGGGCTCGATGTAGCTGTAGGCGGTGAACTGCGCCGTCACCACCAGGGCGGTAAGCACATAGATCGCCACCAGCGCCGGGCGCTTGAACAGCAGCGGCAGGCTGCGCAGGGAACCGGAGTTCTGGCTCGGCAGCAGCGGCAAGGTGCGTATCAGCCACAGCACCAGCAGGCCGGCCATGGCCGCGATCACGCTGAACGTGGTGCGCCAGCCCAGGGCCTCGCCCAGCAAGCGGCCCAGGGGAATGCCCAGGACCATGGCCAGTGAGGTGCCGGTGGCCAGCAGCCCGAGGGCCTGCACCTGCTTGCCCGGCGGCGCCAGGCGCACCGCCAGGGACGCGGTGATGGACCAGAACAGTGCATGGGCCAGGGCCACGCCGATGCGGCTGAGCATCAGCAGGCCGAAGTTGCTGGCCAGGCTGGAGAACACATGGCTGACGATAAACAGCCCGAACAGCACCGTGAGCAGCTTGCGCCGTTCGATGTTGCGGGTCAGCAGCATCACCGGCAGCGAGGTCAGGGACACGATCCAGGCGTAGATGGTGAGCATCAGACCGACCCGCTCGGTGGGCAGGTCGAAGCTGGCGCCAATGGCGCTGAGCAGGCCCACCGGCACGAACTCGGTGGTGTTGAAGACAAAGGCCGCCAACGCCAGCGCGATGACCGGCTGCCAGTTGCCTTGGGGTGTCGCCGCGGAATCACTCATGGGGGGGCGTCATACTCTTTCGATGATGGAACGGGTCCGGGACCCGCTGAAAAAATGCACAACCCGGGCCAGCATCACTGCTCCCGGATTGCGGGCAAAGGCTCCCAGGCGGAGCCAGGGTGCAGCGCCGCTTCAATTCCCTTGGGCGGTTCGCGCAAAGACCTGCATGGCCAGCGCCACGCCCTGCAGCAGGCGCGCCGCACTGACGCCGTCGCGGGCTTGCACCGACAGCCCGTGGAGCACCGTAGAGTAATAATCGCCCAGGGAAGTTGCATCGCTGTGGCCGGGCAATTCACCCGCCTGCTGCGCGGCTTCCAGGCGCTGGATAATGCTTGCGGTACGCGCCCGGCGATGTTCGGCCAGCCATTCGCGCACGCTGTCGTTGTCGCTTGAGCAGTTCACCGCCGAGGCCACCACCATGCAGCCACGGGGGCCGTCGGCCCGGGTGTAGAGTGCCACCGCTTCTTGCAGCATGCGCTCGATGGCGACGTAGGCGCAGGGCTCTTGCAGGGCCAGGTCGGCGAAACCGCCTTCCTGGCTTTCGTACAGCTCGATGGCCTCGCGAAACAACGCCTCCTTGGAGCCGAAGGCGGCATAGATGCGCGCCGAGGCGATGCCCAGGGCCGCCACCAGGTCGGCCATGGAGGTGGTTTCGAAACCACGGCGCCAGAACAGTTCGAGCGCCTGGCGCAGTGCCTGGTGACGGTCGAATTCGCGGGGTCTTCCAGCCATGGGGGTCGGGTATCTCGTCGGGACAGGGAAGGTGCTCGGTTGAGCCCGAACAGCCGGTTGGCGCAGGGCGCCGGGACGAAATGATATTAGATTTGCGCCGGTCGCGGCCAATTTCCGTGGCCGCGGCCTTGCCTGCGCCCTGCCTCAGTCACGGCCCTCCTGCAGAAACGGCAGCAGCAGCGCGAGAAACTCCTCCGGTGCCTCTTCCATGATGAAGTGCCCGCAGTCCTCGACAATGGCCCCGCGCAGGTCATTGGCATGGCCCTGCAGGGTCAGCAGAGGTGCATCGTTGGTGGCGTGCTCGGCACCAATGGCCAGCACCGGCATGGTCAGCGGCCGCTGCGCGCGCAGCTGATTCTGGCGCACCGTCTCGGGGATCGCCCGGTAATAGGCGAAGCCTGCGCGCAACCCGCCCGGGGCAGCGTAGGCCTCGATGTAGACTTCGGCGGCCACCGCCTCGCGGCGATGGGACCAGTGGTCGAAGATGTAATTCAGATAGGCCCGCTCGCGCCCGGCGATCAAGGCTTCCGGCAAATCCCGCAGCTGGTTGAACATGAAGTGCCAGAGAAAGATGTTCTGCTCCGGCGCGACGAAAATCGGTGGTGCATCCGCCAGCCCGGGGATCACCGCCTCGGTCAGCGCCAGGCGCTCCACCGCCTGCGGATGGTCGCTGGCCAAGGCGTAGGCGATCCACATGCCGACGTCGTGGCCGACCACGCTGTAGCGCTCGAAACCCAACTGCCCCATCACCTGGTGCAGCACCCCGGCCACATGGCCGGTGTCGTAGCCGTGCTCAGGGCGGTCGGACTGGCCGCTGCCCGGCGGGTCCACGGCAATGGCCTGGAAGCCTTGGGCAGCCAGGGCCTGGATCACCTGACGCCAGGCGTACCAGGTCTGCGGCCAGCCGGGAATCAGCAGCACCGGCCGGCCCGTGCCGGCGGTGACACAGTGGATGCGCTGGCCATCGACGCGCACATAGCGGTGAACCAGGTCGAGGCTGTCGGCCTGGAGGGTGTCAGTCAAAGCGTTCATGGTGTGTTCTCGCTGAAGGGTCAGGCAATGCCGAGCATGGCGTTGATCTGTTGGCGGTCGATCTGCGCGCCGGCGAAGTCGTCGAAGATGCGCTGGGTGACCTGGATCATGTGCCGGTTGATGAACTCGACACCTTCCCGGGCGCCATCCTCCTGATCCTTGAGGCAGCACTCCCACTCCAGGGTCGCCCAGCCCGGGTAGTCGTATTGCGCCAGCTTGGAAAAGATCCCCTTGAAGTCCACCTGGCCATCGCCCAGGGAGCGGAAGCGCCCGGCGCGCTCGACCCAGGCGCTGTAGCCGCCGTAGATGCCCTGGCGGCCGCTGGGATTGAACTCGGCATCCTTGACGTGAAACATGCGGATGCGCTCGTGGTAGATGTCCAGGTAACTCAGGTAGTCCAGCTGTTGCAGCACGAAGTGGCTGGGGTCGAAGAGGATGTTGCAACGCGGGTGATGGTCCACCAATTCATAGAAGCGTTCGAAGCTGGTGCCGTCGTGCAGGTCCTCGCTGGGGTGGATCTCGTAGCACAGGTTGACCCCCTGCTCGTCGCAGGCATCGAGGATCGGCCGCCAGCGCCGCGCCAGCTCGTCGAACGCCGTCTCGATCAGGCCTTCGGGGCGCTGGGGAAAGGGAAACAGATAAGGCCAGGCCAGGGACCCGGAAAAGGTCCCCAGCTCACTCAGCCCCAGGCGTCGCGAAGCCTTGGCCGCCAGCTTCATCTGCTCCATGGCCCAGGCCGTTCTGGCTTGCGGATTGCCCCGCAGCGCTGGCGGCGCGAAGTTGTCGCACATCGCATCGTAGGCCGGGTGCACCGCCACCAGCTGGCCGAAGATATGGCTGGTCAGCTCGCTGATCTGCAGGCCCTTCTGCGCCAGCTGGCCCTTGAGTTCATCGCAGTAGTCCTGGCTCTCGGCCGCCGTGGCGACGTCGAACAACCGCGCATCCCAGGCAGGGATCTGCAGCGCCTTGAAACCCAGGTCGGCGGCCCATTGGGCAATCGCCGGCAAATTGTGGAACGGCGCCGTCTCGGCGCTGAATTGCGCCAGATGCAGGCTGGGCCCCTTGAGGGTTTTCATCGAACTGCTCCCTATTCTTTGTCGGTCGACAAAGAATAGGGATACGCTCTGGCCGCGTCAATCATCGCCGTGCAGAAAAGTGTTTGGCCGTGAGGCCGTTCGCCCGTAGGTGCTGGCTTGCCAGCGAAGGCGTCGCAGTGGTCGACAAGGCAAAAAAAAGCCCGCGATGAAGATCGCGGGCCCGGCCGGCATCCATGCAGCATCACGGCCGGCTATACACCTCACGCCCGGCAAAGTAGGTCTTGAGCACCTGGGTTTGCGCCAGTTGCTCCTGGGGCACCTGGAACACATCGCGGTCAAGAACGATCAGGTCGGCCTGCTTGCCCGGGGCCAGGCTGCCGATCTGCTGCTCCAGGCCAATGGCCCGCGCGGCGTTGCGGGTGTAGGCGTAGAACATGGTTTCCCGGTCGATGCCTTCGTCCTTGTTCAACACGCCCTTGGGCCCCTTGCGGCTGATGGCCTGGGCGATGGCCTTCCAGGGTTCCGGGGTGCTTACCGGCCAGTCGCTGGCCCCGGCGATGGTGGCGCCGTTCTTCAGCAGCGAGCGGGCCGGGTACATGAACTGGAACTGCATGGCGCTGATGTAGGGCTGGAGCAAATCGATGCTCAGCTCATCGGCGGCGGCCCAGTACAGCTGCATGGAGGCGATCACGTCCAGTGGCTTGAAGCGGGCGAGCTCCTTGGGGTTGACCATCTGCAAGTGGGTGATGGAGTGCACCACCCCACTCTGGCGATCACGCCGCGCCTGCTCGATGCCGTTGAGGGATTCGCGCACCGCGCGGTCGCCAATGGCATGCACATGCACCAGCCAGCCACGGGCATCGGCGGCGCTGACCAGCTCGCCGAAATGCGCCGGGTCGATCAGCAGTTCGCCGTCCTTCTTCGAGTTCTTGTAGGGGGTCAGCAGGGAAGCGGTCTGCGCCGGAAACTCGGCGACACCGTCGGCGAAGATCTTGATCCCCGGCAGGCTCAGGTTCGGCACCCCGAGGAACTGCTGGCGCACCTGCTCCAGCACCTCCAGGTCCGCCGGGCGGCTCTTGGGATTGGCCACCATCAGGGCCGCGACCCGCAGGGTCAGCTCGCCCTTCTGCGCCAGCGCCTTGTACACCGGCAGCACACCGACGGTCTGGGCCGTGGGATGCATGGCGAACAGCGCGTCGCCCGGGGTGGCGTTGGCCGCCGGGTCCATCAGCGCGGTGATGCCCAGGCTCAGGTTGAGGTCGCGGGCGGCGCGCCCAGCGTCGAGCAACTGCTCGAAGCTCGGCGGCGGCAGTTGCGAGGTCAGGGCCGAGAGCCCGGCATCGGCGACAAAACCGTTGGGGCTGCTGTCCGGGTGATGGCCGATGGTGGCCTGGGCCTCGCCCTGCAGCGCCTTGACCCGCGCGGCGTCTATGCCGCCGCGCTTGAGCATGGCGCGGTTGGCCCAGCCGGTGTGGTAGTCCCAGCCAACGAACAGAATCGGTACATCGGCCCATTCGCCCTGGTTGAAGCGCTGTTCCAGGGCGTCCACCTGGCTCCAGTAGGTCGAGGGAAAACCGCTGACGCTGAGGATCTCGCCATGCCGCGCCTTGCCGTCATCGCGCCAGCCGCGCAGGCGCTGCTCCAGCTCGTCCAGGGGCAGCTGCCGGGTTTCCAGGTCGGCGGCCTTGAGCTTCAGGCCCCCGAAGATGGCATGACTGTGGCTGTCGATGAACCCCGGCATCAGCACCTTGCCCTGCAGGTCGATGACCTGGGTGCCCGGGGCCTTCAGCGCCAGCACCTGGACATCGCTGCCGACCATGACGATACGCCCCTGCTCTACCGCCACCGCCTGTTGCAGGGGCTGGCCCCGCTCGGCGGTGAACACCTTGGCGTTGTGCAGCACCAGGTCCACCGCGGCCTGGCTGTGCAGCGAGACCAGGGCCAGGGCCGAGGCCAGCGTGATATTCAGCGTCTTTTTCATTGTTGTTCGCACCCTTGGCTCAGAATGCGCCAGAGACTAGCCAAGTCACCGGTGCTTAAGAATACTGCTTCGCGCAACCCATCCTTTCCAAAGAGGCAAGACTGCAATGGACCAGCTGGGCGCCATCACCATGTTCGTGACCACGGTCGATCAGGGCAGCTTCACCCGCGCCGCCGCGTGCCTGGGCAAGACCACCTCGGCCCTGACCAAGGCAGTGAGCCACCTGGAGAGCCAGCTCGGCACCCGCTTGCTGGAGCGCTCCACACGCCGGATCGCCCTCACCGAGGCCGGGCATATCTACCTGGCCAGCGCCCGGCAGGTATTGCGCCAACTGCAACAGGCCGGGGAAGACATCGAGCGCCTGCAGCAGGAAATGTGCGGCACCCTGCGCCTGGTGGCGCCGCCCTCCTTCGCCCCGGCCTTTCTCAATGGCGCCTGCTACGGCTTTCTTGAGCAGTACCCACAGATGCGCCTGGACGTGGAGCTCACCGACGAATTCGTCGACCTGCAAAGTGGCGGCTATGACCTGGCCGTGCGCGACGGGCCGGTGGAGCTGCCGGACCTGATCGCCCGCCCGCTGACGGCCAACCGCATCCTGCTCTGCGCCAGCCCGCGCTATCTGCAGCGCCAGCCCTTGCCGGTGACCCCGGCGCATTTTGCCGAGCATGACTGGCTGATCTTCCGTCACCCGGCACTGAACCCGCATTTCTGGCGCTTCACCTTGAATGGCGAGCAGCAGCGTGTGCCCCAGCCGGTGCCGCGGCTGGCCAGTGACAATTACGATTTCCTGTTCGGTGCCCTACTGGCCGGGCTGGGCCTGCAACTGTGCCCGCAGTGGAGCGCCGCGCCCTACCTGCGTCGCGGCGAGCTGGTGCAACTGCTGCCCGAGGCGCAGCTGGACCCGGAGCAGTTCGGCCCGAGGATCCATGTGATCTACCCCGCCCACCGGCGCCAGACCCGCAAGCACCAGGCGTTCATCGAATGCCTGAACCGCTACCTGGACGAGCAGCAATTGCATTGATGGGCCAGCTCCCGGCCCATCTGGCACTGGCAGCCCCGTCGAGTGCTGCCGCAGCCACCACGGGTCGGATTGCGCCAGAGCCCAGGCACACCCTCAACCAGTGGTTTGGCCGGGCAATGAATACTGGGGCAAATAGGCTTTTGCGATTGAGTGAATATCTCATCATGAATGTGACTAAAGACCTGGTGAAATCAATTCATTAGTACTCAATTAATAGCTCGACATAAGATGCGCCTCAATAATAGACAACATAAAGACTACCGAGCAAAAGCAGCCAGGAACAAAACTGGAAAGCACTGAAAGCCAATAAACAAGTTCAGAACTTATCTCGGAAATCAGGATGCCAGATCACAATGAACAACGACTTCACATTCACCATCAAGAGCATTTGCTTCGACGAAGATTATCACCCGTCCGAGAATACGCGCATCACCACCAACTTTGCCAACCTGGCCAGGGGCAAGAGTCGCCAAGAGAACTTGCGCAATACCTTGAGGATGATTGACAACCGCTTCAATGCCTTGGCGCATTGGGATAACCCCAAGGGCGATCGTTATGCAGTCGAGCTTGAAATCATCTCCGTGGAGATGGACATCGACACTCGAAGCAGTGGCCATGCCATCCCCCTGATTGAAATATTGAAAACCAATATTTTCGATCGAAAGACCAACGAACGCTTTGAGGGCGTTGTAGGAAACAACTTTTCCTCTTACGTACGGGACTACGACTTCAGCGTGCTGTTGCCGGAGCACAACAGGGAGCGACCAAAGTTCAGCATTCCGGAAAACTTCGGAGAGCTGCATGGAAAGCTATTCAAGCACTTCATCAACTCCAGCACTTACAAGGAAAACTTCAACAAGCCACCGGTGATCTGCCTGAGCGTTTCGAGCAGCAAGACCTACCATCGGACTGAAAACCAGCACCCTGTACTGGGCATTGAATACCAGCAGGACGAATATTCTCTAACAGATGAATACTTCAACAAGATGGGGTTGAAAGTTCGTTACTTCATGCCGTCCAACAGCGTTGCGCCTTTGGCTTTCTACTTTGCCGGCGATTTGCTCAGTGATTACACCAACCTGGAACTGATCAGCACCATCAGCACGATGGACACCTTCCAGAAGATTTACCGGCCAGAGATCTACAATGCCAACTCTGCAGCAGGCAAATCCTATCAACCGAGCCTGAAGCACCAGGACTATTCATTGACTCGAATTGTCTATGACCGAGAAGAACGTAGCCGCCTGGCGATTGAGCAAGGGCAGTTTGTCGAGAACAACTTCATCAAGCCATACCAGACCATTCTTGAGCAGTGGTCCGCCAATTACGCTCTTTGACTCATCAAAAATACAAGGTCACCCATGATGAAAAAGTTGTTACCCACTTCAACTGCCGGCAGCTTGCCTAAACCTTCCTGGCTTGCACAACCTGAAACACTCTGGTCGCCCTGGAAGTTGCAAGAGGAAGAACTGGTTGAAGGCAAGCAGGACGCCTTGCGCTTGTCACTGCAAGAACAACAGCAAGCAGGCATTGATATCGTCAGTGATGGCGAGCAGACACGTCAGCACTTTGTCACGACGTTCATCGAACACCTCAGCGGCGTTGATTTTGCAAAACGTGAAACCATCAGGATTCGTGATCGCTATGATGCGAGCGTCCCCACGGTGGTGGGGGCTGTCAGTCGCCAGAAGCCGGTTTTCGTGGAAGATGCCAAGTTTCTGCGCCAGCAGACCGAGCAACCCATAAAGTGGGCGCTGCCAGGCCCGATGACGATGATCGACACGCTTTATGACAGCCATTACAAAAGCCGCGAAAAACTGGCCTGGGAATTCGCCAAGATCCTCAACCAGGAAGCCAGGGAGCTGGAAGCGGCCGGCGTGGATATCATCCAGTTTGATGAGCCCGCCTTTAACGTCTTCTTCGATGAAGTGAATGACTGGGGTGTGGCCACCCTGGAAAGAGCCATTGAAGGTCTTAAATGCGAAACGGCGGTGCACATTTGCTATGGCTATGGCATCAAGGCCAATACGGACTGGAAAAAGACCCTGGGCTCAGAGTGGCGGCAATATGAAGAGGCGTTCCCCAAGCTGCAGAAATCCAGTATCGATATCGTCTCGCTGGAATGTCACAACTCTCATGTCCCAATGGATCTCATTGAACTCATCAGAGGCAAGAAGGTGATGGTCGGGGCCATTGATGTGGCCTCCAACACCATTGAAACACCCGAGGAAGTGGCCGACACCCTGCGCAAGGCATTGCAGTTCGTGGATGCCGACAAACTCTATCCCTGCACCAACTGTGGCATGGCGCCCTTATCCCGTGGCGTGGCAAGGGGCAAGCTGAAGGCTTTGAGTGCCGGCGCAGAAATCATCCGAAGAGAACTCTCGAACCTGCGCTGAGCTAAAGCCGCAAGTGGTGTGCCAGAGGGGTGAAGCGGTGGATTGTAAAGCCGCCGCTTCACCCCTCTGCGCGCTGTCGGACAGTACCCAATATTCAGGACCCGCCATGTCACTTCCCAGTACGGCTATCGAGCCAATGCGCTTTCGCGAAGCGCTCGGGCACTACGCATCCGGCATCACGGTGATTACCTCGCAGGTTGATGGCGAGCCGCTCGGCTTCACGTGCCAGTCGTTCTATAGCGTGTCGATGAGCCCGCCGCTGGTGTCATTCAGCGTCATGTCCAGCTCGGCCAGCTACCCCAAGATTCGTCAGGCGGGCCGCTTCATGGTCAATATCCTCTCAGGCGAGCAGGTCAGGATTTCCAACCAGTTCGCAAGCAAAGGCACGGACAAGTGGCAGGGAGTTCAATGGCAGGAATCGCCGCTGGGCAACCCGATCATTGCCGGCAGCCTGCACTGGCTCGATTGTGAAATTCATGCCGAACACGTCGCCGGTGACCACCTGATCGTGATCGGTGAAGTCAAGGCGCTGAACCTGCAGCAAGCGGCGGCTGCGCAGCCATTGCTGTATTTCAAAGGTCAATATTGCAACCTCGCGGCCCCGGGCGCAGTGTGAACCCTGGCCGGCACTCCTTCGCTGAGGGCCTGTTTCAGACAGCAAGGTTGCTTGTGAATCGCAGGGACGCTGGCGCCCCGCCTGCGCTCACTCTTGTACCGGAATCTGCCGCAACGGCTTGACCGACTTGAAGGAAAAGCTCGAATAGATCTCCTTCACCGCCGGCAGGGTCTGCAACACTTCACGGGCGAATTCGCCGAAGGATTCCAGGTCCTTGGCCAGTACTTCGAGGAGAAAGTCGTAGCGCCCGGAGACGTTGTGGCAGGCGATGATTTCCGGGATCTCCAGCAGCCTCTGCTCGAAGGCCCGGGCGGTGTCCTGGGAGTGGGATTCCATCATCACGCTGACAAAGGCGGTGACCCCATAGCCCAGCGCCTTGGGCGAGAGGATCGCCTGGTAACCGGTAATCACCCCGCTCTCTTCGAGAATCTTCACCCGGCGCCAGCACGGCGAGGTGGTCAAGGCGACGCTGTCCGCCAGCTCGGCATTGGTCAGCCGGGCGTTGTCTTGCAGGGCGATCAGCAGGGCTTTGTCGATACGGTCCAGATCGAGGGGCATGTCTTACCTTTTTATCTTATTTTTATGGTTATTTATTCCAATTATTCGGTTCTAAAGGGCCGATATTGGAAATTATTGCGCCGGATTTGAGCATAGCATTAGAGTAAATCCGGGAGCGTTCACCATGAACAATAAAAACAGTGACCTTGGTTTTTCCACCCGTGCCATCCATCACGGCTACAACCCCCAGGAGCATCAGGGCGCGCTGATCCCGCCGATCTACCTGACCTCCACCTTCACCTTCGCCACCGCCGAATATGGCGCCGGCTGTTTTGCCGGTGAAGAACCCGGCTACTTCTATACCCGCATCGGCAACCCGACCCTGGCGTTGCTGGAAGCGCGCATGGCCGCCCTGGAAAACGGCGAAGCGGCCGTGGCGTTCGGCTCCGGCATGGGGGCGATTGCCGCGACCTTGTGGACCCTGCTGCGCCCGGGCGACGAGGTCATCGTCGGCCAGACTTTGTACGGTTGCACCTTTGCCCTGCTACACCACGGCCTTGGCGAATTCGGCGTCAAGGTACGCCATGTCGACCTGACCGACCTGGGCGAGCTACGGGCGGCCATCGGCCCGGCCACGCGGATGATCTATTTCGAAACCCCGGCCAACCCCAACATGCAACTGGTGGACATCGCCGCCGTGGCCCAGGTGGCCCGCCAGCATCCCGGCCTGCTCGTGGCGGTGGACAACACCTACTGCACACCTTACCTGCAGCGCCCGCTGGAACTGGGCGCCGACCTGGTGCTGCACTCGGCCACCAAGTACCTCAGCGGCCATGGCGACATCACCGCCGGCATCGTGGTCACCGGCCAGGCCCTGGCCGAACGCATCCGCCTGCAGGGCCTGAAGGACCTGACCGGCGCGGTGCTCTCGCCCCAGGACGCTTTTCTCCTGATGCGCGGCCTCAAGACCCTGGCCCTGCGCATGGATCGCCATTGCGCCAACGCCCAGGCCGTCGCCCAGTTCCTCCAGGACCACCCCGCCGTGGCCTGGGTCGCCTACCCGGGGCTGGCATCCTTTGCCCAACACGCCCTGGCCGCAAGACAGATGAAGCTGCCCGGCGGCATGATCGCCTTCGAACTCAAGGGCGGGCTGGCCAGCGGGCGACGCTTCATGAACGCCCTGGGGCTGTTCAGCCGCGCGGTCAGCCTGGGGGATGCCGAATCCCTGGCCCAGCACCCGGCGAGCATGACCCATTCCACCTACACCCAGGAGGAACGGGCCGAACACGGCATCGCCGAGGGCCTGGTACGGCTGTCGGTGGGGCTGGAAGACATCGCCGACCTGCTGGCCGACATCGCCCAGGCCCTGGACGCCAGCGCCGAACCCGCGCGCCCCACCCTGGAGGCCGTGGGCCGGATCGGCAAGGCCCTGCCTTGAGCAGGATCAGCACATCTGGCGGCAAAGCCGACTACAACACCCTGCCGGCGCCCGGGCGCCGGCAGTCCAGGCAACACCCGCAACACCCGCAACACCCTTAGAACCGTAACCCACAGGAGTGGAACAACCCATGAGTCGTATCAATAACAAAGCCACCCAACTGCTCAGCGCCATGATCCTTGCCGGCCTGGCCTGCCATTCCATGGCAGCCGACAGCATCCGGATCGGCATCGCCGGGGCCAAGACCGGCCCGGTGGCGCAATACGGTGACATGCAGTTCAGCGGCGCGCGCATGGCCATCGAGCAGATCAACGCCAAGGGTGGCGTCGACGGCAAGCAACTGGTGGCCGTGGAATACGACGATGCCTGCGACCCCAAGCAAGCGGTCGCCGTGGCCAACAAGGTGGTCAACGACGGCGTCAAGTTCGTGGTCGGACACCTGTGCTCCAGCTCCACCCAGCCCGCGTCGGACATCTACGAAGACGAAGGCATCGTGATGATCACCCCGGCCGCCACCAGCCCAGAGCTGACCGCCCGTGGCTACAAGATGGTGTTCCGCACCATCGGCCTGGACAACGCCCAGGGCCCGGCGGCGGCACGCTACATCGCCCAGCTCAAGCCGACCAATGTGGCGGTGCTGCACGACAAGCAACAGTACGGCGAAGGCATTGCCAGCTCGGTCAAGGACATCCTCGGCAAGGAAGGCATCAAGGTGGCGATGTTCGAAGGCATCAACGTCGGCGAACGCGACTACTCCTCGATCCTGGCCAAGCTCAAGCAGGCCAATGTGGATTTCGTCTACTTCGGCGGCTACCACCCGGAAATGGGCCTGCTGTTGCGCCAGGCCAAGGAAAAGGGCCTGACCGCACGCTTCATGGGGCCTGAAGGCGTGGGCAACGACTCGATCTCGCAGATCGCCAAGGACGCTTCCGAAGGCATGCTGGTGACCCTGCCCAAGTCCTTCGACCAGGACCCGGCCAACAAGGCCCTGGTGGAGGCCTTCGAAGCCAAGAAGGAAAACCCCAGCGGCCCGTTCGTGCTGCCGTCCTACTCGGCCGTGGAAGTGATTGCCGGAGGCATCGCCGCAGCCAAGAGCGAAGACCCGGAAAAAGTCGCCGAGGCGATCCACAAGGGCACCTTCAAGACCCCTACCGGCGACCTGAGCTTCGACGAGAAAGGCGATCTCAAGGACTTCAAGTTCGTGGTCTATGAGTGGCACTACGGCAAGCCGAAAAGCGTAGCGGCGGAAAACGCCGGGCTCTAAGCCGGGCACCGGGTGCCGCCTGCCAGGGCAGCGGCGCCCTACCCGTTTCAGGTGCAAGGCCTGAAAGAAGCTCTGCCCAACGCTTGAACAACGCCTTTCAAGCCAGACTTAAAGCACTAATTCCCGAGTATTCTAGTTGGGAACAACTTAAAGAACAGGTAACAACAAGGACCGCTTCGGGTAACACTTTCCAAAGCCTCTGCTTATACTCCAGAACCCTCCCCGTGGAAGCGGCCCATGCTTCCCGCCCAGGAAGATCGTTAGCCTGCCTTGTTTTCTTCTGAACTTTTGACTGCCGTCTTCCGCTCAACTAGAGATCGTGATGAAAGGGCCTGAAAAGCCCGAACTAGAGGACTTTCGCGAGCAGCGCAATAACCCCCGCCCACCCGCCGCAAGCCAGCATTCGATATGCCTCAAGGCCTGTATCTTTAGTGCCAAGCCGCTAGGCATGAGGCTTACCGCGCTGCGCTTATGCAGCAACTAAAACGTTAAAGCACAAGACTGTGACGCGCATCGAATGTTACCGATCAAGATGAACTTAATGTTACCGACCAAGTAAAAAAAGATAAGCCGCAAACCCACTAACACCGGGAAGTAGTTCCTCTTTTTTCATGGATAGAAATACTGTTTGCTAACTAAATTCGATTTTGTATATCGTGCGCAACATCAAATTGCCAGCTGCGGAAAGTACTTCTGCCAGGCCTTTTTTCAAGGAGCGAAGAACATGGAACCCTTTCTCGGCGAGATTCGTCTGTTCCCTTGGGCCTGGGCCCCACAAGGCTGGCTTTTGTGTCAGGGCCAGGTGCTGGCGGTAAACGACTACATGGCGCTGGCAACACTGCTCGGCAACCGTTACGGCGGCGACGGCCGAACCACCTTCGGCCTGCCGGACCTGCGAGGCCGGGCAGCACTGGGGGAGAATCTCGGTGCTTCGACCGCCCCTTTGCTGGATCTGCGGGAGCTGGCCAGCATGGACGGAACCGAACTGGTCGCGCTGAATGCCAGCAACCTGGCAACCCACAGCCATATCGCCAACGTCTCAACCGCAGCAGGTGTCGCCGGGCCGGCGGGCAATATTCCCGCCATCAGTTCGAACTCCAAAGGCGCTGTCTCGAGATCCACCTATGTAGCCTTCGGCGATACAAGTCACGTGACGCTCAACATCACCACGGTGGTGAGCCCTCCCGGCCTTCCGATGTTGAACATCCAGCCGTCGATCGGCGGCAACTTCTGCATTGCCATCACTGGTACCTACCCACCTCGGTAAGCAAACGCCCACAGCCTAACGACTAAGGAAAGCAATATGTCTGATGCATACCTCGGAGAGATCCGTATGTTTGCCGGCAACTTCGCCCCCAAGGGCTGGGCCTTGTGCAATGGCACCGAGTTGCCGGTCAAGGGCAACGACGCCCTGTTCAGCTTGATCGGCAGTACCTATGGCGGCGATGGCCGGAACACCTTCAAGCTCCCGGACTACCGCGGCAGAACCCCTGTCGGTCAGGGCAGCGGACCGGGCTTGTCTAGCTGGTCCCTGGCCGAGAGGGCGGGCGTCGAGCAGATCACTCTCACAGCAGAGAACACGCCACCGCATATTCATGGATTCCAGGTCAGTGCCAACGAGGCGGCATCCGCCGTGCCGGTTGCCATCACCCCACCGATCAATAGCCTGAGTTTCGGCAAGTTCAAGCGGGTAAGCCCGACAGACAGCGTCACCGGGCTTTACAGCAAGGGAACCAACAATTCCACAATGGTCAGCTTGAACCCGAGTTTTCTCAGCCCGGCCCTGGGCGTGGCCAATAAATCGGTCGCCCCCCACAGCAACATGATGGGGTCCCTGGTGATCAACTACATCATCTGCATGACGGGCCTCTACCCATCGAAGCCCTAGTCCCTCTTTTTTCAGGAGCGATCGACCATGGATGCTTTTACTGGTGAAATTCGGCTTTTTCCCTTCAACTTCGCCCCTGTGGACTGGGCCGTCTGCGACGGTCGACTGTTGCTCGTGAATGAGTATCAAGCGCTCTATTCAGTGATCGCCAACATTTATGGTGGCAGTAACGGGATCAACTTCAATCTGCCCGATCTCCGCGGCCGCGTCGCCATAGGTGAGGGTCAGGCCCCCACCCTGAGCATGCGCACCCTGGGCCAGAAACTGGGCGGCGATAAGACCATCTTGAAACCGGAAAACTTCGCCCCCCACACCCATCAGGTATTGGCCCAGGATGGTAGCGACAACGCCATGGCCCTGGACCTAGCCGATAACACGGCCTACCTGGCACAACCACGGGGGATTCGCTTGTACAACGCCAGAGTGCAGGCCACTGGCGGGCCCAGCCTGCACCCCGATACGGTGGCCCCTGCCGGGATGGACACCGCCAAGGCCGAGTCGCAGCGTTATGCGATGCAACCCTTTCTGACGCTGCGCTATTGCATCTGCCTGAACGGCGAGTATCCACAAAGGTGGTGATAAGCCCAGCCTGCGCCCCCCTCCTGCAAGCGGTGCTGCCGGTCGGTGGCGCTCTGCGCCTGCAGAACACCACCGACCAGGCCTTCCTGCGGGAGTTGTTCGTGTCTCGCCGCTGGGCCGAGGTCCGTGCCGTACCCGGCTGGAGCGACGCCCAGCGCCACGCATTCCTGCACAGCCAAGCCGAGCTGCAACGCCAGCACTATGAGCGGCACTACCCGGGGGCACAGTGGCTGATCATCGAACAGGCCGGCGAAGCAATCGGCCGCCTGTGCCTGCATCGGCAAGCCACTGACCTGCGCGTCGTCGATATCGCCCTGCTGCCTCACTGCCAGGGCCTGGGCCTGGGCAGCGCATTGCTGCGGGAAATCCTGACCGAAGCCGATACCCAGGGCCACTCTTGTAGCCTGAGCGTCGAACTCGGCAGCCGGGCCCAGGGCCTGTACCAGCGCCTAGGGTTTCTGGCCGGTGACGAAAACGGCCTGTATGTGCAAATGCGGCGCCCGGCACGGCAATTGCCTCGGGAGGAGCTGGACAACCCCTGAAAGCCCGGATGACGGCTGTAGGCAGGTCTCGCGGAACGGCGACCTGAATTTTACCCTTTGACCTTGACTCATTTAACGCTGGATGCGGCCGCGACAAAGCTGATCGCAAATGGCAGGGAGCCTTTATGAAAACATCGCGCAGTAGTTTCCACGGTTCGCTGGCACGTTCGCTGGTCCTGCTTTTTCTGCTTTTGAGCCTGCCAACGGCCGCCATGGCGCTGCTGCCGCCCCCCGTGATCACAAGTCCGGGGACGGGCACCACGCTGCCATCGGTCACGGTGGGCCAGTCGATGAGTATCCAGATCCTTTCCAGCGGCGGTGAAATGCCCCTGGATAAGTGGTACCAGTGTGATATCGACGATCCAGACGATACGGCCCCCTGCCTGCCACCGGGGCTGATCCTCGATGCCTCACCCAACAGTCCGACCACCACGCTGCATGGTGCACCTACCATCGCCGGCAACTACACCTTCAACATTTCCCTGAATGACGGCAGAAACCAGGCCGGGGTCGCCACCTATACCCTGGAGGTTACCGGCGCGGCGACCCCGACCCTGACCTCGGTTGCCCCCAACTCCGGCAGCACCGCTGGCGCCACCGCCGTCACCCTCACCGGCAGCAATTTTACCGGCGCCACCTCGGTCAGCTTCGGCGGCACGGCGGCCCCCAGTTATACCGTAAACAACGCCACGACCATCACGGCCACCACACCGGCTCATGCCGCGGGCGCAGTGAACGTAACGATCATCACCCCTGGCGGCAGCGCGACCCTGACCAATGGCTATACCTACGCCGTGCCCGCCCCCACAGTCGGCCCGGTCAGCGCCACGGTGGCCGCCAACAGCAGCGCCAACTCGATCACTCTGAGCCTCAGTGGCGGCGCCGCCACCAGCGTCGCCGTGGCCAGCGCCGCCAGCCATGGGACTGCCACCGCCAGCGGCACCAGCATCAGCTACACCCCCACCGCCGGTTTCTCCGGCACCGACAGCTTCACCTATACCGCCAC
This sequence comes from Pseudomonas protegens CHA0, assembly GCF_000397205.1. NCBI lineage: Bacteria > Pseudomonadati > Pseudomonadota > Gammaproteobacteria > Pseudomonadales > Pseudomonadaceae > Pseudomonas > Pseudomonas protegens. Next base: position 3,983,621 of record NC_021237.1, read on the forward strand.
CAACGCCAGCGGCACTTCCAGCCCGGCTACGGTGACCATCACCGTCACCCCGCCCACCCTGGCGATAACACCGACGACTCTGCCCAACGGCACTCAAAGCACGGCCTACAGCCAGACCCTGAGCACCTCCGCGGGCACCGCCCCCTACAGCTACGCGATCACTGCCGGCAGCCTGCCGGCCGGCATGAGCCTGAACACCAGCACCGGTACACTCAGCGGCACCCCCACTGCCGGTGGTGCCTTCAACCTGACCATCACCGCCACCGACGCCTACAGCGCCACCGGCTCTCGCGCCTACACCTTGTTGATCAACGGCCTGCCACCAGTTGCCAACGCACTGAGCACCACGGTCGCGGCCAACAGCAGCGCCAACACGATTCCCTTGAACATCACCGGTGGTGCCGCCACCAGCGTCGCCGTGGCCAGCGCCCCCAGCCATGGCAGCGCCACGGCCAGCGGCACCAGCATCAGCTACACGCCTGCCGCCGGTTTCTCCGGTGCCGACAGTTTCACCTACACCGCCACCAACGCCAGCGGCACTTCCAGCCCGGCCACGGTGAGCATCACCGTCGGTGCCCCGAGCATCACCCTGAGCCCCGGCTCCCTGAGCAACGGCACCGCCGGCACGCCCTATAGCGCAACCCTCAACGCCACCGGCGGCGCTGTGCCCTACAGCTACAGCATCACATCCGGCAGCCTGCCGACCGGCCTCAGCCTGAACACCGGCACCGGTGCGATCAGCGGCATACCGAGCGCCGCTGGCACCTCCAACCTGACCATCACCGCCACCGATACCAACGGCGCCACCGGGTCCCAGGCCTACTCGATCACCATCAATATTCAGGCACCGGTTGCCAGCGCCGGCAGCGCCACGGTCGCGGCCAACAGCAGCGCCAACCCGATCCCTCTGAGCCTCAGTGGCGGCGCCGCCACCAGCGTCGCCGTGGCCAGCGCCGCCAGCCATGGGACTGCCACGGCCAGCGGCACCAGCATCAGCTACACCCCCGCCGCCGGTTTCTCCGGCGCCGACAGTTTCACCTACACCGCCACCAACGCCAGCGGCACTTCCAGCCCGGCCACGGTGAGCATTACCGTCAGTGCCCCGAGCATCACCCTGAGCCCCGGCTCCCTGAGCAACGGCACTGCCGGCACGCCCTATAGCTCAACCCTCAGCGCCACCGGCGGCACTGTGCCCTACAGCTACAGCATCACATCCGGCAGCCTGCCGACCGGCCTCAGCCTGAACACCGGCACCGGTGCGATCAGCGGCATACCAAGCGCCGCTGGCACCTTCAACCTGACCATCACCGCCACCGATACCAACGGCGCCACCGGGTCCCAGGCCTACTCGATCACCATCAATATTCAGGCACCGGTTGCCAGCGCCGTCAGCGCCACGGTCGCGGCCAACAGCAGCGCCAACCCGATCCCTCTGAGCCTCAGTGGCGGCGCCGCCACCAGCGTCGCCGTGGCCAGCGCCGCCAGCCACGGTACTGCCACGGCCAGCGGCACCAGCATCAGTTACACTCCCACCGCCGGTTTCTCCGGCGCTGACAGCTTCACCTACACCGCCACCAACGCCAGCGGCACTTCCAGCCCGGCCACGGTGACCATCACCGTCAGCGCGCCCAGCCTGGTACTGACCCCGGCGTCCCTGGGGGCCGGCACGGCAGGCAGCCCCTACAGCGCAACTCTCAGCGCCACCGGTGGCACCGTTCCCTACAGCTACAGCATCACCAGCGGTAGCCTGCCGGCGGGCCTGAGCCTGAACACCGCCAGCGGCCTGATCAGCGGTACGCCGACTACCAGCGGCAGCAGCAACCTGGTCATCACCGCCACCGATGCCAACGGTGCCACGGGCTCACAGGCCTATTCGATCACCATCGCTGCCGTGGCGATCACCGTGCCCGCCTCCAGCCAGATCCTCGCAGCGGGCCAGTCGGCCACCGTCGACCTGACCCAGGGCGCCACCGGCGGCCCGTTCACCCACGCCACCCTGGGCACGGTGACCCCGGCCTCGGCCGGCCGGGCGATGATGATGGGCCCCTTCTCGATGCGCTTCGTGCCATCGGCGGCCTTCGCCGGTACGGCGGTCGTCAGCTTCGGCCTGCACAACCTCAGCGGCTCCAGCGCCTCCAGCACCATGAGCTTCATCATCCAGACCCGTGCGGACCCGACCAGGGACGCCGAGGTCATCGGCCTGCTCAACGCCCAGACCCGCGCCGCGGAACGCTTTGCCAGTACCCAGATGGACAACTTCAACCAGCGTATGGAGCAGTTGCACCAGATGCGCTGCGACCGCAATTCGTTCAACGCCAGTTTGCGCAAGGACGGCAGCAACGTACCGCTGGGCGAGGTCGCCAAGGTGATCAAGGAACAACTGGGAGATTCGGCCAACCAGACCGAGCAGGAAAAACGCGAGGCCGCCGCTGCCGCGCAGGACAACTGCAAGCAGGATGACCTGGCGTTCTGGAGCGACGGTTTCGTCAACACCGGCTCGACCCACGCCCGTGGCGCCCAGGGCAACAGTTTCACCACCCTGGGCCTGAGCGCCGGCGTCGACTATCGGCTGTCGCCCACGCTGATCGCCGGGGTCGGGATCGGCTACGGCAACGACCGCAGCGAGATCGGCAGCAACAAGACCCGCAGCGATGCGGACGCCATCGGCATCGCCACCTACCTGAGCCTGAACCTGGCGCCCCAGGTGTTTGTCGACGGCCTGCTGGGCTACAACCGCATCAGCTTCGACTCGCGTCGCTACATCACGGGCAGCAACGACGACTATGCCCGAGGCTCGCGCGATGCCGACCAGTTGTTCGCCTCGCTGACCGCCAGCTACGAGTACCGCCAGGGGCCACTGTCGCTGACCCCCTACAGCCGCTTGAACGCCAGCGTCACACGCCTGGACGCCTTCAGTGAAAAAGGCGGAGGCATCTACGGGCTTTCCTATGACGAGCAAAACCAGCAGAACTTCACTTCCTACCTGGGCCTGCGCACCGGTTACGACCTGATGACCCGGGTCGGCGTGGTCACCCCCAAGGTCGGCCTGGCCTGGGGTCACAACTTCAGTAGCAGCAGCGACTACAAGATGCGCTATACCGACCAGGGCGATGAAGGCCAGCTCTACCGGCTCAAGCCCGACGCCCTGGACCGCGACTTCGCCAGCCTGGACATGGGTGTTGACTTCAACCTCGGGCGTGCCTGGCAAATGGGCTTCTCCTATAAGACCGCGCTGGGTTCGGATGAACGCAACGACAGCCTGCGCATCGGTTTGAACGGGAAGTTCTAGAGGCTGACCACAGGCTAACGCCCCATCACCGGGGCATGCAGAAGGAAATGCTTCCCCTGCCGAGTGACAGGCAAAAAAAACCGCCGCAGCCAGGCTGCGGCGGGTGATGCCACTCAAGGGGGGCGGGTCTGTGTCGCGCTTAGCTGCTCGGCAGGGTACCGGCCTCGATTTCCCCGGCGGTGCGTTCCACTGCGCGGCGGGTCTTGTCCACCAGCTCGTCAATGTCGCCACGGCTGGCCACCAGGGCCGGGGCCATGATCATCCGCCCGAAGGTCGAGCGAATGATCACCCCCTCTTCGAAGCCCAGGGTGCGGCAGCGCCAGGCGATGTCGTTCTCGTTGGCGAAACGCTTGCGGCTGGCCTTGTCCTCGGCGAACTGCAACGCCGCCACCAGCCCGGTGCCCTGGATCTCGCCGATCAGCGGGTGGTTGCCGAACACTTCCCTCAGGCACTGCTGCAGGTAGGGGCCGGTATCGTTCTTGACCTGGCTCACCACCCCTTCATCGCGCAGGGCCTTGAGGTTGGCGATGGCTACGGCCGCTGCCACCGGGTGCCCGGAATAGGTCAGGCCGTGGGCGAACACCCCGCCCTGCTCCACCAGTACCTGGGCAATGCGCTTGCTCAGCACCAGCCCGCCCATGGGGATGTAGCCGGAGGTCAGGCCCTTGGCGATGGACAGGGTGTCGGGCTCGAAACCGAAATGCTGGTGGGCGAACCATTCGCCGGTGCGGCCGAAACCACCGATCACTTCGTCGGCGCACAGCAGCACGTCGTACTGGCGGCAGATGCGCTGGATTTGCGGCCAGTAGCTTTCCGGCGGGAAGATCATGCCGCCCGCGCCCTGGAACGGCTCGGCGATGAAACCGGCGACGTTCTCGGCCCCCAATTCGAGGATCTTCTCCTCCAGCTGGCGGGCGCAGCGCAAGCCGAACTCGGCGGGTGTCAGGTTGCCTTCGTGGGCGAACCAGTAAGGCTCGTCGATATGCGCCACGTCCGGGATCAACCCGCCCATGTCATGCATGAACTTCATTCCGCCCAGGGCCGTGGCTGCCAGGGTCGAGCCGTGGTAGCCATTCCAGCGGCCGATCATCACCTTCTTCTGCGGCTGGCCGAGGATCTGCCAGTAGCGGCGCACGCTGCGGATCAGCACCTCGTTGGCCTCGGAACCGGAGTTGGTGTAGATGGCGTGGCTGTAGTGCCCGGGCAGCAGGCTGAACAGCAACTCGGACAGCTCCACCACCGCCGGGTGGGTGGTGTGGAAGAACATGTTGTAGTACGGCAATTGCTCCAGCTGGGCGCTGGCGGCAGCGGCCAGGTCCTTGCGGCCATAGCCCAGGTTGGTGCACCACAGGCCGGACATGCCGTCCAGGTAGCGCTTGCCGTCGTTGTCCCACAGGTGCAGGCCCTCACCACGGACGATCACCCGCGGGCCCTCGGCGTTCAGCGCCTTCTGGTCGAGGAAGGCATGGATATGGTGCGCGGCGTCGGCGGCCTGGTAATCCTGGGTACTGCGGGGCGCGGCCGGCTGCGGCTGTTGGTTGGAGGTGCTCATGGTCATTCTCCTGCACGGTAGGCGGGTTCAAGGGAAGGTTGGGTTGCCAGGGTCGGTTCGCCGGGCAGCAGCGGTTCGGGAACGAACAGCGGCTTGCGCATCACCAGCTTGATCCAGACCACGGCGATCAGCGAAATCACCCCCAGCACCACGCCGGCACTGCCGAAGATCCGCGCGGTCATCTCGGGGGATGGGGAAACGTGGTAGATCGCAAACAGCATGCCGACGATACCCAGCACCTGGGGCCAGGGGTAGAACGGCGAGCGGAACGGCCGTGGCGCATCGGGGTAGCGGCGGCGCAGGGCGATCACGTCGATGTGCACGACGATATAGGCCAGCAGCCACGCCAGGGCGGCGGCCAACAGCAGCAGGCTGATGGAATCCGGGTCCTGGCCCAGCAGCAGGATCGGCAGCCCGGTCAGCGCCGCCACGAACAGCACCGCCACCCAGGGCGTACGGCCACGGGGGCTCAAGCGCTTGAACTGGGGAAAGGCCTGGCCGTTCTGGGCCATGCCGTAGAGCATCCGCGGCAGCGCCGCCAGGGACGAGTTGACCGTGCTGCAGGTGGCAGTGATCACCGCCCCCACCAGGAACAGCTTGCCGGCCTCGCCGAACACCGTGGTGGCGAACAGGAAATGCGGCAGCGGATCGCTGGCCAGTTGCGCCCGCGGCACACAGAGCAAGGCACCCAGGCAATAGAGGGTAATCACCAGGAAGATCACGCTCAGGCCGATGATCATCGAACGCGGGATATTGCGCTCCGGGTTGCGGGTTTCCTCCACCAGCGGGCAGACGAACTCGGCACCGACAAAGCCCCAGATGGCCATGGCCGCCAGCGCCAGGGCGCCGACTTGCAAGGGGTTCCAGCCCTGGTCCAGGGGCAGTTGCAGGTCGGCCTGGGCACTGCTCACGGCGCCCAGGCCCAGGGTCAGCAGGATCACCACCATCACCACCGCCAGCACCGTCTGCAGCTTGGCGAAGACGTCGATGCCCAACAGGTTGAGCAAGGTGAACACCCCGAGTACCCCATAGGCCACCAGCATCGGCGGCAACGCGCCGGGGTAGACCTTGCCGATGATCAGGTCCAGAAGCAGCAGCTCGGCGGACAGGGCGAACATCGCCACCACCATGTAGCCGGAGAAGGTCGCGAGGATCGCCGGGAAATGTCCGATGGCCACCTCGGTGTAGCTGCTCAGGCTGCCGGCCCGGGGCACCATCAGCGCCAGTTCGGAAAACGACAGGGCATAGGTCAGGGCCAGCAGGTAGGCCAGCAGCAGCGGGATGAAGAAGCCCAGCCCGGCCATCCCCGCCCCTTGCAGCATCAGCACCATCACCCCCTGGGACACCACCAGGCCGACAGCCACCGAGACCAGTGAACCCAGGCCCAGGACCCGGCGCAGGCCGCCCTTGCTGGTGGGGCTCAAGGCCCCCGTGGAGAGATTTGCAGTCATGGCACGCACTCCGTTCTTATTGTTGTTGTGGGCCTGCCGCCGGGGCGGCAGGTGCAGCGGCGCCAGCCCGGCGCCGCAGAGGGTTCACAGCGCTCAGCGCAGCTGGAACCAGGTGGTTTTCAGTTGGGTGTACTTGTCGAAGGCATGCAGCGACAGGTCGCGACCGAACCCCGACTGCCGGCCACCGCCAAACGGCACGGTGACGTCCAGGGCATCCACGGTATTGACCGACACCGTGCCGGCCCGCAAGCACCCGGCGACCCGGTGGGCGCGGTTGAGGTCGTCGCTCCACAGCGAGGCGGCCAGGCCGTAGACGCTGTCATTGGCCAGCGCAATGGCCTGTTCCTCGTCGTCGAACGGCGTCACCGCCAGCACCGGGCCGAACACTTCTTCCCGGGCGATGGCCATCGCCGGGCCCACGCCGGTGAGGATGGTCGGCTCGATGTAGTTGTCGCTGCCATCGATGCTCAGTTGCCGGCCGCCACAGGCCAGCTGCGCGCCCTGCTCCAGGGCCGCCGCGATATGCCCCATGACGCTGGCGGTCTGGCGCGCGTCGACCATGGCCCCGGCACGGCTGGCCGGGTCCAGCGGGTTGCCCGGCCGCCAGTCCCGGGCCTTGGCCTTGAGGCGTTCCACAAACTCTTCATGGATGCTGCGCTGCACCAGCAGCCGCGAGTTGGCGGAACACACCTCGCCCTGGTTGAAGAAAATGCCGAAGGCGGCCTTCTCTGCGGCCAGGTCCAGGTCCTGGCAGTCGTCGAACACCAGGTTCGGGCTCTTGCCCCCGCATTCGAGCCAGACCTGCTTGAGGTTGGACTGCGCCGAATACTGCATGAAGAACTTGCCCACCTCGGTGGAGCCGGTGAACACCAGGCAATCCACGTCCGGGTGCAGGCCCAGGGCCCGTCCGGCTTCGCTGCCCAGGCCCGGCACCACGTTGAGCACGCCTTCCGGCAAACCGGCCTCCAGGGCCAGTTCGGCCAGGCGCAGCGCCGAGAACGGCGACTGCTCGGCGGGCTTGAGCACCACCGAGTTGCCCACCGCCAGGGCCGGCGCCAGCTTCCAGGCGGCCATGTCCAGGGGGAAGTTCCAGGGCACCACCGCGCCGATCACCCCCAGGGGCACGCGGCTGATGCTGGCGTGGCTGTTGCGGGCGCCGGGGGCCACCTGATCGTAGAGCTTGTCGATGCTTTCGGCGTACCAGGCGAAGACATTGGCCGCGCCGGGCACGTCGATGTTCCAGGCGTCCATCACCGGTTTGCCCATGTTCAGGCTGTCCAGCAGGGCCAGTTCCTCGCGGTGGGCCAGCATCAGTTCGGCCAGGCGCAGCAAGACCTTCTTGCGCTCCACCGGGGCCATGCGCGCCCAGGGCCCGTGCTCGAAGGCCCGGCGCGCGGCGGCCACCGCCAGGTCCACCTCGGCTGCGCCACAGGCGCTGACCCGGGCCAGCACCTGGCGGGTGGCCGGGTTGATGGCATCGAAGGTAGCGCCGGATTCGGCGGACAACCGCTGGCCGCCGATCAGCGCCTGGTCAATGAATGTTTGTCGGGCAGCCCGCTGCTGCCAGTAACCGAGATCGAACACGCTGCATTCCCTCATCGGCCGTTGCGACGGCCTGCTGGTTATTGGGTCCAGAGCGATGGTGCGTCACAGCGGGCCAGAGGAAAAATACTAAAAATATGTTCGAGTCCCATGAAAAAGCTCTGCAACCAGACGGCCTGGCGCCCCACGCAAAACGCCGCCATCCGGAGGTCCGGATGGCGGCGAATGGGCACTGTCCCACGGCGAGGGAGCCTGGGTTGAGCACATCCGGTTCAGGCCGGGTGCTCCAGCCAGTCGCCCAGGCGCAGCAACAGGGCGTCGCAGGCGTGCAGTTGCTCAAGGCTGATGAACTCGTCCGGCTTGTGGCCCTGGTCCATGCTGCCCGGGCCGCAGACCACCGTGGGAATCCCGGCCTGGTGGAACAGCCCGCCCTCGGTGCCGAAGGCCACGGTGCCGAACTCCCGCGAGCCGCTGAGCAGCGCCAGCAGTTCGGCGGCCTCGCTGTCGGCAGCGGTGGCCAGCCCCGGGTAGGCACTCAGAGGTTGCAGGGCGATCCCGGTGTCGGCCTGCACCGCCTGCATCTGCGGCAGCAGCTGGTCCCGGGCATAGCCTTGCAACTGGTCCACCACTGCCTGGGCGTCATAGCCCGGCAGGGTGCGCACCTCGAAATCGAACTGGCACTCGGCCGGCACAATGTTCAGGGCCCGGCCGCCCTGGATGGTGCCGGTCTGCACCGTGGAGAACGGCGGATCGAAACGTGGGTCGTGGTGCTCGGGTTGCGCCAAGCGGCTGCCGATCTCCCCCAGCTTGCCGATCAGCCGCGCCGCGTACTCGATGGCATTGACCCCATAGGGCGCATAGGCGGAATGGCAGGCCGCGCCGCGCACCTGGCAGCGCATGGCCAGCTTGCCCTTGTGGCCGAGCACCGGGCGCAGCTCGGTGGGCTCGCCGATCAGGCACAGCAGCGGTTTGTGCGGCCGCTGCTGCATTCGCTCAAGCATCGGCCGCACCCCCAGGCACCCCACCTCCTCGTCATAGGAAAAGGCCAGGTGCACCGGCAGCCGCAAGCGGCGCCGGGTCAGGCCCGGCACCGCAGCCAGCACCGAGGCGATGAAACCTTTCATGTCGGCGGTACCGCGGCCGTACAGGCGCCCTTCGCGCTCGCTGAGGACAAAGGGCTCGACGCTCCAGGCCTGGCCGTCCACCGGCACCACGTCGGTGTGGCCGGACAGCACCACACCGCCACGATCCTCGGGGCCGATGCTGGCAAACAGGTTGGCCTTGGTCCGCTCCGGGTTGTAGATCAGCTCGCTGTGCACGCCATGGCTGGCCAGGTAATCGCGGATGAAGCCGATCAGCTCCAGGTTGGAGTCGCGGCTGACCGTGGCAAAGCCCACCAGCCGCGCCAACAACTCGCGGCTCGATTGTTCACTCATTGCCCGGCACTCCGTAGCTGGGCGCCGCCGTCGGGTCCAGGGCGCGGGTCAGGTAGTCCTGCATCTGCGGCCGGTAGGCCTGCCACAGGCCGGCGAGCTGGCCGATGGGGTCGGCGTCGGCCCAGTCCACCCGCAAGTCGACGATGGGCCAGGTCAGGTCGTCCACCACGCTCAGCGCCGCCGAATGCACCGGCCCCGCCTCGCCCCCCGCCGCCATCGCTGCCTGCATCGCCGCCAGCAGGCGCTCCACCAGCATGCCCGGGGTGTTTTCAAAGGCCTGGACCATGGCCTCGATCACCTGCGGGCCTGCCAGCAGGTTGCCGGCCGCCACGCACTGCTCCCCCGCCACCGCGTTGTGCTGGCCCAGGGCTTCCTGGCCGCTGAACAACGCGGTGCGGCCCTGGCTGTCGATCACCGTGACCTGGCGATACTGGCTCCAGCCGTTGCTGCCCAGGGCCCGGTCCAGGGCGCTGGCCGGGTCGAGCTTCTGGCCCTCCAGCAGGTCGAGGATCTGCGGGCCCAGGGCCGGCAAGGTGACGTTCTGGGTCGCCACCGCGCCCACTCCGGCCCGCACCCAGGGGCAGCGCGCGCCCACGGCGATGCTGGAAGAACTGATGGCGATGCCCAGCTGGCCGGTTTCGGCGCAGCGTCCAACGATGGAAAAAGTCATGCAAACTCCCTGGCCCACAGGGCCTTGTGGCAAGCGCGGCACAAGGCCGCCGGAACCTTCGGCAACCCCCTCACTCGGGGATCACCGCGATCACGTCGATCTCCATCAGCCACTGCGGCTGGCCGAGGGCCGAGACCACCAGCCCGGTGGAGATCGGGAACACCCCCTTGAGCCACTTGCCCACCTCCTGGTACACCGGCTCGCGGTAGCGCGGGTCGGTGAGGTAGGTGGTGGTCTTGACGATGTGGCTCAGATCGCTGCCGGCCTCTTCCAGCAGTTGCTTGACGTTTTTCATCGCCTGCTCGGCCTGGGCCCGCGGGTCGCCGAGGCCGACCAGCCGGCCGTCGAAGTCGGTGCCGACCTGGCCGCGCACATACACCGTGTTGCCGGCGCGCACGGCCTGGCACAGGTCGTTGTCCAGGGACTGGTTGGGGTAGGTGTCCTTGGTGTTGAACATGCGGATGCGAGTATGAGTAGGCATCAGTGGGCTCCCACGGGGCTGAGGTTGAGGGCCGGTGCTTCGGCGGTAGCCGCCGGCGGCCGGGCGTCGCTGTAGGCCTGGTACTTGCGCTGGGTGGCGATGTGGTCGGCGACATGCTTGGCGTCGTGCCACACCCCCCAGATAAACGACGAGCCACGGCGCGACAGCCAGGGCAGGCCGAGGAAGTAGACCCCCGGCTCGCGGGACACGCCGCGCTGGTGCAGGGGCTTGCCCTGTTCGCTGAAGGTGTCGACCTGCAGCCAGGAAAAGTCCACGGCGTAGCCGGTGGCCCAGATGATCGAGGTGATGCCGGCCTGTTGCAGGTCGAGTTCGAGGATCGGCTGCTTGACGCAGTCCGGGTCCGGCAGGCGCCGGCGGGCTTCGGGCTCCAGGGGCAGGTCGAGGCCGTTGCGGGCGATGTAGGCATCCGCCGCGTCCAGCAATGCCAGGTAGTTCTCGTCGCCCCGGGCCAGGTTGTCCAGCAGGTCGGCCTGGAAGGTCACGTGCTCGCCGGCAAAGGCCTTGGTCAGCCCCACCAGGGTGATGCCCTGGTGCGCCAGGGCGCGGAAGTCGATGGTCTGGCCGCCGCGGGCGCCGCTGACGGCAATGGTCACGTGCTCGCGCCCCGGCTTGGCGATCTCGGCGTCCCACTCTCCCAGCACCCCGAGCCACCAGCAGAAATCCCGGTTGCGATAGGAGCGCGGTGGCCGGTCGTGGGCCCCCACCGACAGGTAGACCCGGCGCCCCGCACGCTGCAGCTCATCGGCGATCTGCACCCCGGACGACCCCGCGCCCACCACCAGCACCGCGCCCTCGGGCAGTTGCTGCGGGTTGCGGTATTCGGCGGAGTGGATCTGCGTCAGCCGGTCATTGGCCGGGGCAATCGGCGGGATCACCGGACGCTGGAAAGGCCCGGTGGCGGCCACCACCCGTTGGGCCTGGATCAGCCCTTCGGAGGTTTCCACGGTGAAGCCCGGGCGGCCGACATTGCGCAGTACCTTGCGCACTTCCACGCCGGTGCGGATCGGCGCATTGAACTTGCGCGCATAGGCTTCGAAATAGTCCGCCACCTGGTCCTTGGCCGGGAAGGCATCGGCGGCGACATCGAATTCCATCCCGGGAAAGCGGTCGTGCCAGGCCGGCCCGTTGGCCACCAGGGAATCCCAGCGCCCGGTGCGCCAGGCCTCGGCCACTCGGCTGCGCTCCAGCACCAGGTGCGGCACCCCGAGCTTGCTCAGGTGCTCGCTCATGGCCACGCCGGCCTGGCCTGCGCCCACCACCAGGGTGTCCACTTGTATGGGTTGTTCTACGGTCATGTCTGTGTCCTTCTGCGAGACGAATGGCGCCGGCCGGAAGGCTGGGCGCACGCTGTTCAGAACCCGGGGGTAAGTCGGATGCCACAGATGGTGCGACAGACGCCTGCGAAGGAAAAATATTAAAAATGTGCTCGCTGGATAAGAAAAAGCGAGGCAGCGCGCGAGCATGCGAAGCGTGCAACTTCACAACACCGGCGCTGCATCGCAAGCACTCGGGCCCGCGGCCTGGAGCCCAGGCTCAGCTTCGCTCACTGACAAAGGTGTAGCGGCTCAAAGCCTCGGCCAGTCGCGAGGTTTCATCTGTGCAGCGATAGCTCGCCACCAGGCCTTGCCTGGCGCTCTGCACCACCCTCACCTCTTGCAGCTCGATGGCCAGCAAGGCGGCTTCCTGGCGTATGACTGTCTCGATTTCAGCCATGACCAGCGCGGGCTTGAAAATCTTGCCCACTCCGGTGACGGGTAGCGCGTCGGCCAGGATGATCGCCTTGGGCACCGCTGCGCGCTCGCTGATATGCCGCGTCGCGTAGTCCAGCAACTGGGCGCTGCTGATGGCACTCCCGGCGCGCACCTGCACATAGGCCACCGGTACTTCCCCGGCATGCGCGTCGGGCCGGCCCACCGCTGCACACAACGCCACATCGGGGTGCGTGGCCAGCACCTCCTCGATGTATTTGGGCTCAATGTTGTGCCCCCCGCGGATGATCAGTTCCTTCTTGCGCCCGGTGAGCCAGAAGTAACCTTCGCCATCGCAGCGCCCAAGGTCCCCGGTGTTGAACCAGCGCTGTTCGGACACACCGTCGAGGGCGACAGTATCGAACCACGCCCCCTGATCATGGGCGCTGTCCAGATAGCCGATGAAGACATTGGGACCGCTGATGCAGATCGCCCCCACCTCATCGACTTGCGCATCACGCAACCAGGCACCTCGCTCATCGAGGATCATCACCCGCATGTCCTGCCAGGGTAGGCGCAGGCCGACCGAGCCAATGCGCGACTCACCGCGCGCCGGATTGACCGACGACGCGCAAGTGCCCTCGGTCAAGCCATAGCCTTCGAGAATGCGCTGGCCTGTCTGTTGCTCGAACTTGCGCAGCAAGTCCCTGGGCATCGGCGCCGCGCCGCAGATCGCCACCGTCAGCGAGCTTGTGTCATGCCCCGCGCAGGGCACCTGCAACAGGCCGGCGTAGACCGTGGGCACAGCTGAATAGCTGCTGACCTGATGGGTTTCGACTATCTCCCAGAACCGCGGCATGAATCCCGGCGTGCGAAACCCCGCCGGTGGTGCCAGCAGCACATGACCGCCCTGGGCAAATGCCGCCAGGCCACAACCGATCAGCGCATTGACGTGAAACAGCGGTAACGCGGTCAGCACGGTGCGTCCTGGCCGCAGGACCGGCGCGCCGATCACCGCATCCAGTTGCCCGCAGAAGATCACTTCATTGCGCTGGCTGTGACGGGCAATTTTCGGCAAGCCGGTGGTGCCACCGGTGCAATAGTAGGCCGCCACGTCGTTCAGGCCCGGCGGGGCAAACCGCAGGCGCTCGCCTGGCTCGAGGGCCAGTTCGGCGAAAAAATCCAGGACCGGCACCCCGGCCACTTCCGCGGGCAGCGGCGCGCTCTGCCCATGGCCCGGCAGGTGCCGCATCGGGTCGACAGCCAATACGCCTTGCAGGCCGGGCAAGCGGGCAATCGCGCCCTCGACCCGCTGCCAGATCTGCGCATCCGGCTCGGGGCCTACCGTGACTATCCAGCGGACCTTGGCCGTCGCCAGCAGCTCGGCCATCTGCGTGCCGTCCAGCAAGACGTTGACCGCAAAGGCGATACCCGCGGTCTGCGCGCCCCACATGGCGATATGGGTTTGCGGCAAGTTCGGCAGGATCAGCGCAACCACGTCGCCCCGCCGTACCCCCAAGCGCTCGAACAGGTTGGCTGCGCGAGTGATGTCCGCCAGCAGTTGGGCGTATGTCCAGCGCACCGGCCGCGCATGATCCTCGACCCGCAGAAAGAAGCTCAGGGCCGGGGCCTGTGGCCATTGGCTCGCGCTGCGTTCGATCAACGCATAGGTGTTGTTGATATCGGCAAAGGGCTGAGGACCCGCCTCGATCTGCAGAACGTCCTGATAGTCGCAAAGCATTTCCAAGACCTCGAATCATGAATTTTCTTGACTTGAGATGCTGGCATGAGGCGAATTAGGTTACTTGGCATTTGATAACAAGAATTTGGCATTCGGGAACAAAATGAACCGTCCCCCCTTGTTTGTCAGGGCCCCTGCCCTGACCGGCTTCACCCGACTGGTCAGCGAGCATGGCGGTGACGCCCAGGCCCTGCTGGCCCGTGTCGGCATGACCCAGGCCCAGCTCGACGACGCCCATTTCAGCCTGCCCCTGGAGAAGGTCGCGCAGTTGCTGGAGATCACCTCGCAGGCCTTGTCGCTGGCGGATTTCGGCGCTCGCATGGCGAACCTGCAGGACGTCTCCATCCTCGGGCCGCTGGCCCTCATCGTGCTCCACGCCAGCCACCTGGCCGATGCCCTGGAACGGGTCGCTCGCTACATGCCCTACCACTCCCCCGGGCTGAACCTGCGCCTGAGCGTCGAGGGCCAATATGCCGCCTGGCACCTGCAGCATGACCTGAGTGTAAGCAGGCTGGGCGACCGGCAATTGAGCGAGCTGGTCCATGGCATTGCCCTGGCTTTCCTGCGCCGGGTTACCCACCACACCGGCAAGCAATGGCAAATCAATTTCAGGCATGACAGCCCCCTCGACGCCAAGGCCTATCGCGCCCTGTATGGCTGCCGGGTACGCATCAACCAGGCTGAAAACGCCCTGCTCTTTCCCGCCAGCTTGCTCAGTACCCCGCTGGCCAGCGCCAGCCCGGCAATGCTTGAGACCACCGAGCGCATTGTCCGCCGCCTGATCCAGAGCCACCCCCTGGACCTGGGGCGCCAGGTGGAAATACTGGTGGAGCGCCTGCTGGTGACGGGCAACTGCACGCTGCCGGTCCTGGCCGGACAACTGGGCATGCCCCGGCATATGCTCCAGCGCCGCCTGCTAGCCCAAGGCTTGCGGGTGGAGGAAATCATCGATGACTTGCGCCGCAAACGCCTTGAGTCGCTGCTGCCCCACCCGCAGATCGCCCTGACCGAAGTGGCGTTCCTGTTGGGCTACGGCGACCCCAGCTCGCTGACCCGCGCCTGCTATCGCTGGTTCGGCCAGAGCCCCAGCGCATGTCGCCAAAGGCACCTTGCGCAACCTTAGGCTCTGTACGAAAACTACCTGTGCTTCGATCAGACTGCGTTGAAGACAGGCTCGGCATGCTCATTCAGGCCGCAGAACTCGGCTTCCTCGCCTGCTTTTGCCTTGCCTGATCTTTGCTCGGCGAGTTTTCGTACAGACCTTTGCGGCGGCCGGTTGAGCCCCCCCCGGCACCCGCGGTTCAAGCACCCGGGAATGTCGACAGCCCGGCACTCCCCGGGGCTTCGCTGACGATCATGTCCACGGCTTGCTGGGCAATCGGTGAAAGCGTGCGTCCGGCATGGGTCACCACGGCGTAGCGGATGGTCAGCACATCCGCCGGCCAGGGCGGCTGTATGAACGGTGCCAGGTCCACCAGCAGCCCGTTGTGCAGGTCCTGGTCGAGCCACGAGCGCCAGGTCAGGAGCAACGAGTCGCTGCTCAGGGTGGTTTCGCGCAACAGGTTCAGATCGTTGGAGCTCAGGGTCCAGGGCAGCAAGGTGCCCGGCGCCAGATCGAACAGGGCATACAGCGAAGCTTCGTTGGACGGCGACACGCCACTCCACTGGTAGTCGAGGATCTGGGCACGGGCAATCGGGCCTGCCTGGCGGGCCAGCGGGTGATCGCGGCGACAGAACACCGAGGCCGGCTGAGGCGGCAGATGGGTCACGGAAAAGCGCGGGTCGATTTCCTCGCCCGACTTGAGGCTGGCGACCACGAAATCCAGTTGCTCGGTTTCCAGCAGGTGGCACAACTGATTCCAGTACCCGACCTGGACATTGAGCACCAGCCTGGGGACCTGTTTGCGCAACCTGATGAGAATATCGACGGTGTTGAGCGTGGCCGCCATCGGGTTGATGCCCAGGCGCAGTTCCCCACCTTCGGCGCCGGCAATATCGATGGCTTGCGCCACCAGCTTCCTGGCGCAACCGAGCAGCTCATGAGCACGCCCGATCAACTGCTGCCCGGCAGCGGTGAGCATCACCGTGCGCGTATCACGATCGAAGAGCCGAACGCCCAGGTCCGCTTCCAGCGACTGGATGCTGCGGCTGAACGCCGTCTGCGACAGGTTGGCCCGAGCCGCAGCGCGGGAAAAATGCAGTTCCTCGCTCAGATAGACCAGATGGCGCACACGTTTCAGATCGATTAAGTCGTTCACTGCATTAATCCAGCCCTATCTTTGCATTGGACACTCTTAACACGCTCCCAGAAGATTCTCCACCACCAGCATCGCCCGGCAGACAACACGTACTGCCTCCAATAAAAAAAACGATGGGGAAGTTCTGTGGCGCACCAATTCCAGCTTGATCCATTCCGCTTACTGGGCCTGCCAACGCTACTTGCACTGAGCATCAGCGCACCTGGCCAGGCCGCTACCTTCGACATCGGCGAGATCCAGGGGCAATTCGATTCTTCGTTGTCCATTGGCGCCAGCTGGGCACTGCGCAACCCGGACCGGGCCTTCATCGGCACGTGGAACGCAGGGCACGCCTCAAGCCAATCCTCCGACGACGGCCGGCTGAACTTTCGCAAGGGCGAAACCTTCTCGAAGATCTTCAAGGGCGTACACGACCTGCAGCTCAGCTACGGCGACAGCGGAGTATTCCTGCGGGGCAAGTACTGGTACGACTTCGAGCTCAAGGACGAGAGCCGGCGCTATGTGCAGATCAGCGATGAGCATCGCAAGGAAGCCGCCAAGTCCTCGGGCGCGCAGCTGCTGGACGCCTTTGTCTATCACAACTATTTCATCGCCGATCAGCCCGGCAATGCGCGCCTGGGCAAACAGGTGGTCAGTTGGGGGGAAAGTACCTTCATCGGCAATGGCATCAACGTGATCAACCCGACGGATGTCGCTGCCTTCCGGCGCCCGGGAGCCGAAATCAAGGAAGGCCTGATTCCGGTCAACATGCTGTTTTTGTCCCAGGGGCTGAGCGAAAACCTCTCTGCCGAATTTTTCTATCAACTGGAATGGGACCAGACCGTCGTCGACAATTGCGGGACCTTTTTCGGCTCCGACGTGATGGCCGATGGATGCAATACCCGCATGGGTTTCTCGCCCCCCTGGGACCCCAATGGCCAGTATCACTTCACCCGGGGTGGCGACCGCGACGCGCGGGACAGTGGCCAGTTCGGGATGGCCCTGCGCTGGCAGGTCGAGGCGCTGAACAACACCGAGTTCGGCCTGTATGCCCTGAACTACCACAGCCGCGCGCCTTTCCTCGGTGGCACGGTCGGCACGGCCCCCTTCGCGGTTAAGCCTGGGACCAGGGCATCGAGCGCCGAGTACTTCATCGAGTACCCGGAAGACATCCGCCTCTATGGCCTGAGCTTTGCCACCACCCTGGGCACCACTGCGGTTTCCGGCGAACTGAGCTACCGGCCGAACATGCCGCTGTCACTCAACGGCAGCGACGTGACCATTGCCGCGCTCGCCGGCCCGATGGCGGCCGATCTCGGTGCGCCGATCTTCACCAGCGGCTTTGCGCAGCCAGTGCCAGGCGAGAGCTTCCACGGTTATGTGCGAAAGCCGGTGACCCAGGCGCAAATCACCCTCACCCATTTCATCGACCAGGTCTGGGCCGCCGAGCGCCTGAGCCTGATTACCGAGATCGGCTACAACCACCTGGGGGATATCAACAGCAACGCCTTGCGCTTCGGCCGGGACAGTATCTTCGGCAACGGCGAACTGCCCGACAACCGCAATTGCGCGCTGATGGCCAACCCGGTCAACCCGCAGAACTGCAACAACAAGGGCTTCTACAGCGCCAATTCCTGGGGTTATCGCGGCCGCGCCATCCTCGACTATCAGAACGTGATCGCCGGGGTGAACCTCAAGCCCAGCCTGTCCTGGTCCCATGACGTGCAAGGCTACGGCCCCAACTTCAACCAAGGCAGCAAGGCCATCAGCCTCGCCCTGGATGCCGACCTTCGCAATACCTACTCGGCGAGTCTTTCCTACACCGATTTCTTCGGTGGCGCCTACAACACTTCGACTGATCGCGACTTCGTCGCCCTCAGCTTCGGCGTGAGCTTTTGAATCCACAATCAGCAATCGAACAGGACAGGGTGCGATGAACATTTCGAAGTCGTTTTTTCACGGCAGTGCGTTGTCGCTGCTGCTTTGCACGTCGGCCATGGCCGCAGTGTCGCCCGAAGAGGCGGCCAAGCTCGAGACCACGCTGACCCCGGTGGGTGCCGAGCGCGCCGGCAATGCCGACGGCACCATTCCGGCCTGGACCGGCGGCCTGGCGAAGAATGCCGGGACGGTCGACAGCGCAGGTTTTCTCGCCGACCCCTATGGCAGCGAACATGCGTTGTTCAGCATTACCTCGCAGAACGTCGAGCAGTACAAAAGCCGCCTGACCCCGGGCCAGGTCGCGATGTTCAAGCGCTACCCCGATTACCGGATGAACGTCTACCCCACTCACCGCAGCGCCAACGTACCGCCGAGCATCGTCGAGGCAGCCCGCAAGAACGCCCTGAACACCACCCTGGTTGCCGGCGGTAACGGCCTGGAGCACTTCACCAAGGCCTATCCGTTTCCGATTCCCGGGAATGGGCTGGAGGTGATCTGGAACCACATCACCCGTTATCGCGGTGACAGCGTGAAGCGCCAGATGGTGCAGATCGTGCCGGATGTCCAGGGCAACGGCACACCCGTGACCTTTGCCCACCAGTACGTGTTGCGCGAGAGCCTCGCCGACTACGATCCGGCCAAGCCGAGCAACGTGCTGTTCTACAACAAGCAGACCGTGGTCGCGCCAGCGCGCCTGGCCGGCAACGTGGAACTGGTTCACGAGACCCTCGATCAGGTCAAGGAACCGCGCCAGGCCTGGATCTACAACGCCGGCCAGCGCCGTGTGCGGCGGGCCCCGCAGGTGGCCTACGACGGGCCGGCCGCCAGTACCGACGGCCAGCGCGTGGTGGACAACTACGACATGTTCAACGGCGCGCCGGATCGCTATGACTGGCAACTGGTGGGCAAGCAGGAACTGTACATCCCCTACAACAGTTACAAGCTCGATTCGCCCACGCTCAAGTACGCCGAGATCACCAAGGCCGGGCACATCAACCAGGACCTGGCGCGCTATGAACTGCACCGTGTGTGGCACGTGGTCGCGACCTTGAAACCCGGCCAGCGCCATGTGTATGCCAAGCGCGATTTCTACATCGACGAGGACTCCTGGCAGGCCGCGGTCATCGATCACTACGACGGGCGCAATACCCTGTGGCGGGTTGCCGAAGCCCACCAGCTTTCCTACTACAACAGCCAGGTGCCCTGGTACACCGCCGAGACCCTGAATGACATGGTCAGCGGCCGCTACCTGGTGCTGGGCCTGAAGAACGAAGAGAAGAGCAACTATCAGTTCGGCGTCAAGGCGCTGGAGGCCGAGTTCACGCCCAACGCCTTGCGCCAGAGTGGGGTGCGCTGAACTCGGGTCACGACGGCTCGAACAACAGCGCCTTCGCCGAGGGGGCGCCAGGACCTCGTACTGGCGGTGGGCACAGCCTCTGTGCCAACCGCCACTCTTTGGAAAATGCCATGAAAAGCACCCCCGCTCCTTCGCTACCGCTTCAATACGCGCCGAGCACAGCACCGGCAATACCCCGCGGCAACATGCGCCGGGTGGTCGTCGCCTCCTCCCTGGGCAATGCGCTGGAGATGTACGACTTCACCGTCTACAGCTTTTTCGCGGTGATCATCGGCCAGCTGTTCTTCCCCTCCGACTCCCCATTGGCATCGCTGATGATGTCGCTGGTGACCTTCGCCCTGGGTTTTGTCGTCCGCCCGCTAGGGGCGGTACTGATTGGCCGGGTGGCCGACCGCTACGGCCGCAAGCAGGCGCTGTCGCTGACCATTGCCTTGATGACCATCGGCACGGGCATCATTGCCTTTACCCCCACCTATTCCAGCATCGGGATCTTCGCCACCATCATGCTGGTGCTGGGGCGGATGCTGCAGGGCTTTTCCGCGGGCGGTGAGGTTGGCGCCGCGTCGGCCTTCCTGATGGAGTCCGGGCGCACCGACAACCGCTGCTTCATGGTCTGCTGGCAAGGCGCGAGCCAGGGCGCTGCCGCCCTGCTCGGGGCGCTTTCCGGGTTGGCGCTGACCAGTGTTCTGTCGGAGCAGGCGCTGCACAGCTGGGGCTGGCGCGTTCCGTTCATCATCGGCCTGCTGATAGGCCCGGTGGGCTGGTACATCCGCAAGCACCTGGATGAAACCCACCAGAACCCGGAGAACCCGACGCCGTTTCGCGACCTGTTGCGCAAGCACGCGCGCACCCTGGGGCTGGGCATATTGCTCATGGCCAGTTCGACGGTCACCTCCTACATGGTGGTGTTCTACATGCCGACCTACCTCACCCGGACCTTGCACTACTCCAGCAGCTTCGCCTTTTCGCTGGTGGCCTTCGCTTGCGTCCTGCTGACGGTCGTTCCCCCGCTGGCCTCGCGATGGGCTGACCGCATGCCACGGCGCAAGCCCTT
Source organism: Pseudomonas protegens CHA0 (assembly GCF_000397205.1). Classification (NCBI taxonomy): domain Bacteria; kingdom Pseudomonadati; phylum Pseudomonadota; class Gammaproteobacteria; order Pseudomonadales; family Pseudomonadaceae; genus Pseudomonas; species Pseudomonas protegens. The sequence goes on from NC_021237.1 coordinate 4,004,078, forward strand.
GCTGTACTGGCTGTGCGGGCTGCAGATCATCCTGACCTACCCGGCCTTCATGCTGCTGGGCCTGCAAAGCACCCTGCTCTGCCTGGTGGCGGTGTCGATGCTGATCCTGCCGATGGCCATCAGCGGCGGCGCCGGCCTGGCGCTGCTGATGGAAGCCTTCGCCCGTGACGAGCGAGTCACCGGGCTGTCGATCGTCTACAGCTTCGGGGTCACCCTGTTCGGGGGGTTCTCGCCGCTGATCGTGACCTGGCTGATCGCCGTGACCGCAAGCCCGCTGGTACCTGCCTGGTATCTGTGCAGCGCCATCGTGCTCAGTGGCGTGGCCCTGCGTTTCTACCCGGAATATCCCGGCCGTCCCTGAATCCGACCTGCAACTGCCCCTCTACCTGGAACAAGGAATCCGTTGTGAACATGACCTCTCTGCAAGACCGACTGCAAGCCAGCACCGAGCGCTTCCTGAAGATCAGGCGCAACATCCACGCCCATCCGGAGCTGGGTGAAGACACCCTGGACACCGCAGCCCTGGTCACCGGCCTGCTCGAAGGCTGGGGTTATGAAGTCCACACCGGGGTGGGCGGCCATGGCGTGGTCGGCGTCCTGCGTCGCGGCTCGGGCTCCAGGACCCTGGGCCTGCGGGCGGACATGGATGCCCTGCCGATCATCGAGCGCAACGGCTTGCCCTGGGCCAGCCAACGCGCCGGGGTGATGCACGCCTGTGGTCATGACGGCCACACCGCAACCCTGCTGGCGGCGGCCGAACAACTGGCCCTGCACGGCGAGTTCGACGGCACGCTGAACCTGATCTTCCAACCGGATGAAGAAGGCCTGACCGGCGCCAGGAGCATGATGGCCGACGGGCTGTTCCGGCGCTTCCCCTGCGATGCGGTGTACGCCTTCCACAACATGCCGGGGTTTCCCGTGGGCTACGCGATCATCAAGAGCGGCGGGGTCATGGCCTCGTCCGAGCGGGTCGGCATTACCCTGACCGGCAAAGGCGGACACGGCGCCGTGCCGGAGCGCGCCGTCGATCCGATCCCGGCCCTGGCCGGCATCATCAGTGCCCTGCAAACCGTGGTCTCGCGCAACATCAGCGCCAACGATGCGGTGGTGATCAGTATCGGCAAGGTACAGGCCGGAACCGCCACCAACATCATTCCCGAATCGGCCATGCTGGAACTCAGCGTGCGCACGGTTGACCCGGCGATCCGCCAACAGGTCGAGCAGCGGATCCGCACCATCGTCGAGGGCCAGGCCGCGGCATTCGGGGTCACCGCCGAGATCGACTATCAGTTGCTGGCCCCGGTCCTGGTGAACACCGTCGCCGAGACGCAACAGATGCTCGACGCCGCGCGCAAGGCCCTGGGCGACGAGAACGTGGTGGAGCAAGTGTCATTCAGGGCCATGGGCAGCGAGGATTTTGCCTGGATGCTGGACGAAGTGCCCGGCTGCTATTTCGGCCTGGGCAATGGCACCGGGGAGTTCAACGGCTGCTCGGTGCACAACGATCACTACGACTTCAACGATCAATTGATTCCCCTGGGCGCAGCGTGCTGGGTGGAACTGGTCGAAGGCTACTTGCGCTGAGGCGCTTGGTTCTCGGGGTGCCCCGAACTGGGCGCCCACACACTGTCTTGTGCAGGCCAGCCCTGCACCCGCCTATCAGGACACTGCCATGCCAAACGCTACCGCCATCGCCGACATGAGCGCCATCGAGCTGCTCGGTCATTACCGTGACAAGCAGCTGTCTCCCGTGGAGGTCACCCAGGACGCACTGGCCCGCATCGAGCGCTTCAACCCGCGGGTCAATGCCTTTTGCTACACCGATCCCGAAGGCGCGCTGAACACCGCACGCGAAGCTGAAAAGCGCTGGATGAAGGGCCAGCCCTGCGGCGCCCTCGACGGCCTGCCCACATCGATCAAGGAGCTGACCCCGACCCGGGGCATGCCGTCGCGCAAGGCATCACTGACGATTGGTGCGCAAGGCCCCTGGGACGTCGACGCGCCCGTCACCACTTTCATGCGGGAGGCCGGCGCCGTGGTGCTGGGCAAGACCACCAGCCCGGAGTTCGGCTGGAAAGGCGTGACCGACAGCCCGCTCTACGGCATCACCCGCAACCCCTGGGACACCCGCATGACCTGCGGCGGTTCCTCCGGCGGCGCAGCGGTGGCCGCGGCGCTCAATCTGGGCGTGCTGCATCAGGGCAGCGATGCCGGAGGCTCGATCCGCATCCCCGCCAGCTTTACCGGCACTTTCGGCTTCAAGCCCACCTTTGGCTACATCCCCCAGTACCCGGCCAGCGCGACGACCCTGGTGTCTCACCTGGGCCCCATGACCCGCACCGTGGAAGACGCCGTGCTGCTCCTGCAGGCCATCGCCCGCCCCGACCCGCGGGACGCGCTGATGGGAGCCCCGCGACACACCCCGTGGCTGCCCGACAGCACCCACCTCAACGGCCTGCGCATCGCCTACAGCGCAGACTTCGGCTATGTGCAGGTTGATCCGCAGGTCGCTCGCCAGGTGGCGCAGGCCGTGGCGCGGCTGGAACAACTGGGGGCGATCGTCGAAGCGGTCGACCCGGGATTCGACGACCCCCTGCAACTGTTCAAGAGCGTGATCTACGCCGGCGCACAGACGCTGGCCCGGCAACTGAGCACGGCCCAGAAAGCCATGCTCGATCCGGGCCTGTTGCGCTTTACCGAAGAATGCCGCCACACCACCCTCGCCGACTTCACCGCGGCCCAGGAAGCCCGAGCGGCCTTGATGGCCCACATGAACATGTTTCACAGCCGCTACGACCTGCTGGTCTGCCCGATGCTGCCGATCACCGCGTTCGAGGCCGGCCACGACACCCCGCCCGGCAGCGCAATCGATGACTGGATGAAGTGGTCGCCTTTCAGCTACCCCTTCAACCTGACCCAGCAACCTGCTGCCTCATTGCCCTGCGGGTTCTCGGAGGCGGGATTGCCCATCGGCCTGCAGGTGGTTGGCGCGCGATTTGCCGACGATCAGGTGCTGCGGGTATGCCGGGCTTACGAGCGTGCATTTCCCGCGCCCTTTCCACAGGCCCCCATGACCGGCGCGGCCATGGCCCAGCAGGTGTCGCCGGTGTAGGGTTTGCACCCTCTTGCCGTGCGCCGCAGTCAGCCCGCCGCAGACTGCGCCAGGACCTGGGCCAGGGCGTCCCTCAACTGCGCCTGGCTGAAGGGCTTGAAGATCCGTGGCAGCTCCGGTACCGGGCCGTCCTGGCGCTGGGCATAACCGCTGGCCAGGATGATCGGCAACTGCGGGTGCAGGCGCCGCACCGCTTCGGCCAACTGGCGGCCATCCATGTGTGGCATGGCCATGTCGCTGATCATCAGCTGGATGTCCCGGTGCTGCTCAAGACACTGCAGCGCCTGGGCTCCGCTGGCGGCGCGGATGACTCGATGGCCCAGGTCCTCCAGCAGCAGCGTGGTGCTGTCCAGGACCAGGCTGTCGTCATCCACCAGCAGCACGCACAGCGGCGGGTGGTCCGGGCCCGGGGCCGGCATGGCCTCACTGCCCGGCGAACCCTTGGCCGCGCTCGCCAGGGGCAGCCACAGCTCGGCGCGGGTGCCCTGGCCCAGGCGGCTCTGGAGCACCAGGCGCCCGCCCAGTTGCTCGGCCAGGCCGTGGACCATCGACAGGCCCAGGCCGGTGCCCTTGCCCAGGCCCTTGGTGGTGAAGAACGGATCGGCGGCGCAGGCCAGGGTCTGTTCGTCCATGCCCTGGCCATCGTCGATCACCGCCAGGCAGACGTACTGCCCCCGGACCAGGTTGCCCGTGGCCCCGCGCAATTGCGCCTCGATCAGGATCGAACCGCCCTCGGGCATGGCATCCCGGGCATTGCTCACCAGGTTCAGCAGCGCCAGTTCCAGCTGGTTGAGATCAGCCTGCACCGCCGGCAGGTCCGGCGCCATCTCCACCCGCAGGGCAATCCTGGGCCCCACCGAACTGCACAGCAGGCCGCTGAGGCTGGCCACCAGTTGGCCCAGGTCCAGGGCCTGGGATTTCAACTCCTGGCGCCGGGCGAAGGCCAGCATGCGCTGGGTCAGGGTCACGCCGCGCTCGGTGCCCTGCAGCGCGTTGTCCAGCAGGCGCCGCAGCCTGGGGTCATCGCCGACCCGTTTGTGCAGCAGCTCCAGGTTGCCGCGGATCACCGTCAGCAGGTTGTTGAAGTCATGGGCGATGCCGCCGCTGAGCTGGCCGATGGCCTGGAGCTTCTGCGACTGGAACAGCGCTTCGCGGGCGACCTCCAGTTCCTTCTGCGCCTGGACCACCTCGGTGATGTCGCGGGTGATCTTGGCGAAACCGATGATGGCCCCGGAGTCGGCGCGGATCGGGTCGACAATCACATGGGCCAGGAACCGCGTACCGTCCTTGCGCAGGCGCCAGCCCTGCTTCTCGAAACGGCCTTCGCGGGCGGCGGCTTCCAGGGCCTTGCGCGGCTCGTCGCTGGCCCGGTCCTCGGCGGTATAGAACAGTGAAAAGTGCTGGCCGATGACTTCCTCTGGGGCATAGCCCTTGATCCGTTGCGCCCCCAGGTTCCAGCTGCTGACCCGGCCCTGGGCATCGAGCATGTAGATCGCGTAGTCGGTCACGCTCTGCACCAGCAGGCGGAACTGCTGTTCGCTCTGTTTCAGGGTCTGCTCGGCGGCCCGTTGCTCGGTCATGTCCCGGGTGACCTTGGCAAAGCCGATCAGCCCGCCGGCGCTGTCGCGGATCGGGTCGATCACCACATGGCACCAGAACCGCGTGCCATCCTTGCGCAGGCGCCAGCCCTCGCCTTCGAAACGCCCGCACTGCGCGGCACTGTCCAGCGCCCTCTGGGGCAAACCGGCCTGGCGATCCTCGGGGGTATAGAAGCAGGAAAAGTGCCGGCCCAGCACTTCCTCCTCCCGGTAGCCCTTGAAGCGCCGGGCACCGCTGTTCCAACTGGCGACCCGGCCCTGGGCGTCGAGCATGTAGATCGCGTAGTCCACCACCGCATCGACCAGCAGGCGGAAGCGATCGTCAGTGAGAGGGCGGTACGGCTCGGGCAGATCAGGCATGGCAGTTTCCGTCGGGTATTTTTTTCATCGAATCGGCGAAACGTTGCAGCGCCGCAGCATTCATCGACCGGGGCTCGGGCCAGTGTGCACCGCCTGCAGCTGTCTGTGTGGAATCGCATGCCTGGCTCGACAACGCAAGGGACAGACGGTTGACCGTGGAAAATATATTTCCGAGCTTTCGATCTAGTGGCACTGCGGGCACAATGCGTACCTTTTTGGCTGGCCCTGCCGGAGACCCTGAAATGATCAAGACGCCGTACTACCTCATCGACAAGCAGAAGCTTTTGAGCAACATGCAGAAGATCGCCTACGTGCGCGAGCAGTCCGGCGCCAAGGCCCTGCTGGCCCTCAAGTGCTTCGCCACCTGGTCGGTGTTCGACCTGATGCAGCAGTACATGGACGGCACCACCTCCTCGTCGCTCTACGAGCTCAAGCTCGGCCGGCAGAAGTTCGAAGGCGAGACCCACGCCTACAGCGTGGCCTGGGCCGACGACGAAATCGAGGAGATGCTCGCCAACTGCGACAAGATCATCTTCAACTCCATCAGCCAGCTGCAGCGCTTTGCCGACGCCAGCGCGGGCAAGGTGCGCGGCCTGCGGGTCAACCCCCAGGTCAGCAGTTCGGACTACCTGCTGGCCGACCCGGCGCGCCCGTTCAGCCGCCTGGGCGAGTGGGACCCGGCCAAGATCGAGCAGGTCATCGAGCAGATCTCCGGCTTCATGTTCCACAACAACTGCGAGAACGGCGACTTCGGCCTGTTCGACCAGATGCTGACCACCATCGAGGAACGCTTCGGCCACCTGCTGCACAAGGTCGAGTGGGTCAGCCTCGGCGGCGGCATCCACTTCACCGGCGAGGACTACGCCCTGGACGCCTTCTGTGCGCGCCTCAAGGCTTTCTCCCAGAAGTACGGCGTGCAGGTCTACCTGGAGCCGGGCGAAGCGGCGATCACCCAGAGCGCCTCCCTGGAAGTGACCGTGCTCGACACCCTGTACAACGGCAAGCACCTGGCCGTGGTGGACAGCTCCATCGAAGCCCACATGCTCGACCTGCTGATCTATCGCCTGAACGCCAAGCTGTCACCAAGCGCGGGCGAACATACCTACATGGTGTGCGGCAAGTCCTGCCTGGCCGGGGATATCTTCGGCGAATACCAATTTGATCGTCCGCTGGCCATCGGCGATCGACTGTCGTTCATTGATGCGGCGGGTTACACCATGGTCAAGAAAAACTGGTTCAACGGTCTGAAAATGCCGTCCATTGTCGTGAAACAACTCGATGGCAGCATCGAGGTGGTACGCGAGTTTGGTTTCGAAGACTACCTGTCCAGCCTTTCCTGAGCGGACAGGTCACGAGGAGAAGTAAATAAATTGAAGAAGAATGTTCTTATCATTGGTGCAGGAGGTGTCGCCAAGGTGGTGGCCCACAAGTGCGCGCAGCACAACGACGAACTCGGTCGTATTGCTATCGCGTCGCGCAACATCTCCAAATGCCAGGCCATCATCGACAGCGTCAAGGCCAAGGGCAGCCTCAAACAGCCCGCTGAAATAAAAGCCTATGCGCTCAACGCGCTGGACATCGAGGCAACCAAGGCGCTGATCCGCGAGACCGAGTCGCAGATCGTCATCAACGTCGGTTCCGCCTTCCTCAACATGTCGGTGCTGCGTGCCTGCATCGATACCGGTGTGGCCTACCTGGACACCGCGATCCACGAAGAACCGGGCAAGATCTGCGAGACCCCGCCCTGGTACGGCAACTACGAGTGGAAGCATCTCGAAGAGTGCCAGCAGAAGAACATCACCGCGATCCTCGGCGTCGGCTTCGACCCGGGCGTGGTCAACGCCTATGCGGCCCTGGCCCAGCAGGAACATTTCGACCGCATCGACTCGATCGACATTCTCGACGTCAATGCCGGTTCCCACGGCAAATATTTCGCCACCAATTTCGACCCGGAAATCAACTTCCGCGAATTCACCGGGCAGGTGTGGAGCTGGCAGGACAGCCAGTGGACCAGCAACACCATGTTCGAAGTCAAGCGTACCGACGACCTGCCTGTGGTCGGCTCGCAAAACCTGTACCTGACCGGCCACGATGAAGTGCACTCGCTGTCGAAGAACCTCGACGTGCCCAACGTGCGGTTCTGGATGAGCTTCGGCGAGCACTACATCAATGTGTTCACCGTGCTGCGCAACCTGGGCCTGCTCTCCGAGCAACCGGTGAAGACCGCCGAAGGCCTGGAAGTGGTGCCGCTCAAAGTGGTCAAGGCCGTGCTGCCTGACCCGGCCTCCCTGGCCCCGGGCTACACCGGCAAGACCTGCATCGGTGACCTGGTCAAGGGCAGCAAGAATGGCCAGCCGCGCGAAGTCTTCATCTACAACGTGGCCGACCACGAAGAAGCCTACGCCGAGACCGACAGCCAGGGCATTTCCTACACCGCCGGCGTACCGCCCGTGGCCGCCGCCCTGCTGGTGGCCCGTGGCGAGTGGGACGTGCAGCGCATGGCCAACGTCGAGGAACTGCCGGCCAAGCCGTTCCTCAAGGCGCTGGACCTGATGGGCCTGCCGACCCGCATCAAGGACGAACAGGGCGACCGCCCATGGGACGCCAAGGCTTGATGCACTAGCCACGACAGGAGGCGCCGATGCAGGCGCCTCCTGCCTGGATGAATGTTTCGTTTGTGCGTCGCTTTTGCGTTTCTGTGCGACAGATCCCACTTCAGGGGCTCCCGCCCTGCTCCTTCGCAGTGTTAGCTTGGCAAGGTTTCTGACTAACAGCTCAGATAATCCTTACCCCCTGCAAAGGAATGCCCTCCGCAATGGATTTTTCTCTCAAGCACCTGGCTGCGGCCACCCTGATGCTCGCCAGCCTGTCGTCCTACACCTCGATCGCCCAGGCCAACATTACCCCGCAACAAAGCGCGGCCATCCTCAAGACCTTCAATGACGCCACGGTCACGGATTTCCGCCAGTTCCTCGGCACCCTGGCCAAGAGCCCGCTGGCCAAGAGCGACCAGCTCGCCCCGACCATCGAGACCTTCCTGGCCAACAAGCCCCTGAACGCCGAACAGCAGAACGAGATCCACCGCCTGCTGGGCCTCTACGCCCGGATCAAGTACGGCAAGGCCGCCACCGAAACCCTGCGCGAACTGGTGGCCATCCCCACCTTCAACATCGACGGCGTGCCGCAGTACAAGAACCCCGAGTTCCTCAAGATCGCCGCCAAGATCCAGGACCTGGCCAAGGCCTTCAACCTGAACTTTCGCAACATCGACAACCGGGTCTACGAGATCTCCCTGGAAGGCAGCGGCGATGAAGTCGTCGGCATCCACGCCCACGCCGACGTGGTGCCGGTGACCCCGGAAAACTGGGTGCTCGAAGACGGCACCCGCCTCGACCCGTTCAAGGTCACCCTGATCGGCGACCGCATGTATGGCCGCGGTACCGAGGACGACAAGAACGGCATCGTGGTAGCGCTCTACGCGATGAAGATCATCAAGGAAGAGAAGCTGCCCCTGGCGCGCAACTTCAAGCTGCTGGTGGACACCACCGAGGAAACCAGCGGCGACGCCATTCCCTACTACTTCGAACACAACCCGACGCCCAACTACAACCTGGCGCTGGACGGCGGCTACCCGGTGGTGATCGCCGAGAAAGGTTACGGCACGGTCATGGCCAGCTTCGCCCGGCGCGCCGCCGAGGGCAAAGGGGCGGAGATCACCCACCTCACCGGTGGCCTGGCCACCAACCAGATCCCCTCGACCTCGGTAGCCACCCTGGTCACCGAGCAGCCCGCGGAACTGGCCGCCAGCCTGCAAAAGGCCGGCGCCGAATATGCCAAGCAGCACGGCGGCAACTTCCAGGTCGCGGCCAAGGTGGTGGGCAAGGATGTGCAACTGACGGTCACCGGCGTCTCGGCCCACTCCTCCGAGCCCGAGTCCGGGGTCAACCCGGTGGCGCGGATGCTGGACTTCATCAACAGCCAGGACGGCAAGATCGCCTTCAAGCACAACGCCTTCACCGATGGTGCCCGCTACGCCGCCGACAACTGGGGCCTGGACTACCTGGGCAACAAGCTGGGTATCGGCTTCTCCGACGACTTCATGGGGCCGCTGACTACCTCCCTGACCCAGGTCAGCGTGGATGACAAGACCTTCAAGCTGGCGGTCAACCTGCGGGTGCCCAAGGGCAAGACCCCGCAAGTGCTGAAGGGCGAAATCACCGACAAGCTGGCGGCCTGGAGCAAGAAGACCCAGGTAGCGGTGAACATCGACACCAAGATCGCCGAACCTATGTACCGCAACCCCGAGGGTGAATGGGTCAAGGCACTGCTGGCGGTGGCCAGCGAGAACCTGGGCATGGCGCACAAGTTCGGCACCTCCGCCGGCGCCACCTCGGTGCACGAGTTGCCCAACGGCGTGCAGTTCGGCCTGGCGCGGCCCGAGGTCAAGTACACCGGCCACACCGACAACGAGTTCAAGACCGTGGAGCAGTTCCTCCTGGACCTGCAGATCGTCACCGAGATGGTCGGCCGCATCGGCCAGTTGCCCAAGCTCTGACCGCCCTCACGGGCCCGCCACCCATGGCGGGCCCGTTCTCCCCTTCCTCCACGCCTCAGCGCGCCGCTGACGTCCAGTCGGGGTCGCTGACATCTCGCAGTACCCCGCCATACCCCTGGTAGAGGTTGCCCTCGGGCAGCAACTGCGCCGTGGCCAGTTGCCGGTGCAGGCCGCCCAGGTGGTAGAACGGCACACGCACATAGAGGTGATGCTCGATGTGGTAGTGGATGGCGTGGGGGCCGAACAGGAAGGTCTGCACGCTGGGCCGTACGATGCTGCGGGCGTTGCGGCTCTGGTCGGCGGCAACCGGCAGGCCGGCATGCTCCATGATGGCTCGTACCCGGCCCAGCAAGGGCAGCAGGGTAATCGCCGGCAACAGCCACAACCCCAGGTACAGCCAGGGGTGGCCGCTCCAGGCCAGCAGGCCGAACAGCAGGCCGTTGCTGACCAGCATGGACAGCACTTCCTCCAGGGCCTGGCGCGGCGACTTGTCGACCCGGGGCATGATCGCGCGGTAGTCACCCCGGGCGAACCTCAAGGCGCTGATGAAGTAGCCCACCCCGCACAGGTCCGCCAGCAGGCGCAGGGCCAGCTTGCCCCGGGGCAAGGGGTAATCCCCCAGGCCGAAGACCGCCACCACCGGGTCGTCATGCTCCATCGGATGCAGGTGATGCTTGAGGTGGCCGGCGCGGTAGGTGCAGAGGGACAGGAACAGCGGGCCGGCGGCCAGCCACTGGCCCAGCCGATCATTGGCTTTCTGCCCGCGCAGCAGCAGGCCGTGGGCGCTCTCGTGCATCAGCACCGCCAGCGCCAACTGGCTGCGGGCGATCAGCAGCGCGGCCAGCAGGTAGGTGACGGGGTGCGGCCAGAGCGCAGCGCAGGCGAACGCGGCGGCGATCAGCCCCCAGTCGGCCAGCAGCGCCAGGCCACCGGTCCAGGGCTTGAGCAGGAACAGCCCCGCATCGGGGGCAAAGGCACGCAGGGCCCGATTCTCTCCGGCACGGGGTTCAGGCTGGGACACGGGCAGGGTTTCCTTGTCGTTGGGTGGCCAGGGCACAGGCCAGGGCCAGGAACAGGCCGCCCGCCACATCGATCAGCGTGTGCTGCTTGAGGGTCAGGGTCGAGAGGCAGATCAGCAGGCCGATGACAGCGCTCAGCTCTTTGCAAGGGCGGCGCCAGAGCGCGCGACAGGCCAGGCAGGTCACGGCCACATGCAGGCTGGGAAAACCGTTGCAGGCCAGGTCCAGCTGCCACATCCGGCCCAGCCGCTGTTGCAGGAAGCCATTGTCGAGGGCGGCGATATCCGGCCTCGGCACATATTCGGGGAACAGCCAGAAGCACAGCAGCCCAACGGCGAAGGCCATGCCGGTGGCATTGCGCAGGGCCCTGAAGCCCTCCTGGCTGGCATAGGCCGCCGCCAGCAGCACAAAGGGAAAGAACAGCACATAGACGAACCAGGACTGGGCGATAAAGGGGATCTGCTCATCCAATGGCGTGACCCAGTTGTAGCGCGGCGTCACCAGGCGCTGCAGCCCCATGAACGCGCCCAGCCCCAACAGCAGGGCGAACACCGCAGCCAGGGCCTGCCGAAGGTTGGCGGCGGCTATCAGGCGCTGCAAGGTGCCGGTCATGGCTGCTGGCCTGGGGCGGGCATGGAGCGGTGACGACTCAAGGCCACGCCCTCACAAGCCGAGCAAGCGGCTGGCCCAGGCATCGATCCGTGCCTGGGCCCGCTGGTTGCCCGAGATCACGTCGGGCGCTGGCGCCGCCACGCTCAATTGCCGCGCCGCCTCGGCCACCTGACGGCGGAAATCGGCAGGGTCGCCGCGCCAGGTCACCACCCGGTGCAGCAACTGCAGTTGCCGGGCCCGGGCGGCGTTGCTGGTCTGTTCCGGCTGGTCGCTCACCACCAGGATGATCGGCCGCTGGTAGACCCGGGCGATGGACAGCGCCGCCATGCCCGGTGCCGAGACCAGGAGTTGCGCCCGGGCAGCGCGGCTGGCCCAGAGCGGATCGACCTGCAGCCAGCCACTGCGCCCGGCATAACCCTCGCCCACGCGGTGAGCGTCCAGGCCCGCATCTTCCAGGCCAAGGCTCAAGGCATCGGCCAGGTCGGGCTCACGAAAATGCGGGTTGAGGTACACCGCGGCGCCCACGACGGCCTGTTCCGGCAAGGCTTCGGCCAGGGCCACCGGGGTCGGCAGGCGATACAGTGCCGGGGCCTGGGTATCGTCGACTTCATAGGCGAAATCGTGCTCGATGCGCGCCCGCGCCGTATCGATCTGGCGCCCGACAATCCAGCCGAACAGGCGCCCGAACTGGCGCGGCCACATGCCGGCAAAGTTGTTCAGCAGCGCCACCTTGAGGCTGGCCCCGTACACGTGCACCACCTGACGCCGCCAGCCCGGGAGCATGCCCATGTAGAGCAGCGCCGGGTGGAAGGAATCGTTGATCACCAGGTCCACGCCGCGCAGCCGGCGCCGCAGTTGGAGGATGTCCCGCAGCATGCGCCCGGGGCGGAACAGGTAGTGGGCGACATTGCGGTTGGTGGCCTGGCGCAGCATGTTCTGCTGGCTGTCGAACTGCACCGCGTAATGCAGCGAGAGGATCTGCGCCGCAATGCCGAAGCGCTGCAGGAAGTCCTGCCCCTGCTGCGAGGTGGTCAGCACCTCGACCTCGCCCCCGGCTGCACGCAAGGCATGTACCAGCAGTTGGGCGCGCATCAGGTGCCCGCGGGCATCGGCGGTCGCCAGGTAAAGAATCCGTGCACTCATCGCTCCACTCGGCCCCGACCACCGAGCAGCCAGCCGGCACCATACATCGCCAGGGCACCGGTCACGCCAAAGCTCGCATCGACGCGGCGAATGTCCTTGAGCAGGCGCGCCAGATGGCCCGCCTCATGGGGTGCCACGATGCGCCGCAGGGTGTTCTCGCACAGGCGCACGTGGGCTTTCTCGTCGGCCAGCACCCGCGCCAGCAGCGGATACAAGCCATGCCCGGCATCCAGCACCGCACAATGGCGGGTCAATACCCGCTCGGCCATCTGCTCGGCACACAGCCCGGTGGCATAGGCCGGCACCAGCAGGCCCTGTTCGAAAAGCCCCGCATAACGACGGGCCAGGCGCTGCCAGCGCTGGATCTTGCGCCGGCTCAGCCAGTCCGGCTCCAGGCGGGCTTGAGCGTCGTCGCCCCGCTCGCGCAGGGCCTCGGCAAACAGGGTCACGTGGCGCTGCTCATCGGCCAGGTGCTGTGCTACCTGCCGTTCGAGCCAGGGTGGCGACTGCGGCAACAACTCATCGAGCAACGCACGCTCGGTGGCGTCTTCACCGGCCAGGTACATGCGCAACAGCAGGCGTTCGCCTCGCGGGCTGCGGTGCAGGCGCAACAAGGCGGCGCGCTTGATACGGTCCACCAGCCGCGCCTGCAGCGCCCCAAGGCCCTGGGGCCGGGGCATGCTCAGGCAGTCGAAGTTGGCCTCGCCGGCAACCGCTGGCCCCGCACTCATTGCACGGGCTGCGCGGCGCTGGCGGTGGCCGTCCTGGCCCCGTGCGAATGGCGCTGCCAGGCCAGGATCAGGCCGATAAAGCTGTCACGCATGAAGGCCGTGCCGCTGGCCGCAGCGCCGGGAAAGCTCTCCTCCTGGCCGTTGTAGCGCAGGTAACCCTGGCCGTTGACCGCGCCCAGCTCCAGGCTGTCGCCCTTGTTCAAGCCCCGCTGACGCACCTCCCTGAGCAACGGGCTGTCCTCCAGCGCAAAGACAAACAGCTGGCGCTGTACCACCCACAGCGGGATCTGCCCGCTCAGGGCCTGCAGGTCGAGGTTCCAGGTGCCCTGCTGCAGCACCTGCTCCAGCGCCTCGCTGCCCGGCTGCCTGGCACTGAAGCTGGCACGCATCAGCGACTTCGACACTCGGCCGACGCCCAGGCCGATGGTGATATCGCCCGCTGTCGGGTGCTGCGCATCGCTGGGGCGCACCACCACGAAATAACTGGCCAGGCGCGCCGCGATCGTCGGCTGGGCCAATACGTTGCGCGCCTGTTCGGGGCTGAACAGCACGCGCTCACGGGTGCCTTCACGGACGCTGATCTGATAGGGATCGAGGCTGATGTCACGGAACTTGCCACGCACCGGTGCGTGCACATAGGTATCGGATTTCCACACCTTGCCCGAACGGCGCAGCAGCACCTGCAGGCTCAGGGGCACACGCTGGCCGTCGCTGGCGATGCCGCTGCCGTGCAGCAGAATGTCGCCGATCACGGTCTTGCTGTCGTGGTTGCTGTCGGCGTCGATGACGATGGCATGGGTTTGCCGGTCGACACTGACCCGCGCATCACTCACGTCCAGGGCGATGCGGTTGCAGTCGAGGTTGCTGGAGGCGAACGTGGCGCAGCCACTGTCCGAAGCGAAGTGGTACACCCCGCGACCGGCGAACTCGCTGGGAGCGGCCTGGGTCTGGCCACCGAGTGCCAGCAAGGCCAGGCACGCCAGGGAACGGCCGAATGAGGCAAGAGAAGGGTTCTGCATGGGGACTTCCTCTGGGCACGCGAACGGCGTGCGACGATACGGCGCGACGCGGATCAATCCAGGTTGCGGTGGTAGGACAACGCTTCACTGTGCCGGGCACTGGAGCGGCCGATGGACAGCCCGCAGCCACGCACCACGGCGCCGGCAGTGTCGAGCAACGAGATGGCAGTGACCATGGCCATGGCCCCCAGGCGCCGGGCTCCGTGCAGGGGCGGCAGGTCCTGGTGGTTGAGGGCCCGCAGGCTGTAGCCCAGGCGCCCGACCATCACGCACAAAGGCCCCAGCGGCCCACTGCGCCCGAGCCATTGCAGCCAGCCCGGCAGGTAGGCGCGCACCAGGTACGGGGTCAGGCCGACGCTGTCGCCGCCCCTGAGCCAGCGCAGCTTGAACACCTCGCCCTGGCTGTCGGGCAGCCGGTGCTCGGTGTGTGCCGCCGGCGCATAGGCCACCGCCACCCCCGCCGCTTGCAGGCGCAGGCCCATGACCTGGCAATGGGCGCGATAGATGCCATCCAGGGGCTCGTAGCGATACTTCTCGAAGGTGGCACAGCGAAAAGCCACGTTGTTGGCGTAGAAGTTACGCGTGGCGCCGTGGCGCAAGGGGCTGGGGAAATACATGAAGTCGATGGCGGTCAGTGCGCTGCCGGCGACGCTCGGCGCGTAGCTGGTGCGCCCGGCCACCGCCACGGGCGCCTCGGGTTGCACAAAGGGCAGCAGCAACTCTTCCAGCCAATGGGCATCGGGCAGGCAGTCGGCATCGGCGAATACCACGTACTGGCAGCGCGCCTGGTCGACGCCATCGAAACCGACATTCTTGGCATCGTAGTAACCGGTGCCGGCATCGATCTCGATGAACTCCAGCGCACAGCCGGCCAGGGTGCACAGCGCCTGGCGCGCCTCAAGGTCGAGGCCGTCATGGGTGATGATCCACTGGGCAAAAGCCTGGGGCGCCAGACTTTGCAGGGCCAGCCGGGCAATCAATCGCTGGAGGCTGCTCAAGGCTTCGCCTGCATTCTTGCCGCCGCGCAGATTGTTGGTTTCCAACACCAGTGCGGTCTGGGCAGCAATCCCTTGCAGGCGCGTGAACAGGTCATCGCCGGGAGGCAACTGCGACATCCTGATTGTCGTTTCTTGGCTATCCATTTCGCAGTGTCTCTGAAAAAAGCAGGGCCGCCCGGGGGCGTGACGGGCGCAATCACAGCATTATTCCGAGGATTATTCAAACACCGGCTGCGTCGGCTGTGATGCCCCGCGCAATCGCTTCTGGCCACCCATGTCATCCGCCAGGTAAGCCGCTGTCTGGCATCGCTGCAACGATTGAGGCTCTGACGGCAGAACTCGCTCCCCCCCTAGAAGCGCGCCGCCAGCTGCTGATACAGCGCCATGGGCAAGCTGATTCCTTCTATTTGCGCCCGGGCCCAGGCCTGCTGCTTGGCCTGCCCCGGAGGGTGAACCCCCAGGGTGGCCAGGCGCTGCATCTGCCGCGCCAGTCGAGCCTCGAACTGCTCGTCGAGCAGGTGCGGGGCGATGGCGATCACCAGCAGGCCCGAACCCGGCGATTGTGCGCCGCTTCGAAAATCGGGCGCATCCAGCGACCAGTTGCCCCCGGCGACACCGCCGGCGAGCACTTCGACCAGCAAGGCGATGTTGGCCCCGCGACTGCCGCCGAACGCCAGCAAGGCACCGTGCATGGCCTCCCGGGCACTCAGGGTGGCTGCGCCCTGGGCATCCACTGCCCAGCCTTCGGGGATCGCCTCCCCGGCCTCGGCCGCCTTGAGGAGGTTGACGAAGGCCGTGGCGCTGCTGGCCTGGTCGATCAGCAGCAGGCGCCCGTCGCCGCAGGGAGCGGCGAAGGCCAGGGGGTTGGTGGAATAGATCGGCTGGCGCTGGCCGGCCACGGTCAACAGCGCCGGGCCGTTGCAAAACGCCAATGCCACCAGGCCTTCGGCGGCCAGGCGCCGGGTGTAGTAGCCCAGCTCGCCACAGGTAAACCCGTTGTGCAGGGCAAACAGGCTGATTCCCAACTGCCGGGCGCTGTCACACACAGCGCCAAAGGCCTGATCGAACCCCAGTTGCGCAATGCCCGCGCGCGCATCGCAACGGATCATCGCCGGGGCTACCTGGGTGATCAGTGGCTTGGACAAGCCCGCTATGCGCCCGCTGGCAAACCCGTGCAGGTAATCGGCCAGATGCTCGAAACCCACACTGGCCAGGCCATGACCCTGGGCCGATACCGTGGCCTCGGCCAGAGCCTGGGCCACTTCCTGGCTGCTGCCCGCCTGCAGGCAGCAGCGCCGGGCAAGATCCCTGGCCTCTGCCAGCGACAGACACTTGAACGCTGCACTCTCTTGCATCGATTGCTCCCTGACGCTGCTGCACAACCGCCCTGACCACCGGGCCCGGGGCTGCGGGTCATTCCACCAGGCGTGGCGCCCCCACGTTGGCGGCTTGTTTATCCAGGCCGAACGAGCCGAGTATCTCGGCAATTTCGCCAGAAGCATGCAAGGCCTGGATGTTTTCATTGAGCGCCTCACTCAGCGCCGTATTGGCCTTGGTGTGGGGAAAACTGGTCTGCCCCGGCTCCAGGGTAGCCTTAACCCGCGGGTCGGGCTCCGAGACCTTGATGCTCATGCCCCGGTAGGCACCCTTCTGCTGCGAAGCCACACCCACCGCAAAGCTGTCGATGCCCAGCGCAATCCGCTTGGCCGCCAGGTCCTGGGCCATGGCCACCGGGTTGGGGTAGAGCACCAGATTGTCGCCAAAGGCCTTTTTCAAGTCGTCGACCCACAGGTAACCCTGCACCGTGCCGATGCGCTGGCCTTCGAGCTCGGAAATTTTCGAATAGCCCTCGCTGGAAATGATCCCCATCACGTCCAGGTACAGCGGCGCGGTCAGACCCAGGACCTTGCTGCGCTCGGCGGTACGGTACCAGTCGCCGATGCCGACGTCGGCCCGCCGTGCGATCACCGACTGGACCACCGCCGCCGGGTCCACCACTGTCAGCTTGATATCCAGGCACTCCCTGGCAGCGATGCGCTTGATGATTTCACCATCGACCCCGCTCAACTGGTTGCCCGGCCCGGGAATCGAGTACGGTGGGAAGACCCAGGCCGCGACGCTCAACACCCCCGGAGTCAGGGTTTCAAACGAGTGGGCCGGCTTGCAGTCGGCCAGAGCCTGGGGGGCACCGAGCAGCACCGAACCTCCCGCCAGGGAGGAACAAAGGAACGCCCAACGAACAATGCGTTTGAATGAACGGATCATGGCTTCACCTGTGCATGGGTTGCATTAAGAGAATGGCAGCCGAAAGACGGCTCGAGCAGGTCATGCGTGCTGGCTGGGGGCCAGTTTTTTCTCCAGCGCCGCCACACCCAGGGTCGCGGGCGCACACACAGCGGCATACATCAGGCCGGCCAGGGTCAGCACCGGCATGTACTCGAAGGTGGATGAACCGATGGCCGAGGCGCGGCTGACGATCTCCGGGAGCGCGATGGTGAAACACAACGACGCGGCCTGGAACATCATGATCGAGAACCCCAGCAACGACGGCAGAGCCACCCGCAACGCCTGGGGCAAGATGATGAAACGCAGTGCATCGAAGCGGTTCAGGCCGATCACCTCGGCCGCCTCGTTCTGCCCCTGGGCCACCGCCTCGATGCCGCCACGAATGATCTCGCTGGTGTAGGCCGCAGTGCAGTAGGCCAGCGCCAGGGCTGCCGCCCAAAAAGAACTCAGGGTCAGGCCCGCCGAAGGCAGGCCGAAATAGAAGTACTGCAACAGGATCAACGCCGGCGCGCCACGCCCCAGCTCGACAATCAGCAACGAGGGGTAGCGCACTGCCCGGCGGGGCGCCGACA
This sequence comes from Pseudomonas protegens CHA0, assembly GCF_000397205.1. NCBI lineage: Bacteria > Pseudomonadati > Pseudomonadota > Gammaproteobacteria > Pseudomonadales > Pseudomonadaceae > Pseudomonas > Pseudomonas protegens. The sequence goes on from NC_021237.1 coordinate 4,022,083, forward strand.
CACCCAGCGCCAGCAACAACCCAAGGACCACCCCCAGTGCCAGGCTGGCAGCGGTGACCTGAATTGACAGCACAAAGCCCTTCCACAGCTCGGGAAACCAGGCCAGCCACATCGTCAGGATCTCGTTCATCGGGCAATCCTCTGCTTCAGGGTGGCCGACAGCCAGCGCGAGAACAGCGCCACCGGTACGCTGAGAATCAGGTAGACCAGCGCCGCCACGCTGTACACCTCCAGCCCTTGAAAGGTTTGCTGGGACATCTGGTACGCCTGGAAGCTGACGTCACCGACACCGATGGTCGAGGCCACGGCTGAGTCCTTGAGCAAGCCAATGGCATAGGTGGCCGAGGTGGGAATGGCGATGCGCACCAGTTGCGGCAGCATCACATCGAAAAAGCGCTGGGGCGCCGACAGATTGAGCACCTGCGCCGCCTCGTACTGCCCCTGGGGGATCGCCGCAAAGGCACCGCGATACACCTCCGACATATGCGCCGCGGTGATCAGCCCCAGGCCCAGCACCGCGGCAGCGAACGGCGACAAGGCGATGTAGCCGCCTCCGATGCCGAAGAAGATGAAGAACAGCCAGACGATGGGCGGTATCGAACGCAGGGTCAGCACCAGGATCGCCGCCAGCCAGCGACACAGCTTCAGGTTCGACAAACGCAGGGCACAGAGTGGAAAGCCCAGCACCACGCCGATGCAGAAAGCGCCCAGGGTCACGCTCAGGGTCCAGGGCACGCCGCGCAACAGGACCAGCAGAATATCCGCCATCAGCGATTCCTCACGGCCTGGAGAAACTGCGCCACCCGCGCGTGCTGCGGCTCGCGCATAACCTGGGCGCTGGGCCCCTGCTCGATGATCCGCCCTTCGGCCATCACCACCACCCGGTCGGACACCGTCTCGGCAAAGTGCATCTCGTGGGTCACCACCAGCATCGACATGCCCTCGCGCGCCAGCTCCTTCATCACCGCCAGCACTTCCAGGCCCAGCTCGGGGTCCAGGGCCGAGGTCGGCTCATCGAACAGCATCAGCTCCGGATCCAGCGCCAGGGCCCGGGCGATGGCGATGCGTTGCTGCTGGCCGCCGGAGCAGCGCGCCGGATAGGCGTTGGCCTTGTCCGCGAGCCCCACCCGGTCCAGCAACTGCAAAGAGCGGGCGTCAGCTTCCTCGGCGCTGCGGCCGAGGGTGCGGACCTGCGCCAGGCTGACGTTGCGCAGCACCGTAAGGTGCGGAAACAGGTTGAACGACTGGAACACCATGCCGATGCGCCGGCGCAGATTGAGCAGCTCGCTCCGGGGCAGCGGGCGCCCGGCTTCGATAGCCACCCCGCCCATGCTGACCCTCCCCCGGGTCGCGGGCTCCAGTTGGTTGATGCAACGCAGCAAGGTGCTTTTACCCGAGCCGCTGGGGCCGATGATCGCCACCACCTCACCCTTGGCCATCTCGAAACACACGTCGTGCAATACGGGGTAAGGCCCGAATTGCTTATGGATCGCCTCCAGTCGCAGGAAAGGTTCGGCGCTGGGTACCGGGGGCGGCGCCAGGGGGCTGGCGTTTTCGATCACGGTCATGCTGCTCATTGTTTTTCTCCGGACAGGGTAGACGCCGTGCCTGCAAGAATCAGGCAACAACCACTGCTATCGATCGCAGTCGACTAACGGGGTACGGGAAAGCTTGACCGCTCCAGCAGCGGTAATCAGCACCTGCTCTTCGAGCTTCACGCCTTCATGGCCGCCCCGCTCGCCGATGTAGCTCTCCACCGAGAGCACCATGTTTTCCTCGAAGTGGCCGTCATAGCCCCACTCGGCAAAGTCCACCGCGTAGGCCACGCTGGGGTACTCATCGACCAGGCCCACACCGTGCAGCATCATCATGTAGCGGTTGTGCTCGAACTGCCTGGGCACCGGCCAGCAGCCCTCGGCGAACTCGCGAAACGACAGCCCCGGGCGCAGCAGGTCGAGATTGAAACTGATTTGCTGCGAGGCGATGTCCAGCAGGTCGCGCTGGGCCGCCGTCGGCGCCTTGCCGGGGCAGATGAAGCTGCGGGAGATGTCCGAGAGATAACCGCCCGGGCCCACCATGTCGGTGTCGAAACAGACCATCTCCCCGGCCGCGATGAGCTTGTCCGAAGCGTCCTGGAACCAGGGGTTGGTGCGCGGCCCGGAGTTCAGCAGGCGGCTCTCGGCCCACTCCCCGCCCTGGGCCACGTTGGTCCCGTGCATGATGCTCCACAGCTGGTTTTCGGTGATGCCCGGCACCAGGCTGGCGCGCATGCGGGCAATCGCCAGGTCGCACACATCCATCGACACCCGGTGGCTGGCAATCTCCTGCACCGACTTGATCAGCCGCGCCTGCTCCATCAGCGGCTGGGCATCGAACAGCTGGATGCCCCTGGCCTTGAGCTTTTCCGCACCCCAGGGGTCGCAGCGGTCCACTGCCAGGCGACGATTGCCGGCGCCATGCCGGGTCAGCAGGTCGGCCACCTCCAGGGCCCAGCGTTCGGCCTTCTCCTCGACCCGTGGGCCGGCCAGGAAATACAGCCAGGGGATCGCCGGGCGAATTTCATCGATGGTCTCGATGTGCTCACTGTTGTGCCGGCTGCTGTCGAACTCGAACAGCACCACCGGGCCATCGGTGGCCACGAATACGTAACGGCTAGGGGAATGCATCACCCACAGGCCGAGGTTATTGGTATCGGTGGCGTAGCGGATATTGATCGGGTCGGCCAGCAGCACGCCGGCGTAATCCTGCTTGCGCAGTTGCTGGCGAATGCGCTCCAGGCGGTACTGGCGCAGCGCCGGCCGGTCGATCGCGGCATAGGCCGCCAGCAGGCCGTGGTCCACCGGGGCCAGGGCATGGCCGGTGACGCTGACATCACTGCGATAGTGCAGGGGGCTTGGGGGAACGACATTGAGCAGCTCGGTGAAATCGGTATCCGTGTGCATGCAACAACCTCCGCTGGGAAGAGTTTGAGGTTTATCAAAACCAGTCAGACCAACGTTCGGGGCAGTGACTTGACGCTAGGGAAACGGATGACGGCTGTCTTTCTTATTGTGCAAAACAGGGCGCAAGCAGTGGCTAGAGGTCCTTGACCAGGCGCAGTGCGTCGTAAATGGCCGCGTGGGTATTGCGCGATGACACTGCATCGCCGATCCGGAACAACTGGAAACGCCCCTGAGGGTTGGTCACCAGGTTTTGCGCGGTGCCGGCAATCAGGTCCTTGTACTCCACGGCGCCTTCGTTGGTGGCCATGGGCTGCAGCTCGAAATACAGCTCGTCCAGGGGCCGGGTGCCGTGGTTGACCACGATCTGGTCCACCAGTCGGGTTTTCTCCAGGTCGCTGTAGTCGGTGCCGATGGTCGCCAGCAACTGCTCGCCCTGGCGCTCCACGGCCTTGAGCCGGTAAGTGACGGTAAAGGTGGTGTCCAACTGCTGCAGCGAGCGCATGTAAGGCACCAGGTTCATGCCCATCACCTCCGGCGCGAACGAGCGGTCGGGGGTCATGATCTCGGTCCTGGCGCCGCTGCGGGCGATGAACTCGGCAGCCTGCAAACCTGCGTGATCGCCGGCATCGTCGTACACCAGCACATTGCGCCCAGGCTTCACGTCGCCGGAGATGATGTCCCAGCTCGACACCAGCCACTGGTTGCCGCTGTGCAGGACTTCGGTATGGGGCAAGCCGCCGGTGGCGACGATCACCACGTCGGGGTTTTCATCGAGGACCATCGCCGCATCGGCCCAGGTGTTGAAACGAAACTTCACCCCCAGGCGCTCGCACTGCGCCATGCGCCAATCGATGATGCTGATCATCTCCTTGCGCCGCTCGGACTGCGCGGTCAGGCGCACCTGTCCGCCGGGCTGGTCGGCCACTTCCAGCACCAGCACTTCATGCCCGCGCTCACCGGCGACCCGCGCCGCCTCCAGGCCACCGGGGCCGGCGCCGATGATCAGGACCTTGCGCGGGTGCGCGGCCTTGGGCACCTCGTGGGGCATGCTGGTTTCGCGGCCAGTGGCGGCATTGTGAATGCAGTAGGCGGCGCCGGCGTTGTAGATCCGGTCCAGGCAATAATTGGCGCCGACACAGGGGCGGATTTCATCTTCTCGGTTCTCGATGATCTTGCGCACGATGTGCGGGTCGGTCATGTGCGCACGGGTCATGCCCACCATGTCCACCAGGCCCGAGGCAATCGCGTGGCGGGCGGTGGCGACATCGGGGATCTTCGCCGCATGGAAGGTGGGGAAACCGGTCAGGGCACGAATCTCCCCGGCAAAGTCCAGGTGCGGTGCATTGCGCATGCCCTGGATCGGGATGATGTCGGTCAACCCGGCATCGGTGGCGATATTGCCGCGAATCACGTTGAGAAAATCGACCATGCCGCTGTCTTTCAACAGCTGCGAGATGTGCAGCCCCTCCTCTTTCTCAAGGCCGCCGGCCAGCACCTCATCGCCGGTGTAGCGGATGCCGACGATAAACTCCGGGCCCACCCGCTGGCGAATCGCACTCAGCACCTCGAAGGTAAACCGCAGGCGGTTGTGCAATGAACCGCCGTAGGCGCCCTCCAGCTCGTTGGTCAATGGCGACCAGAACTGGTCCATCAGGTGGCCGTAGGCCTGCAGTTCGATACCATCCAGGCCGGCGGCCTGCATGCGTTCGGCGGCGTCGGCGTAATCGCGGATGATGCGTTCGATATCCCAGATTTCCAGCTTCTTGGGAAAGGCTCGGTGTGCCGGCTCCTGATTGTGCGAAGGCGACACCACCGGCAGCCAATCGCCCTTGTCCCAGCGGGTGCGGCGCCCCAGGTGGGTGAGCTGGATCATCACCGCCGCGCCATGCTCGTGGCATTCGTCGGTGAGGTCCTTCATCCAGCCGACCACTTCGTCCTTGTACGCCAGGATGTTGTTGAACACCGGTGGGCTATCGCGGGAGATCGCCGCCGAGCCTGCAGTCATGGTCATGGCCACGCCGGCCTTGGCGCGCTCGACGTGGTAGGCCCGGTACAATTTCTTCGGCATGCCCTCTTCGGGGTACGCCGGCTCGTGGGAGGTGGTGATAATGCGGTTGCGAAGTGTCAGGTGCTTGAGGCGATAGGGCTGAAGAAGCGGATCGTTATTCATATCGGTCTCGCATACTGGTCATCAGGCAAGGCAGACGATAGACCTCAATGTACACCAGTGTCAATGAAGCTGACAGTGGTGTACATTCGCCCCGTCAAGGTTAAACGGACAAGGAAAAAATGCCCCATGAAAGCAACCAGCAACAATGTGGAAGCTGCCGGCCGCGGCTCTCTGGAAAGCTGGCTCAACGCGGCCTATGAGAGCCTCAAGGAATCGGGAGTGGATGCGGTGCGGGTGATGCCGCTGGCGAAGAAACTCAACCTGTCGCGCACCAGTTTCTACTGGTATTTCCAGGACCGCGAAGCCCTGCTCGAAGCCCTGGTTAATCTGTGGAAGAACAAGAACACCTTGAGCCTGGTGTCACAGTCCGAGGCCTATGCCGAATCCATCACCGAGGCGATTCTCAACGTCTTCGACTGCTGGCTGAACAGCGAATTGTTCGATTCACAGTTCGAGTTCGCCATGCGCAGCTGGGCCCTGCAATCCCCCGAAGTGGCGCACGAGATCCGCCAGGCCGATGCACAGCGGGTGCAGGCCCTGGCACAGATGTTCGACCGTTTCGGTTTCGCCCATGACGCCGCCGTCACCCGCGCGCGCTCGATCTACCTGACCCAGATCGGCTACATCAGCATGAACACCCAGGAACCGATGGCGCAGCGCATGCGCTACATCCCCGAGTACTTGAAGATCTTCACCGGCGTGGAGCCCCTGCCCCGGGAGCTGGACCGGTTCTTCCAGCGCAACGGTTTTTCAGCGGCCGAGCTTTAGAACTGAGGCGGGCCGCCGCTTGGCCCGCCGGCGTTGCTCAATACCTCGTTCAGCCTGGGCCGGTTCGGCCGGGGGCTGAACAATCTCGACCAGGCATCCCGATAACGCCCACCAACCCCGTGTAAAAAACCACGCCTGCACGCATTGACAAGGCAGAGGCAAAAACTCAACATGCCAGCACTTGTAGGACAACCAACAACCAACAACTAACAAGTGCCGCTTTTCAACCGTGATGACGCGCGAAAGGCTGTCGAGGGGATGAAATCCATGTCTCACTTGCGACCCGCCACCGACTCGCCGCCTTTGTGCGCGCCCCCTGGAGCAGAGGTCCGGGCCCCGAGCTTCGTAATGCCGGCCGGGGCATGCGACACCCATGCACACGTAATCTCCGGCGATCTTGAACGCTATCCACTGGTACCCGACCGTAGCTACACCCCGCCTCCGGCACCTGAGGCGCTGTATCTGGAGGTGTTGCGGGCGATGGGGATGCAGCGAGGGGTTTTGGTGCAGCCGAGCGTCTATGGCACCGATAACCGGTACATGCTCGAAGTGTTGCAACGTCATCAGGACCAACTGAGAGGGGTCGCGGTAGTAGACGAACACGTTGGCGACGACGAACTGGCGCATATGCATGCCTTGGGTGTGCGTGGTGTTCGCATCAACGTTCTGTTTCGAGGCGGAGTGAATCTGGACTTGATGGAGCACCTTGCCCATCGAATTGCCGACCTTGGCTGGCATATGCAGTTTCTGATTGATGTTCGGCTTCTAAGTGAGATTGAGGCTCGGATGGCCAAGTTGCCTTGCGCTGTCGTGATTGATCACTTCGGGCACTTCCCGGCCCATCTGGGCATTAAGGAAGCGGGGTTTGAGTTGCTGCTGAGGAACGTGGCGGAGCACGGTTGGTGGGTCAAGTTGTCGGGCGCTTACCGCCTGAGTGATCAGCGTCCGGACTATGCCGATACAGATGCGCTCGCCCATGCCTTGCTGGCCGTTGCCCCGGAACGAATGGTGTGGGGCAGCGACTGGCCTCACGTAGCACTCGAAAGTACGCCCGACACAAGTTCATTGCTGGATCGCTTGCTTTCATGGGCGCCCAGCGAACGCCAACGACAGAGCATTCTGGTTGATAACCCTGGCGCCCTGTACGACTTCAAATAACAAAAACAATAACCAAGCAGAACTGCGGTGCTGCCCGGAGAATAATAATGAGTTGGTTTAGCGAACTTAATACCGTTGAAAAACGCACCTTCTATTCCGCATTTGGTGGCTGGGCCTTGGACGCCCTGGATTTCATGGTGTTCACCTTTGTCATCGCCTCGCTGATGACCCTTTGGCACATTGACAAGGGTTCAGTGGGGCTACTGAGTACCGTGACGTTACTTTTCTCGTCCATTGGCGGATGGGGAGCGGGCATTCTGGCAGACCGATACGGTCGTGTGCGGTTGCTGCAGATCAGTATTCTGTGGTTCTCGATCTGCACCGTATTGATCGGCTTTGCGCAAAACTTCGAACAGTTATTTGTCCTTCGGGCACTGCAGGGGCTCGGGTTCGGAGGTGAGTGGGCCGTGGGATCGGTACTGATCGGCGAAATGGTTCGAGCGCAACATCGCGGCAAAGCCGTGGGTATCGTGCAAAGCGGATGGGCCATTGGCTGGGGCGCCGCCGCACTGCTCTACACACTGTCTTTCAGCTTGCTTCCCGAAGATATTGCCTGGCGTTCGCTGTTTTGGATCGGCATCGTTCCGGCACTTCTGGTCCTCTACATTCGTAAATATGTACCAGAGCCCGAGGTATTCCTGCGGACTAAAAAGCACCAGAGCGAAACAGGCAACTCGGTTCCTTTCTGGCACATTTTCTCACCCTCGCTCCTGCGCACCACGCTGCTATCCGCCCTGCTCTGCATGGGCGTTCAAGGTGGCTACTACGCAATCACCACGTGGTTGCCAGCCTATCTGAAACTGGAAAAGGGCCTGTCGGTCTTTGGCACCGGTAGCTATCTGATGGTGGTCATCATCGGTTCATTCTTTGGCTATGTCTGCGGCGCCTTCCTGTCTGACCGCCTGGGGCGCCGCCCCAACTTCATCATCTTCGCCGTTCTGTCGGCCATCAGTGTGGTCTGCTACATGCAGCTGAACTTGACCAACACTCAAATGCTGTTTCTCGGCTTTCCACTGGGCTTCGCAGCTTCAGGTATCTACAGCGGCATGGGCGCCTTTTTGACTGAGCTTTATCCTTCAGCAGTGAGGGCCAATGGCCAGGCATTCTCCTATAACTTTGGGCGAGCGGTAGGCGCTCTGTTTCCCGGACTCGTAGGCTTTATAAGCGCCAAATACAGCCTCGGCACCGCCATCGCGATCTTCGCGGGAGGAGCCTACTGCCTTGTCCTGGTGGTGACCTTCTTCCTCCCGGAAACCAAGGGCAAGCAATTACACTGAGCCAGCCATCATTTGTTAGAGTAACGCCCACGCAATGTTCGTTACGTGGGCGTTTGACGTTTCAAGCTTTTGAAACTGACATTTGATGACTGAGTAAAATGACTATAAAAGCAATTGGCCGACGCGATCACTTCTCGGTTGAAATTTTTCGTCACCTGGAAAGCGAAATACGTGAAGGTCGACTCCGCCCAGGTGATCGCATCCCCACGGAAAGCCGGTTGGCAGAGGCTTTTGCCGTTAGCCGAAATGTAGTGCGTGAAGCTGTCGCTCGGCTCAATTCGGCCGGCCTCGTCGTCAGTCGCCAGGGGCTTGGGGTATTTGTTGCAACCGAAGCCAACCAAAGCAGCTTCCGGATAACTCAAGAGGAGCTCACCGATAGCACCAAGCTGCGTCAACTGTATGAGCTGCGCCTGGACCTCGAAGTCGCCGCGGCCGCCATGGCCGCCAGACGCCGGTCACTCAGTCAGTTGAACAAGATTGAAGCGGCACTGGACACCCTGCGCGCCAGTATCCAAAACCGTCAGGACATGGTGGAACACAGCCTGCAGTTCAAGCGCGCAATTGCCGATGCCACAGGCAATGAATACTTTCGCAACTTCATCATTTTTCTGTGCAGCCACGTCTACGAAGCGGCGTTACTGGAGAACCACCTGGTTCGCTCCAGCGACCTTGGCGAGACGCTACTGGCTGAGCATCAGGCGATCTTCGAAGCGATCAGGCTCGGCGATCCCGACCTTGCCAGACGAGTCACCTGGCAACAAATCATCAACTCCGCCGAACGCAACGGATTGCGAGGATTGCAAGGTTGGGAAATCACTCGGATGAGTTCGCTGGGAGAGACCTACGCACCGCAATGCGCAGGCCCGGACCCTGAACCTCGTACATTGCCACGCACCTTGCCTGACGGCGCGTGCGACTGCCACTTCCACGTTTTTGGTGACGAGAATGGCCAACCCTTCTCTCCTCACCGCTCCTACACGCCGCCGCCCGCTCCACTGGAGGCATTTCAACGCGTCCAAAAAACCCTGGGGCTAAGTCGCGGGGTCATCGTCCAACCCAGCGTCTATGGGGCGGACAACAGCACAACGCTCGCGGCACTGAAAGAAGCGGGCAGCGCATTCCGCGGCGTTGTGGTGATCGATGCCGATACCGATACAGAAACCTTGTGGGCAATGCATCGCCTCGGGGTGCGCGGCGTGCGCGTCAACCTGATCTTCAAAAGCGGTGTCGAGGTATCGGATGTTGCAGCGCTGGCAGAAAAAGTCGCGCCACTTGGCTGGCACCTACAGCTACTGATCGATATCACCGAGTTCGCCGACTTGTACGAGACCGTGGCCAGCCTGCCCGTCGCAGTCGTCATCGACCACATGGGGCACATGCCCACCAGTTGCGGGCTGGGCCATCCAGGATTCACCGACCTGCTGCGGCTGTTAAAAGAAGGTCGTGTGTGGGTCAAGCTTTCGGGGGCTTATCGCTTTACAGCATCGAAGGACTTCCCTTACGACGACGTAACGCCCTACGCTCGGGCGTTGATCGAAGCGAATCCAAACCGCTTACTGTGGGCGAGCGACTGGCCACATCCTTGTATACCGGTACCCATGCCCAACGATGCCAGTCTGCTGGAGATGCTGTTTAACTGGGTTGAAAACGATGACGCGCTCATCAAGCAGATTTTGGTTGATAACCCTGCAAAGCTCTATGGGTTCTGATACCGCTCGACGATCTGCGCACATCGGTTTTCGCTGGGCCGATGGCCTCCAATCAATACTTGGAGAAACGCGAGGCGGCCAAGCCGCCTCAGGCTCGCGCCAATCAGCATCCTGAAGATGGGGTGGCGGTGTCGCGCAGGAACCTCAGCAACGCCTGGAGCGGGTGCAGGACAAGCTGCCCGTCCTTGCGCTTGACCTGGCTTCGACACGAGTACCCATCCGCCAGCAGGCGCCCTGCCCCATTAAGACGGGCCACCAATGGCCCCCAGGACTGTCGGTAAATAACCTCGGACGTCTCGGCATTTTGTGTTTCGTGCCCGTAGGTTCCGGACATTCCACAACACCCACTGGCTTGCACCTGCAACCTCAAGCCGACTCGCGCATAGATCGTCTGCCACAGGCCCACACTGCCCGGCTCGTTGGTTTTCTCGGTGCAGTGCGGCAGGAAGTAGTAAGTACCTTCGTCGGCGCTCACCGCTGATTGCACAAGCACCTCCACAAGCCATTCCTGCGGCAGCAGCACCGCTGGGGCCTGGTCCTCACCCAGGGTCTTGACGTACTCCTGGCGGTAAACCAAGGTCATCGCTGGATCAAGCCCCACCAACGGAATCTGATATTGATGCAATTCGCGAAGCGATCGGGCGTTGAAATGCGCGGCTTGTTCGAATGCCTTTAGAAAGCCCTGAACCTGCAGCGGCTTGCCATTGGCCGCGAACGGCGCGATGTACACCTCAAACCCGAGCCTGGAAATCAACTCGATCCAGTCCGCGAGCAGCGGTGTCTCGAAATAACGGGTGAAGGCGTCCAGCACGAGAATAACGCTGCGTTTACGCTGCGCCTCGTCCAGCCCTTCAAGAAGCGCTGGCGACGCCACGCGCACCTTCCAGCGGCGGCAAACGTCATCAAAATTCAGCAAGCTCAGCAGCGGGCTGTCGACCATACCGGCAACGCGCCGAAGAAACGCCCCCACCATCCCAGAACCGATGATCCCGTTGTACAAGCGCGGCACACGGGCCAAGTAGGGAATCGTGTACTCCAGAGAACCGATGAGGTAATCCTTCAATGGGCGCAGATATCGGCTGTGGTATAGCTCGAGGAATCGCGAGCGAAAGTCGGGCACGTTGACTTTCACCGGGCACTGACCCGCACAGGACTTGCAGGCGAGGCACCCTGCCATCGCCTCGTAGACCTCATGGGAAAAGTCTTTCTGGCCCATCTTGTGCGCAACCGTATTGGCAGCACGCCTGGCGAAGCGGATCACCGTGGCCGCTAAAGGGCGAGCCCCTTGTGAAACCAACACATCGACACCTTGCTGCCCCTGCAAGCGCAGCCACTCCCGGACCAGAGAAGCGCGCCCCTTGGGCGAGTGAATTCTATTTCGAGTGCCCTTCCAGGAAGGGCACATGGCGTCATCGGGGTCGAAGTTGTAGCAGGCGCCATTGCCGTTGCAATGGACCGCGGCGTCGTAATGCAACCACACCCGCTCATCAATCGTACGATCCAGCTCGCCGCGCAACGTGACCTCATCAACTCGAGTCAACCGAGCGTCAGGTAGCGTGTGTGGCGTGGCGATTTTTCCCGGGTTGAGTTGGTTGTACGGGTCAAAAGCCGACTTGAGTTCCTGCAGCGCCGGATAGAGTTCGCCGAAGTAGTCCGGCACATATTGCGACCTCAACCCTTTGCCATGCTCCCCCCAGAGCAAGCCACCGTGCTTTTGCGTCAGCTCGGCGACGGCATCGGAAATGGGCTGGATTAAGGCCGCCTGAGCGGGGTCTTTCATATCCAGAATCGGCCGCACATGCAGGACCCCGGCGTCAACGTGGCCGAACATGCCATATTCCAAACCATGGCTATCCAAAAGCGCCCGAAATTGCGCAATGAAATCAGCCAGGTTCTCGGGAGGAACCGCAGTATCTTCAACGAACGGCTGGGGCCTGGCGGAACCTTTGACATTCCCCAGCAGCCCCACCGCACGCTTGCGCATCGCGTAAACCCGCTTCAATGCCTCTGCACCGATGGCAAGGGTGTGCCCCAATCGCACCACACTGGTGTCCTGCTGAAGGTGCCGGACAAACTCATGAACACGCAGCTGAACCACTTCCTCATCGTCGCCGCTGAACTCCACCAGGTTGATTCCCAGGGTTGGCACATCGGGGTCTTGGGGAAAGTACTCGGCGACTCCGTGCCAGACGATGTCGTTCATGGCCAGCCCGAGGACCTTGGAGTCGACCGTCTCGATGGACAATGGCTCGAGCTGCATCAACGCCTTGGCATCGCGCAATGCATCCATGAAGCCCGCGTAACGTACGTTGACAAGGATCGAGTACTTGGGAATGGGCAACACATTCAGCGTGGCTTCAACAATGAAACCCAGTGAGCCTTCGGACCCACACAGGACACTGTTCAGATTGAATCGGTCATTCGGCTCACGCAGATGCGCCAGGTCATATCCCGTCAAGCAACGGTTCAACTTGGGAAAGGTATGCTCGATGAGTTCGGCGTAATCATGGGCGATCTGCGAAGCACATCGATAAATTGCCCCAACCTTGTCGTCGCGATGTGCTTGCGCCTGCCAGCAATCTCGCTCCAGGACTGCACTATCGAGCCGCTCCCCGCCTATCAGAATGGTAGAAAGCGCCAGGACGTGGTCACGGGTTTTTCCGTAGGTACAGCTTCCCTGACCGCTTGCGTCGGTATTTATCATCCCGCCGATCGTGGCCCGATTCGACGTCGACAACTCCGGTGCAAAAAACAGTCCGTGCGGTTTCAACGCTGCATTGAGCTGGTCCTTGACCACACCGCTTTGCACACGCACCCAGCGCTCCTCGACGTTGATCTCAAGGATGCCGTGCATATGACGCGACAGATCCACCACAACGCCGCTCGTCAACGATTGGCCATTGGTTCCGGTTCCGCCGCCACGCGGCGTGAGCACCACCGAACTGAACGACGCCAGCGCCGCAAGGCGGGCCAAGAGCTCGACATCTTGCACATTTCTGGGAAACACCGCGGCTTGAGGCAGACGCTGATAGATCGAGTTGTCGGTTGCCAGCACTGTCCTCACAGCATGATCGCGAGCAATTTCTCCCTGGAATCCTTCTTTCTCAAGGCGAGCCAGGAACAACTCACAGGGTTCGTTTTTAGTTTCGTGGGGAGGCAACCTGGCAATCATGGTGGAATTCCTAGCGGCGATACGGCTAATCTGAGCATTCTCGTTATGTATGCTTCCTAGCCCGAGGCCTGGCTCAGGACAAAGGCCTTTCCACCGATTTTGTGGGGACAAGACACTTCACACAAACGTAAAACCTGCAGCATTTCCATGAGCTTTATGAATGAACCCACGAAGACTGACCCCCTCGATGTCCCTGCTGATCGCTTTCGAGGCAGCAGCCCGACATTGCAGCTTTACCAAAGCGGCAGACGAACTTGCCCTGACTCAAAGCGCTGTCAGCCGGCAAGTGCAGGCTCTGGAATCACAGCTTGAGGTCTCGCTGTTCAAACGTGAGGGAAGAAGAATCGAACTCACCGCTGCCGGCGCGCTTTACCAGCATGAACTCACTGCCGCACTGGGCCGAATTCGAAGCGCTACCCTGCAGACAATTGCCTTCAAGGAGGAAGAAGGCCCATTGAACCTCGCGGTACTGCCGACCTTCGGTTCAAAATGGCTGCTGCCCAAAATGCATGAATTTTATGCGCGTCATCCCAGGAGCCTGGTGCACGTCCACTCGAGGATCATTCACGCCGACAACCCATCCAGCGTGAGCGACATGCAGGCCATCATCTACGCGGGAAAAGGCGACTGGCCGGGCTACGTATCGCACCTTTTGCTACAAGAAAAACTGGTGGTTGTCGCCAGCCCCAAAGCGCTGCCGGACAGCCTTGAGATGTCGCTCAACGATGTCACCAATCATTTGTTGTTGAATGTCGTTTCTCGACCCAATAGCTGGTCTGATTGGTTTGACCTCAACAAGCTGGACCACCAGAAAATGCGGACAGGCCCAAGCTTTGAGCTCACGGCTCACCTTATACAGGCGGTATCCGCTGGCGTCGGCATTGGGCTGGTTCCCGATATTCTGGTGCAAGACGAAATCAAATCCGGGGCACTGGTAAAACTGTTTGGCCCTATGGAAAGCGGTCGCAATTACTATCTGACCTGCGCAGCGCGCTATCAGCATTATCCGGCGCTTGAAACATTCAGCGCCTGGCTGTTATCCGAGAGTGCCATCGTGAGTGCCTGAACAGGCCAGGGGCCGGATGTTCATCACCGCTCCAGCAACGAACCGATTCAGCGCTGCCCGGATTCAAGCCTTTTGAGAAGGACTCAATTCCTGGATTTGAAGGCGCTGGATGGTGCTGGATTTCAGTGAAGCCCGCAGAAACGAAAAAAGGACCCGAAGGTCCTTTTTTCGATCGCTGCAGAATTCGTGGAACTCTGCAGCGCTATGTTTGGAGCGGGAAACGAGACTCGAACTCGCGACCCCGACCTTGGCAAGGTCGTGCTCTACCAACTGAGCTATTCCCGCAACGTCTTGGTGTTGCGCATTCTATAGAAATCCGAATGCGCGTCAAGCCTTTGATTCAAAAAAACTTATTTTTTCTCGTTATCAGTTTTCAGGTGCGGCCAGGCGGCTCGCAGATACTGCAGCATGGACCACAGGGTCAGGCCCGCTGCCGCCAACAGCAACGCGTAACCTACCAGCACCCAGAAACTGAAGTCCGAGGGATTGGCCAGCAAAATCACCAGCGCCAGCATTTGCGCCGCCGTTTTCCACTTGCCCATGTTCGACACCGCCACCTGCGCGCGCGCGCCGAGCTCGGCCATCCACTCGCGCAGCGCCGAGATGACGATTTCACGACCGATGATCACCGCGGCGGGCAAGGTCAGCCACAGGTTGTGATGCTCCTGCACCAGCAGCACCAGGGCCACCGCCACCATCAGCTTATCGGCCACCGGGTCGAGGAACGCACCGAACGGCGTGCTCTGCTGCAGGCGCCGCGCCAGGTAGCCGTCCAGCCAGTCGGTGGCGGCCGCGAAGGCAAACACTGAACTGGCGGCCATGTAGCTCCAGCTATAGGGCAAATAGAACAGCAAAATGAAAATCGGGATGAGCAGGACGCGTAGAACGGTGATCAGATTAGGGATATTCATCGGCACAACTGGCTACGAGGTGATTGGGCATTCTACTCGCTGTGCAGGTTTGCATAAATCAACTCTGCGAGCTTTTTACTGATTCCCGGTGCTTTGGCAATCTCGTCGATGCTTGCACGGGACAGTTCCTGCAATCCACCAAAATGTTTGAGAAGGTCCCGCCGACGCTTCGGCCCGACGCCCGCCACCCCTTCCAGGGTCGAGGTACGCCGGGTCTTGCCACGCCGTGCGCGGTGACCGGTGATCGCGAAGCGGTGAGCCTCATCGCGGATTTGCTGGATCAGGTGCAGCGCCGGCGAGTCACCCTTGAGGGTGAATTCGTGGGCTGCGTCGTTCAGGTACAGGGTTTCGAAACCGGCCTTGCGGGTCGCGCCCTTGGCCACGCCGAGCAGGATCAGGTCCGGCACCGCCAGCTCATTGAGCACATCCCGAGCCATGGACAGCTGGCCCTTGCCGCCGTCCACCAGAAGGATGTCCGGCAGCTTGCCCTCGCCGTCCTTGAGCTTGCTGAAGCGCCGGGTCAGGGCCTGGTGCATGGCGGCGTAGTCGTCGCCGGCGGTCACGCCTTCGATGTTGTAGCGCCGGTAGTCGGACTTCAGCGGCCCTTCCGGCCCGAATACCACGCAGGAGGCTACAGTGGCCTCGCCGCTGGAATGGCTGATGTCGTAGCACTCCAGGCGCTGCGGCGGCTCGTCCAGGTTCAGCACCTCGGCCAGGGCTTCGAAACGTGCGGCCACGTGCTGGCGGTTGGCCAGGCGCGCGCTCAGGGCCTGCTCGGCGTTGGTTACCGCCAGTTGCTGCCAGCGGGCGCGGGTACCGCGTACCCGGTGGCTGATGGTCAACTCGCGCCCGCGCAGCTCGTCGATGGCGGCGATCAGGGTCGGGAAGTCCTCATGGACCACGTTGACGATCAACTCGGAAGGCAGGTCGCGTTCCGGGCTGCTGACAAAATACTGGCCGAGGAACGCCGACATGACTTCGGCCACGTCCTCCTCGATACCCACCTGGGGAAAGAAGTTCTTGCTGCCCAATACCCGGCCGCCGCGCACGCTGATCAGGTGCACACAGGCGCCGCCCGGGTTGACGAAGGCCGCCACCACATCCACATCGCCCGTGCCACCTTCCATGCTCTGCTGGTCCTGGACCCGACGCAGCAGGGAGATCTGGTCCCGCAGTTCGGCGGCCTTTTCGAAATCCAGGGTGCTGGCGGCGGCTTCCATGGCGGTGGAGAGTTCGTCGGTCAGGGCATTGCTGCGCCCCTCCAGGAACATCACCGAGTGGCGCACGTCCTCGGCATAGACCTCAGGCTCCACCAGGCCGACGCAGGGCGCCTTGCAGCGTTTGATCTGGTACTGCAGGCAGGGCCGCGTACGGTTCTTGTAGTAGCTGTCCTCGCACTGGCGGACCATGAAGGTCTTCTGCAACAGGCTGAGGCTTTCGCGGATGGCGCCGGCGCTGGGATAAGGGCCGAAATACTTGCCCTTCTGCCTCTTCGCCCCGCGATGGATGCTGAAACGCGGAAAGTCGCCGTCCGAAAGAAACACGTAGGGGTAGGACTTATCGTCGCGCAGGAGAATGTTGTACGGCGGCCGCCACTCCTTGATCAGCGTCTGCTCCAGCAGCAGCGCTTCGGTTTCATTGGCGGTGATGGTGGTTTCGATCTGCGCGATGCGCGCCACCAGGGCGGCGGTCTTCGGCGCCTGGCCGGTCTTGCGGAAATAGCTGGAGAGCCGGTTCTTCAGGTTCTTGGCTTTACCGACGTAAAGCAGGCGTGCATCGCTGTCGAACATGCGATACACACCGGGGCGGCCACTGCAGGTAGAAAGAAAGGCACTGGGATCAAACTGTTCGGTCATTTCAGAGGCTGGCATCAACCATGCCGTGACGAACCGCCAATAGCGTCAACTCGACATCGCTGCTGATCGAGAGCTTCTCGAAAATGCGATAGCGGTAGGTATTCACGGTTTTCGGCGACAGGCACAGCTTGTCGGAGATGATCTGCACCTTCTGGCAGCCGACAATCATCAGCGCAATCTGGATCTCCCGTTCCGACAGGGCGTCGAACGGTGAATCACTGGAAGGCTGGAATGACTTGAACACCAATTGCTGAGCGATCTGCGGGCTGATATAGCGCTGGCCGGCAAATACCAGGCGGATGGCCTGGACCATTTCGTTCAGACCGGCGCCCTTGGTCAGATAGCCCGCCGCACCCGCTTGCAGCAAGCGGGTAGGAAAGGGATCTTCCTCGCAGACGGTGACCGCCACGACCTTGATGTCCGGATGACTGCGCAGCAGTTTGCGCGTGGCTTCGAGGCCGCCGATGCCTGGCATCTTGACGTCCATCAGGACCACATCGGGCTTCAGCTCCCGCGCCTTGAGCAGGGATTCTTCCCCTGACTCCGCCTGCCCGACTACTTGCAGGCCATCGATGTCAGCCAACATTCGTGTAATGCCCGTACGAACGAGATCATGGTCATCGACTACTAGCACCCTTATCAAGCAGACACCTCGCGATATGGTCTTTACAGGTTGCCCGACACCTTAGCAAAAAAGCGGCGTACAAACCTAATCACAAGCGCTATATAAAAAACATCCGGGCGCAATAACGGTCCTACCCCCGTGCGCATCGAAAGAGGCCAGCGCCCCTCATTCTCGTACCTGGGCCTTGCGCCTCTCGCCCTGGCTTGCCGAAAGCTCGGCCAGGGTACTGGTCAGGCGGCAGATAGCATCCTGATCCTCCTTGAACAGCGCCCGATAGCAATCCAGGACCTTTTCCTCGGTCTGACTCAGCCCGCCGCTCTGGATCGGGATCCGGCTGCCGGTCAGCACATACAGCACATCCACCCCTTTTGCCGCCACCCGGGACAGATAATCCGCCTTGGGTGCACGATCACCACTTTCATATTTACCCTGGGCGTTGGCTTCAACCCCGCCTATTTCACCAAAAACTTTCTGCGACAGTCCCAGGCGTTCTCGCTCCTGCCTCAACCGCGAACCGATTCCACTCATTTGGATGTATGATCCCATCTGATACACCCCAAGGGGGTGTCATACTCTTCAAGCATTAAACAAATTTGAACGGTTTTGAACTATGCCCGGTATCCGCACTGCCGCACAAGCCAAGGCCTGGCTGGAACATCAAGGTAAATCGGTTCAACAATTTGCTCGTGAACACGGGGTTGACCCGGCCACTACCTATCAGGTGCTGGCAGGCCGCAAGAAAGGCAAACGAGGGGAAGCGCACAAGGTCGCGGTGCTACTGGGAATGAAGGACGGCATCATCCTCGAGGATGCGCCCGCGATAGATCCCAACGCACAGTAAAGCCTGCGGAACGGCGTTGTGCTCAGGCGTCGCCAAGCCTTCCGGCAAGCGAATCAGACAAGCGCTCCATGCGCCAGAAGCAATCATCCTCTCCCACCACCCGCAACCCCATCCGCTCATACAGCCGCTGTGCGGGATTGCCCTTGAACACAGTCAGGCGCAACAACCCTCGGCGCTCCTGGCGAGCCAGCTCCAGCACCTGCTCCAGCGTCCAGGCACCGGCGCCCTGCCCCCGGAAAGCCTCCAGCACATGCAATTCGCGGACATACAGCGCCTGCGCATCCCGGCTCAGGCTGACAAACCCCAGCACCCGGGCACCCTGGCAGATCAGCAGGTTCCTGCGGCCGGCCCAGGCCACATCGAAGGCTTCGTCCTGCCACAGCAAGTCGTTGCGAATGTAATAGCCGAGCATGGTGGAACGGGTCAGATCGCGGGCGAACGCCAGGTCCGAATCAACCGCCGGGCGTAATGAAAAGCCGTCCATCAATGGCTCACCTCCAGCACTTGCGCCTGCCATTGCCCAGTACCACCCTGGACAATCAACAAAGCCTCGCCCACACCCTCGACGGTGCCCAGCAACCGGCCCCGGGCATCCCAGGCTGCGCTGCGTCCGGCGCAGGCCCAACCACCGCTGGGGCCGCCGTGGTTGGCCATCAGCACCAGCATCCCGTGTTCCTGGGCGTATCCCTGGAGCTGCGCGCTATCGGCGGCGTAGCCACCTTCGCTGATCAAGACCCCGGCAGCATAGATCCCGGCGCCGGCATCGACCGCCGCCTGCACATGGCTGGCGTGGCAGAAGTCCGCACAGACCGCCAAAGCCACGGTTTCGCCACCGATATGCAAAGGGGCGCCGCCCCAGCCTGCGACAAAAGCGCGCTCTTCTCCTGCATGCAGGTGCTGCTTGGTGTAGACCGCCAGCGAACCGTCGCCGCCCAGCACCAGAGCGCCAATCAGCACCGGCCCGTCAACAGACAGGCGGATCGGCATCCCCACCACCGCCGTCAGTTCCAGCTCCCGGGCCAGATCCCGCAGTGGCTGCAACTGCGGTGTATCCGGCATCAGTGCCAGCTCGGCTGCCAGTTGCGGCTCGTAGCCGGTCAGCGACAGCTCGGGAAACACCAGCAACTGCACGCCCTGCGCCGCTGCCAGTTGCATCAACCGCTGATGCCGGGCCAGGTTGGCCGGTAGATCGCCTGCGATGGACACCGTTTGGGCAGCAGCGAGGGTCAGCACGGACATGAACATTCCTTGGAGGGCGAACAGGCGGGAGCAGCGAGTGTGGCATAAATCCCCTGCAGGCTTAATCCATAGCCGCCGCGTGCTGCGCCGATAGAAATTACTGATTGAATCCCGACACCGGCCTCTAGTAAGCTCGCCCCCACTTTACGGAGAAAACCATGTTGTCCAAGACCCCTTCCCTGCATCGCCACACTGCCAGCGCACTGCGCTCGGTCGCGGCTGCCTGGGTCAACGGCACTCGGGCTCCGGCCAGCTTTTATTTTGGGTATTGGTTTAGCCACTGGCGCGCCTGATACCCAACCGGCGCCCACTTCAACGGGTCGCCTACCAGAGAAATCTCAACCCCCGGTCGGCCTCCCGACCGGGGGTTTTGTTTTTTCCGGCACTGCATTTTCAACCACGACTTTCAGCGACACACCGAACTTACTGAGGATTGCTCCATGAACTACTCCACCTATTACCGCTACGACATGTTCTCCGCCTGGCGATTTAGCAGCCTCCGCTCGGGACAGCCTGCCGCCTCCGATCGGTCACCTACCGGTGGCAATTGCACACTTATGGCCAGTACGGCCAATTGTCGAACACCCCAGTAGGGCCGCGCGCGGGACATAACCCGCCGCCCGCCCAGGAAGACCGCACATGAACTCGTCCGTATCCGCCCTGCCCCTGTCCGCCCACGTCAGCGCCAATGAAACCCTGACCCAGCGCCTGCCCAGCTCCCTGGAACTCAAGCAGCAACTGCCGCTGTCCCTGGCCTTGAACCAACAAGTCGCCGCTCACCGCCAGGCGGTGCGCGCCATCCTCGAAGGTCGCGACCCACGCCTGCTGGTAGTCGTCGGCCCCTGCTCCATCCACGACCCGCAATCGGCCCTGGAATACGCCGCCAACCTGGCCCGCCTGGCCGATGAAGTGCGCGACCAGATGCTGCTGGTGATGCGCGCCTACGTGGAAAAGCCCCGTACCACCGTCGGCTGGAAAGGCCTGGCCTACGACCCCCGCCTGGATGGCAGCGACGACATGGCCGGCGGCCTGCACCTGTCCCGTGAACTGATGCGCGAGATGCTGCGCCTGGGCCTGCCGATTGCCACCGAACTGTTGCAGCCCATGGCCGCCGGCTACTTCGATGACCTGCTGAGCTGGGTCGCCATTGGTGCGCGCACCACCGAATCGCAGATCCACCGCGAGATGGCCAGCGGCCTGGACATGCCCGTGGGTTTCAAGAACGGCACCGACGGCGGCGTCGCTATCGCCTGTGACGCCATGCGTTCGGCGGCCCACCCGCACCGCCACTTCGGCGTCGACAGCCAGGGCCACCCGGCGGTCATCCAGACCCCAGGCAACCCCGACACCCATCTGGTGCTGCGCGGTGGCCATCGCGGGCCCAACTACGACCGCCAGAGCGTGGCCCAGGTCCAGCAGGACCTGCAGAAGCTGAAGATCCCGGCGCGGATCATGGTCGATTGCAGCCACGCCAACAGCGGCAAGGACCCGCTGCGTCAGCCGGCGGTGTTCAACGAGGTACTGGAGCAGCGCTTGCAGGGCGATACCTCGCTGATGGGGATGATGCTGGAAAGCCACCTGTTCGAAGGCTGCCAGCCCCTGAGCGCGAACCTGCGCTACGGCGTTTCGGTGACCGACGGCTGCCTGGGCTGGGACGCCACCGAACAATTGCTGCGCAATGGCGCGCAACAACTGCGACACGCAGGCAAGGCCGCAGCCGTCCCCGCCTGAGCAGCACCGCCCCCGCAGGAGCTGGCTTGCCAGCGAAGGCGTCCTCAAGAGCAGCGTCTCCTCCAAGGACCTCTTCGCCGGCAAGCCGGCCCCTACAGGACCCTCACCACTCGTCCCCCGCAGGCGCCAGGCGGCAATGCCTTGAAGGAACTTTGAGAAGAAATAGCCACCTGAATCCGGTAGGCTCTCAACTTTCTTGAAAGGAGCAACATCCATGGCCAAAGCCACTGCCCGTCACATCCTGGTTGCCAGCGAAGCCAAGTGCAACGAACTCAAAGCCGAAATCGAAGCCGGCGCCGACTTTGCCGAAGTCGCGAAAAAGAACTCCACCTGCCCTTCCAGCCGTGACGGCGGCAACCTGGGCTCCTTCGGCCCAGGCCAGATGGTCAAGGAATTCGACACCGTGGTGTTCAGCGCTCCGGTAAACGTGGTGCAAGGCCCGGTGAAAACCCAGTTCGGCTACCACCTGCTGGAAGTCACCAGCCGCCAGGACTGATCCCCAAGCGCCTGCGTCTGCTCAACGGCCCGCCTTTTGGTGGGCCGTTGCGCATGGGCGCCAGGCTCTGCCCAAAGCGGATGCGGCTGGCCAGTCACGCGCCGCTAGCGTACAAATCGTGGTCATCGATCACCCGGCTCCTAAGGCTGACAATGCGACTGCTTTCCTCCACCGTGCTTTTCACCGCCCTGCTGTTGGGCGCCGCGGGTGCCCAAGCCGCACCGCAACACGCCATGACCGTCTATGGCGAACCGGCCAAGTACCCCCAGGGTTTCAGCCACTTCGACTACGTCAATCCCCAGGCCCCCAAAGGCGGGACGTTGCGCCGCTCGGCCATCGAAATCGGCCGCTTCGACCACGTACTGCCCTATATCGACAAGGGCATCGGTGTCTCCCAGCTCGACGGCCTGGTCTATTCGCCCCTGGCCCAGCGCTCCCTGGACGAGCCCTACACCGTCTACGGCCTGGTGGCCGAAAAGATGGAGCGTGCCGAAGACGGCCTGTGGCTGCGCTTCTACCTCAACCCCAAGGCGCGCTTTGCCGACAACACGCCGATCACCGCCGAAGACGTGCGCTACAGCTACGACCTGCTGATGACCCAGGGCAGCATGCGCTACCGCACCCAGTTCGACGACGTCAAAGGCGTCACCGTGGAATCACCACGAGTGGTGCGCTTCGACTTCAAGAACAATGAAAACCGCACCCTGCCCCTGGATATCGCGACCCTGCCGGTGTTCCCCGAACACTGGTGGAAGAGTCGCGACTTCGCCAATGGCGGCGGCTATGAAGCGCCCCTGGGCAGCGGCCCCTACCGCGTGGCCAAGGTCGACTCGGGCAACAGCATCACCTTCGCCCGCAACCCCGACTGGTGGGGCAAGGACCTGCCGGTGAGCCGCGGCCTGTACAACTTCGATCATTTCAGCGTCGAGTATTTCGGCGATATCGACGTCGCCCGCCAGGTGCTGCGCGGCGGCGCCTACGACTACAACCGCGAGTTTTCCGCCACCGGCTATTCCATCGGCTACGACAGCCCGGCGCTGAACGACGGCCGCCTGCAAAAGGCCCACCTGGCGCAATCGGCGCCGCAACCGGCCCAGGGCTATGTGTTCAACCTCGACCGGCCAGTGTTCCAGGACCGCCGGGTGCGCCAGGCCCTGGCCATGCTCTGGGATTTCGAATGGAGCAACCGGCAGATGATGCGCAACCTCTACATCCGCCAGCAGAGTTTCTTCTCCAACACCGCCCTGGCGGCCCGCAGCCTGCCGGATGCCGAGGAGCTGAAGATCCTCGAACCGCTGCGCGGGCAGATCCCCGACGAGGTCTTCACCCAGGTTTTCGAGGCGCCGAAAACCGACGGCAGCGGCGTGATCCGCGACAAGCAACTGCAAGCCCTGGCCCTGCTGGAACAGGCCGGCTGGAAGCCCGAGGGCGACAAGCTGGTGAACGCCCAGGGCGAGCCCCTGAGCTTCACTTTCCTGATCACCCAGGGCTCCATCGAACGCCTGCTACTGCCCTACAAGCGCAACCTGGCGCAGATCGGCATCAGCCTGAACATTCGCCGCATCGACTCCGCCCAGTACGTCAACCGCCTGATGGCCCGGGACTACGACATGATCGTCACCGGCTACCCGGTGACCACCTCGCCGGGCATGGAGCTGTACAACTACTTCGGCTCCGCCGCGGCCAACGACCCCGGTTCCAACAACTACATGGTGCTCAAGAACCCGGCCGTGGACAGCCTGGTCAATGGCCTGGTGAAGGCCACCAGCCAGCCGGAGATGCTGCGCTACGCCCATGCCCTGGACCGGGTGCTGCAGTGGAACTACTACTGGATTGCGAACTACTACCCGCCCGGCACCTCCACGGTGTGGTGGAACCGCTTCGGCATCCCCAAGGTGCCGGCGAGCAACGATGAAGCCATCGAAAGCTGGTGGGAAGTCAGCAGCAGCGCACTGACCGACGAACAAATGGCCGCCGAGCTGATCCGCCGTGGCAAACCCGGAGGGCGCCACTGATGCTGGCCTACATTCTGCGGCGCCTGCTGCTGATCATCCCGACGCTATTGATCATCCTTCTGGTGAACTTCGTCATCGTCCAGGCCGCCCCCGGCGGCCCGGTGGAACAGGCCATCGCCCGCCTGCAGGGCATCGGTGGCGGCGCCGCTGTCGGCGGCTCCGCCGACGCCATGAGCAGCAGCGGCTCCCGGGCCAGCCGCGGCCTGGACCCCAAGCTGATCCAGGACATCGAGAAACAGTACGGCTTCGACAAGCCGGCCCATGAACGCCTGTGGCTGATGCTCAAGAACTACGCCCGGCTGGACTTCGGCAAGAGCTTCTTTCGCGGCGCCACGGTCACCGACCTGATCCTGGAAAAGATGCCGGTGACCATTTCCCTGGGGCTCTGGGCGACCCTGATCACCTACCTGGTGTCGATCCCCCTGGGGATCCGCAAGGCGGTGCACCACGGCAGCCATTTCGACATCTGGAGCAGCACCGCGATCATCATCGGCTACGCCATGCCGGCCTTCCTGTTCGCCATGTTCCTGATCGTGCTGTTCGCCGGCGGCACCTCGCTGAACTGGTTCCCGGTGCGCGGCCTGGTCTCGGACAACTTCGAGCAGTTGAGCACCCTGGGCAAGGTCGCCGACTACTTCTGGCACCTGGTACTGCCGGTCAGCTCCCTGGTGATCGGCGGCTTCGCCACCCTGACCATCCTCACCAAGAACTCCTTCCTCAACGAGATCACCCGCCAGTACGTGGTCACCGCCCGGGCCAAGGGCCTGAGCGAGCGCCGGGTGCTGTATGGGCATGTGTTCCGCAACGCCATGCTGCTGGTGGTCTCGGGCATTCCCCAGGCCTTTATCAGCGTGTTCTTCGCCGGCTCCCTGCTGATCGAGGTGATCTTCTCCCTCGACGGCCTGGGGCGCATGAGCTATGAAGCCGCGGTGTCCAGGGACTACCCGGTGGTGTTCGGCTCGCTGTTCATCTTCACCCTGTTCGGCCTCTTGATAAAACTCATCGGCGACCTGTGCTACACCCTGGTCGACCCGCGCATCGACTTCGCCGCGAGGAACGCCTGATGCTCACGCTTTCTCCTCTGGCGCGCCGGCGCTTCGACCGTTTCAAGAAAAACCGCCGCGGCTGGTGGTCGCTGTGGCTGTTCATCGGCCTGTTCATCCTGACCCTGGGCGGCGAGCTGATCGCCAACGACAAGCCGCTGGTGGTCAGCTACCAGGGCTCGCTGTATTTCCCGGTGCTCAAGCGCTACACCGAACAGGAATTCGGCGGCCAGTTGCCGTTCCAGGCCGACTACCGCAGCGACTACGTGCAGCAACTTATCCGCAAGGACGGTGGCTGGCTGCTGTTCCCGCCGGTGCCCTTCAGCGAAGACACCCCCAACTACGACCTGACCCAGCCGGCCCCCAGCCCGCCGAGCAAGGTCAACTGGCTGGGTACTGACGACCAGGCCCGGGATGTGCTGGCACGGGTGATCTACGGCGCCCGGGTGTCAATCCTGTTCGCCCTGGCCCTGACCGCCATCAGCGCCCTGATCGGCATCGCCGCCGGCGCCCTGCAGGGCTACTACGGCGGCTGGGTCGACCTCCTGGGCCAGCGCTTGCTGGAGGTCTGGTCCGGGTTGCCGGTGCTCTACCTGCTGATCATCCTCTCGGGCTTCGTCGAGCCGAACTTCTGGTGGCTGCTGGGAATCATGGCGCTGTTTTCCTGGCTGGCCCTGGTGGACGTGGTGCGCGCCGAGTTCCTTCGCGGGCGCAACCTGGAATACGTCAAGGCCGCCCGGGCCCTGGGCCTGACCGACCGCAAGGTGATCCTGCGGCACATCCTGCCCAATGCGATGAACGCCACCCTGAGCTACCTGCCATTCATCCTCACCGGTGCCATCTCGACCCTCACTGCCCTGGACTTCCTCGGCTTCGGCATGCCCGCCGGCAGCGCCTCTCTCGGCGAACTGATCGGCCAGGGCAAGCAGAACCTGCAGGCACCGTGGCTGGGGCTGACGGCGTTTTTCACCCTGGCATTGATCCTCTCGCTGCTGGTGTTTATCGGCGAGGCGTTGCGCGATGCCTTTGATCCACGATCATGAAGCGGATTGTAGAAATGACTGAGAACCTGATCGAAATCCGCCAGCTCAACGTCGCCTTCGGCGAGCAGACCGTGGTTCGCGACCTGAGCCTGGACATCCGCCCCGGCGAATGCCTGGCCTTGGTGGGCGAGTCCGGCTCGGGCAAGTCGGTGACCGCCCACTCGATCCTGCAACTGCTGCCGCAGACCGGCTGCAGCAGCTCCGGCAGCGTGCGCTACCGCGGCCAGGAGCTGATCGGCGCCACGGCTGCGACCTTGCAAAAACTGCGGGGCAACCGCATCGCCATGATCTTCCAGGAGCCCATGACCTCCCTCAACCCGCTGCACAGCATCGAGAAGCAGATCGGCGAAACCCTGCTGCTGCATCGTGGCCTGGGGGGCAAGGAGGCTCAGGCGCGGATTCTCGAACTGCTGGAACTGGTGGGCATCCAGAAACCCAAGGAGCGACTCAAGGCCTACCCGCACCAGCTCTCCGGCGGCCAGCGCCAGCGGGTGATGATCGCCATGGCCCTGGCCTGCGAACCGGAACTGCTGATTGCCGACGAACCCACCACCGCCCTGGACGTGACCGTGCAGCGCAAGATCCTGCTGCTGCTCAAATCCCTGCAACAGCGCCTGGGCATGTCCCTGCTGCTGATCAGCCACGACCTCAACCTGGTGCGGCGCATCGCCCAGCGGGTGTGCGTGATGAAAGCCGGGGAAATCGTCGAGCAGGCCGACTGCGACACCCTGTTCAACGCCCCGCAACATCCATACAGCTGTGAACTGCTGCATGCCGAGCCCGAGGGCGAACCGCTGTGTCGCGACACCCGGGAAACCGTGTTGGAAGTGGACAATCTCAGCGTCGAATTCCAGATCGGCGGCGGCCTGTTCCGGCGCAAGGAGTACCTGCGGGCAGTGGACGGCATCAGCCTCAGCGTGCAGCAAGGCAAGACCCTGGGGATCGTCGGCGAGTCCGGTTCGGGCAAGTCCACCCTGGGCCAGGCGATCCTGCGGCTGCTGGATTCCGAAGGTGGCATCCGCTTCCAGGGCCAGGCCCTGGACGGCCTCAACCAGAAGCAACTGCGCCCCTGGCGCAAGCAGATGCAGGTGGTATTCCAGGACCCCTTCGGCAGCCTCAGCCCACGCATGTCGGTGGCGCAGATCATCAGCGAAGGCCTGGAAGTGCACAGCCAGTACGATGCCCGCCAGTGCGACGAACAGGTCATCCGCGCCCTGGAGGAGGTCGGCCTCGACCCCGACAGCCGCCACCGCTACCCCCACGAGTTCTCCGGCGGCCAGCGCCAGCGCATCGCCATCGCCCGGGCCCTGGTGCTGAAGCCGGCGCTGATTTTGCTGGACGAACCCACCTCGGCCCTGGACCGCACCGTGCAGAAGCAAGTGGTGGCCCTGCTGCGTCAGCTGCAGGAAAAGTACGGCCTGACCTACCTGTTCATCAGCCATGACCTGGCGGTGGTGCGAGCCCTGGCCCACGACATGATCGTGATCAAGGACGGCAAGGTGGTTGAGCGCGGCGCCAGCCACGACGTATTCGAAAACCCCCAGCATCCCTACACCCGGGAACTGCTGGCCGCCGCCCATCCCGGCTGAGCCAAGGGCCCCTTCGCCGGCAAGCCGGCTCCTACACGGGCGAACACATTCACCGCCACCGTAGGAGCTGGCTTGCCAGCGAAGACGCCCGCAAGATCACCGCCCCACCCAAAGGCCTCTTCGCCGGCAAGCCGGCTCCTACACAGGCGAACACATTCACCGCCACCGTAGGAGCTGGCTTGCCAGCGAAGACGCCCGCAAGATCACCACTCCGCCCAAGGCCCCATTCGCCGGCAAGCCGGCTCCTACAAATCGGGCATAATCCCTGGCGCACATTTCAGGATGCCGCCATGAACGACAGCGAAAGCCTCAAGGACTACCAGCGCGTGCGCCAACTGGCGATCCGCTCGCTGTTCGAGATCATCGAGCAATCCAGCGAAGGCACGGTGATCGTCGACCGCGACGCCAATATCGTCTGGATGAACGAGCGTTATGCCCGGCGCTTCGGCCTGGAATCGGCAGCCTTCGCCATCGGCAAGCCCTGTGAAAGCGTGATCCCCGGCAGCCTGCTGCGGGAGGTGGTGCGCACCGGCCGCCCCATCCTGCTGGACATGCAGGACACCCCCAAGGAACCCCTGGTGGTGATGCGCCTGCCGATCCACGACGACGCCGGCACGGTGATCGGCGCCATCGGTTTTGCCCTGTTCGACGAACTGCGCAGCCTGTCGCCGATGCTCAAGCGCTACCTGAGCATGCAGGAAGAACTGGCCTCTACCCGCTCCCTGCTGCGGGCCCGGCAGACCAAATACAACTTCGCTCACTTCATCGGCACCAGTGCCGCCAGCCTGGAGGTCAAGCGCCGCGCCCGACGCGGGGCCAGCGCCGAGTCGCCGATCCTGCTGCAAGGCGAAACCGGCACCGGCAAGGAACTGCTGGCCCAGGCCATCCACGCCGCCTCGCCACGGGCGCACAAGCCCTTTGTCAGCATCAACAGCGCGGCCATTCCCGAGGCCCTGCTGGAGGCGGAATTCTTTGGCACCGCCCCCGGCGCCTTTACCGGCGCCGACCGCAAGGGCCGCCCGGGCAAGTTGCAGATCGCCCAGGGCGGCAGCCTGTTCCTCGATGAAATCGGCGACATGCCGCTGCACCTGCAGAGCAAGCTGCTGCGGGTGCTGCAGGAAAAAGAGTTCGAACCGGTGGGCTCCAACGAGGTGATCCACAGCGATGTGCGGATCATCGCCGCCACCTCCACGGACCTTGAGGCGGCGATCAAGCGCGGCGAGTTTCGCGCCGACCTGTACTACCGGTTGAATGTGCTGCCGATCCAGGTGCCAGCCTTGCGCGAACGCCTGGACGACCTGCCGGCCCTGAGCGAAGGGATTCTCGAAGAACTGCGCAGCCAGCATGAACTGGACCGCGATGCCCTGGCCCTGCTGGCGCAACATGCCTGGCCGGGGAACATCCGCGAGTTGCGCAACGTCCTGGAACGAGCGGCGCTGCTCAGCGACGACCTGATACTCAACGCCTCGGATATTCGCGCGGCGATCGGCAGCTTCAGCCCGGTGCAGCGTAACGAAGCCCTGGTGCCGGGCGATTCGCCAAACCAGGAAACCTTCGCCGCGGCCCGAGAGCGTTTCGACCGGCAACTGATCGGCGCCACCCTGGCCCAATGTGCCGGCAAGGTGGACGAAGCGGCCCGGCGCCTGGGGCTGGGGCGCTCCACGCTGTACAAGAAGATGGCAGCCCTGGGGATTGTCGAGTCTCAATAAAGAGACACAAATCTCAGTTTGAAGAACCTACCGCGCACTGCGCGCTTTTCGCTGGCAAGCCAGCTCCTACGTCGGCTTGCACAATCTCTGTAGGAGCTGGCTTGCCAGCGAAGAGGCCGGTAAACCCAAAAAAATCTCCAAACAGAGACAATCAACGTCAATTCGCCCCCAGAAAAATAAAAATATCTATATATTTCAATAGCTTAATTAGATGGCACAGTTCTCGCTATAACGCTCTCCACACGCAACACCCGACAACAATAACAATCCTGGAGAGACACACCATGAGTGTGATCATTGCCTTGGCAGCCCTGGCGCTGCTGATGCTCGCTGCCTACCGTGGCTACAGCGTCATCCTCTTTGCCCCCATCGCCGCCCTCGGCGCGGTGCTGCTCACCGACCCGTCCGCCGTGGCGCCCGCCTTCACCGGCGTGTTCATGGAGAAGATGGTCGGCTTCATCAAGTTGTATTTCCCGGTGTTCCTGCTGGGCGCGGTGTTCGGCAAGCTGATCGAGCTGTCGGGCTTTTCCCGCTCCATCGTCGCGGCCGCCATCCGCCTGCTGGGCACCCGCCAGGCCATGCTGGTGATCGTACTGGTCTGCGCGCTGCTGACCTACGGCGGGGTCTCGCTGTTCGTGGTGGTGTTCGCGGTCTACCCCTTTGCCGCCGAGATGTTCCGCCAGAGCAACATCCCCAAGCGCCTGATCCCGGCGACCATCGCCCTGGGGGCGTTTTCCTTCACCATGGACGCCCTGCCCGGCACCCCGCAGATCCAGAACATCATCCCCAGCACCTTCTTCAATACCACCGCCTGGGCCGCGCCCTGGCTGGGGGTGATCGGCACCATCTTTGTGTTCTGCGCCGGCATGCTGTTCCTCCAGCGCCAGCGCAACAAGGCGCAGAAGGCCGGTGAAGGCTACGGCACCGAGCTGCGCAACGAGCCGGAAACCGCCGAAGACCTGGAGCTGCCCAACCCCTGGCTGGCGCTGTCGCCGTTGCTGCTGGTGGGCATCATGAACCTGCTGTTCACCCACTGGATTCCCCAGTGGTACGGCAAGACCCACAGCCTCAGCCTGCCGGGCATGGCGGCGCCGGTAACCAGCGAAATCGCCAAGCTGACCGCCATCTGGGCGGTGCAGGCGGCGTTGCTGGTAGGCATCCTGATGGTGCTGGTGTGCGGTTTCTCGGCGATTCGCAGCAAGCTCGCCGAAGGCAGCAAGAGCGCGGTCAGCGGCGCCCTGCTGGCGGCCATGAACACCGCCTCGGAATACGGCTTCGGTGCGGTGATCGCTTCCCTGCCGGGCTTCCTGGTGCTGGCCGACTGGCTCAAAAGCATCCCCAACCCGCTGGTCAACGAAGCCATTACCGTGACCCTGCTGGCGGGCATCACAGGTTCGGCCTCGGGCGGCATGAGCATCGCCCTGGCGGCCATGTCCGAAAGTTTCATCAGCGCCGCCCACGCTGCCAACATTCCCCTGGAAGTGCTGCACCGGGTGGCCGCCATGGCCAGCGGCGGCATGGACACCCTGCCCCACAACGGCGCGGTGATCACCCTGCTGGCGGTCACCGGGCTGACCCATCGCGAGGCCTACAAGGACATTTTCTGCATTACCCTGATCAAGACCCTGGCGGTCTTCGTCGTCATCGCCACTTTCTACGCCACCGGCATTGTGTGAGGTATTCATGACCACTCTTTCTGGCAAGACCGCCCTGGTCACCGGCTCCACCAGCGGCATCGGCCTGGGCATCGCCCTGGTGCTGGCCAAGGCCGGGGCCAAACTGATTCTCAACGGTTTTGGCGATGCCTCGAAGGCGATCGCCGAGGTCGCACAATTCGGCGGCCAGGTCGGCCATCACCCGGCGGATGTCAGCGACCCTGCGCAGATCGCCGAAATGTTCGCCTACGCCGAACGGGAGTTCGGCGGCGTCGACATCCTGGTCAACAACGCCGGCATCCAGCATGTGGCGGCGGTGGAGGAGTTCCCCGTGGAGCGCTGGGATTCGATCATCGCCATCAACCTGTCGTCGGTGTTCCACAGCACCCGCCTGGGGCTGCCGGGGATGCGCGCCAAGGGCTGGGGGCGGATCGTCAACATCGCCTCGGTGCACGGCCAGGTGGGCTCGGTGGGCAAGGCCGCCTATGTGGCGGCCAAGCACGGGGTGATCGGCCTGACCAAGGTGGTAGGCCTGGAAACCGCCACCAGCAACGTCACCTGCAACGCCATCTGCCCGGGCTGGGTGCTGACCCCGCTGGTGCAGAAGCAGATCGATGATCGCGTCGCGGCCGGCACCGACCCGCAACAGGCCCAGCATGATCTGCTGGCGGAAAAGCAGCCGTCCCTGGCGTTCGTCACCCCGTCGCAACTGGGGGAACTGGTGCTATTTTTGTGCAGCGAAGCCGGCGCCCAGGTGCGTGGTGCGGCGTGGAACATCGATGGCGGGTGGCTGGCGCAATGACGCGCGTCTCTGGCTGACGTCTTCGCCGGCAAGCCGGCTCCTACACGGCTGTGCTGGCCCGCGTAGGAGCTGGCTTGCCAGCGAACAGCCCCCCAAAAAAACAACAATAAGAACACGAGGCCTTGCATGTCCGACCTACTCTGGCAACCCAGCGCCGAGCGCATCGGCAAGACGCGGATGGATGCCTTTCGCCGCTTCGTCAATCAGCGCCACGGCCTGAATCTTCACGACTACCCCGCCCTGCACCAGTGGAGCATCGACCAGCGAGAAAGCTTCTGGCAGGCCATCGTCGACGTCTTCGACGTCAGCTTCCACCAGCCTGCTGAATGCGTGCTGCGCGAAGGGCCGCAGATGCCCAGCGCGCAGTGGTTTCCCGGCGCCACCCTGAACTTCGCCGAGCACCTGCTCAAGCGTCGGGATGACAGCGTCGCGGTGGTGGCGATCAACGAAAACGGCCAGCGCGAACAATTGACCCACGCCGAACTGGCGGCCCAGGTGGCCGGCCTGCAACGCAGCCTGAGGGCGGCCGGGGTCGGTCTCGGCGATCGGGTCGCGGCATGCATGCCCAACACCTGGCAGACCCTGGTGGGCATGCTCGCCAGCACCAGCCTCGGGGCCGTGTGGTCCAGCTGCTCGCCGGATTTCGGCACCCAGGGGGTGGTCGACCGCTTCGGCCAGATCGAGCCCAAGGTGCTGATCACCTGCGCCGGCTACCGCTACGCCGGCAAGGACATCGACCAGACGGCCAAGGTCAACCAGATCCTCGAGCGCCTGCCGTCCCTGGAGCAGTTGCTGATCGTGCCCTACGCCCGCTCGCAGGCCCGGGCCGAGGACTACCGCACCCCGGCCAGCGTCAGCCTGTGGGACGACTTCTACCGCCCCGGCGGCGAGCCCGAATTCACCCTGGTGCCCTTCGCCCATCCGCTGTACATCCTCTATTCCAGCGGCACCACCGGGGTGCCCAAGTGCATCGTCCACGGCACCGGCGGGGTGCTGCTGCAACACCTCAAGGAGCACGGCCTGCACGCCGACCTGGGCCCCGGCGAGCGCCTGTTCTACTACACCACCTGCGGCTGGATGATGTGGAACTGGCTGGTCTCGGCCCTGGCCACCGGGGCCAGCCTGGTGCTCTACGATGGCTCGCCGTTCCATCCCGGCAACGAGCACCTGATGGACCTGATCGACCGCGAAGCCATCAGCGTCTTCGGCACCAGCCCCAAGTACCTGGCGGCTCTGGAAAAGGCCGGCAGCCGGCCGCGCCAGAGCCACCGCCTGGAGAGCCTGAAGACCCTGCTGTGCACCGGCTCGCCGCTGTCGCCGCAGAGCTACGACTACGTGTACCGGGAGATCAAGAGCGAGCTGTGCCTGGCCTCGATGTCCGGCGGCACCGATATCGTCGCCTGCTTCGTCGCCGGCAATCCGATACAGCCGGTGCGCCGCGGCGAGATGCAAGGCAAGGGCCTGGGCATGGCCATCGAAGTGTGGAACGACCAGGGCCAGCCGGTGATCGGCGAGAAAGGCGAGCTGGTGTGCACCCGGCACTTCCCCAGCATTCCCGTGGGCCTGTGGCACGACCCGGACCAGAGCAAGCTCAAGGCCTCGTACTTCAGCCTGTTTCCCGGCGTCTGGGCCCAGGGCGACTACGCCGAACAACTGGCCGAGGGTGGCTGGCTGATCCATGGGCGTTCGGACGCCGTGCTCAACCCCGGCGGGGTGCGTATCGGCACCGCGGAAATCTACCGCCAGGTGGAAAAGCTGGAGCAGGTCCTGGAAAGCCTGGCCATCGGCCAGAGCTGGGAGCAGGACGTGCGGGTAGTGCTGTTCGTGCGCCTGCAAGACGGCGTGGAGCTCGATGAAGCCTTGCAGGAACACATTCGCCAGGTGATTCGCAGCAACACCACGCCGCGCCATGTGCCGGCGAAGATCCTCGCGGTCACGGACATTCCCCGCACCATCAGCGGCAAGATCGTCGAACTGGCAGTGCGCAACGTGGTGCACGGCCTGCCGGTGAAGAACACCGACGCCCTGGCCAACCCCGAGGCCCTGGAGCAGTTTCGCGACCGCGAGGAACTGCGCAGCTGACCCCGCCCCTTGCAGGAGCCGGCTTGCCGGCGAAGGCGTCGCCCAGGTCGGCGCGCTCGGCAATGGCCACTTCGCTGGCAAGCCGGCTCCTACGGGCTACCGCATCCCCAACGCATCACTCTGATAACCGTTCAGCCCCTCTAGACTGGTCATCCGCCGCAAAAGCGGGTGAAAATGTGCGCGCCGAAAACGCCTACAATCCATCCGTTTGAATATGCACCGCATGTCCATGCGACTTTTCGAGTGCGCGAGCCTGTGGCGTCGCCGCGTAATACCGCACCACCCAGGACACCTTCGACATGAATGGCCCCCACTCCGGCAGCGAAGCCGCCAACCTGATTGCCCGCCTGGACTGGTCGGCCACTCCCCTCGGAGAATCCGGCCACTGGCCCCAGAGCCTGCGCACCGCCGTGGACATCGTGATCCATTCGCCGATGCCGATGCTGCTGCTGTGGGGCGCCGAGCTGACGCAGATCTACAACGACGGCTTCGCCCTGCTGGCGGGCAACAAGCACCCCAGTGCCTTCGGCCACCCGGCGCACCTGACCTGGCCGGAACTGATGGACTTCACCGACCCGATCTACCGCGCCGTGCTCAACGGCCAGGTGCGCACCTTCAGCGAACAGCGCTTCAGCCTGCAACGCACCAACGGCAGCGAATACGACCTGTGGCTGGACCTGACCTACAGCCCGATCCGCAACGAACGCGGCGACGTCGCCGGAATCCTGGTCACCGCCATCGAGACCAACGAGCGCCGGCGCATCGCCCTGGAACTGCAGCAGCGCTCCGACGATAGCCTGCGCGCCCAGCACGAGACCGAAGAGCGCCTGCAACTGGCCCTGGCGGCCACCGACGCGGTGGGCACCTGGGATTGGGACATCGGCGAAGACCGCTTCATCGCCGACGCGCATTTCGCCCAGTTGCACAGCGTCGATCCGCAGCAGTCCCGGCAACTGCCCATCAGCGAATACCTCAAGGGCGTGCACCCGGAGGACCGCGGCATGGTGGCCCGGGGCATCAAGCACTGCATCACCCACGGCACCGAGTACGCCGAGGAGTACCGCCTGCAACTGGCCGACGGCCAGCTGCGCTGGGTGTTCGCCCGAGGCCGCTGCTACAAGGACCACCATGGCCGGCCGACGCGTTTTCTCGGCGCGGCCCTGGACCTCACCGAACGCAAGCAGATGGAACAGGCGCTGCGCCAGAGCCAGACCGAGCTGCAACTGATCATCAATGCCATGCCCGTGCTGATCGGCTATGTCGACCACGAGGAACGCTTTCGCCTGAACAACAGCGCCTACCTGGACTGGTACGGCCTGACCCCGCAGGAACTGTACGGCAAGAGCATCCGCGAAGTGGTCGGCGACGAGATCTACGCCACTCGCGCCGAGAACATCAAGGCCGCACTGGCCGGCAAGCCGTGCAGCTTCGAGGCCAACTCGCCGCACCGCGACGGCCGGCCGCGCCATGCCCTGATGAAGTACCTGCCGCGTTACGGCGCCGACGGCGCGATCAATGGTTTCTACATCTTTGTCATCGACGAAACCGAGCGCCGGCAGACCGAAGAAGCCCTGCGCAATCTCAACGAAACCCTGGAGGAACGGGTCAACCAGCGGACCGAGGCCCTGGCCACTGCCAACCAGCGCCTGCAGAACGAAATGTTCGAGCGCGAACGCGCCGAAGACGCCCTGCGCCATGCGCAGAAGATGGAAGCCGTGGGCCAGCTCACCGGCGGCATCGCCCACGACTTCAACAACATGCTCACCGGCATCATCGGCAGCCTGGACCTGATGCAGCGCTATATCGACAACGGCCGCGGCGCCGAGATCGGCCGCTTCACCGAAGCGGCCATGTCCTCGGCCAAACGCGCGGCGTCCCTGACCCACCGCCTGCTGGCGTTCTCCCGGCGCCAGTCCCTGGACCGCCAGCCCCTAGACCCCAACCAGCTGGTGCGCTCGCTGCAAGAGCTGTTCAACCACACCAAGGGCGAGCACATCGAGCTGCAGATGCAATTGGCGGACGGCGTGTGGCCGGTGAACACCGACGCCAGCCAGCTGGAAAATGCCCTGCTCAACCTGGTGATCAACGCCCGCGACGCCATGCCCGACGGCGGCAGGCTGCTGATCGAAACCGCCAACAGCTACCTCGACGGCAGCGACATCAGCACCCTGGAACCGGTCAAGGCCGGAGACTACGTGATGCTCGGCGTCAGCGACAACGGCGCCGGCATGAGCCCGCGGATCCTGGCCAAGGCCTTCGACCCGTTCTTCACCACCAAGCCCATCGGCCAGGGCACGGGCCTGGGACTGTCGATGATCTACGGCTTCGCCCAGCAGTCCGGCGGCCACGTGACCATCAGCAGCGAACCGGACCAGGGCACCTGCGTGCGCCTGTACCTGCCAAGGCTGTTCGCCGCACCACTGGACAGCGCCGAACCCGCCACCCTCAACCAGGCGCCCCAGGCCATCGCCGGGGAAACCGTGGTGGTGGTGGAAGACGACCCGGCAGTGCGCATGCTGGTGCTCAATGTCCTCGCCGAACTGGGCTACCGCGCCTTCGAGGCCGAAGATGCGCGCAGCGCCCTGCCCTTGCTGGAATCGCCGATGCGCGTCGACCTGCTGGTGACCGATGTCGGCCTGCCGGGCATGAATGGCCGGCAACTGGCGGAGATCGCCCGCCAGCAGCGGCCCGGGCTCAAGGTGCTGTTCATGACCGGCTACGCGGAAAAGGCGGCCGAGCGCCAGGGCTTCCTGGAGCCGGGCATGGACCTGATGGCCAAGCCGTTTTCCATTGAGGAAATGGCCCAGAAGATTCGTCAGATGATCGGCCGCGCGTCCTGAATTCAGGCATAATCCGCGGCCGCCGATTTCCCGCTACAAGGTCACCCGCCCATGAAAGCCCAAGCCCGCCACATCCTGGTGAAAACCGCCGAAGAGGCTGAACAGCTCAAGCAGCGCATCGCCAAGGGTGAAGCCTTCGACGTACTGGCGAAGAAATACTCCACCTGCCCATCCGGCAAGCGCGGCGGCGACCTGGGGGAAGTGCGCCCGGGGCAGATGGTCGGTGCCATCGACCAGGTCATTTTCAAGAAGCCCCTGCGCACCGTGCATGGCCCGATCAAGAGCAAGTTCGGCTATCACCTGGTGCAGGTCTTCTTCCGCGACTGACCCCGGGCCCTGCAGGAGCTGGCTTGCCAGCGAAGGCGCCCGCAAGGTCAACGCACGGTTCAATGGCCTCTTCGCCGGCAAGCCGGCTCCTACAACCTCCACCTGCCCTGTAGGAGCTGGCTTGCCAGCGAAGGCGCACGCAAGGTCAACGCCCGGTTCAATGGCGGGGTATCAGGGCGCCGGGATGCTGGATGACCTGGCTCGCCAGCCGGTGCCCGGCCTCTGCCGCTTGCACCGGGCTGCCGCCCAGCAGGCGCCGGGCCAGATAGGCTGCGCTGAACGAATCCCCGGCCGCCGTGGTGTCCACTACCTGCTCCACCCGCTGGGCCGGCACCTCGAAAGCACCACCCGCCACGCGAATCAGGCAGGGCTCGGCGCCCCGCTTGAGCACCACTTCCGGAGTGCCCTGATACGCCGCGAACACCGCTTCGGCATCCGCATAGGCAAACAGCGCTTGCTCATCCTCCAGGGTCAGCAATGCCAGATCCACCTGGGGCAATACTTCGCGGTACGCCGCCCGGGCCTGTTCGACCGACGCCCACAGGCGCGGCCGGTAGTTGTTGTCGAAGACTATCAGCGCCTGGCGCTGGCGCGCCTCGGCCAGGGTCTGCAACAACTTCCCGCGCCCCACCTCCCCCAGCACCGCCAGGGTGATGCCGCTGAAATACAGCACATCGTAATGCTTCAGCGCTTCGAGGATCGGCCCGGCCGCCACCGTGGTGAAGCAGTCGCGCACTGCCGCCTCGTTGCGCCAGTAGAGAAAGCGCCGCTCGCCCCGGTCGTCAGTCTGGATGCAATACAGCCCAGGCAGGCGCCCCGGCAAGCGCTGCACCCGCTCCAGGCCGATGCCTTCCGCCGCCCACCCCTGGCACATGGCATCGCTGAAGCTGTCATCGCCCAGGGCGGTGACGTAATCCACCCGCCCGGCCTCGCCCAATTCCCGCGCGAGGTACACCGCGGCGTTCAGGGTGTCGCCGCCAAAGCTCTGTTGCAGGCTGCCGTCATGATGCTGCTGCAACTCGATCATGCATTCGCCGATGGCCGCGATGCGTTTCTTCCTGTCCATGTTCCTGACCTCCCCTCAAAGCACATTCCACCGGGTAGGAGCTGGCTTGCCAGCGAAGGCGCCCGCACGGCCTGCGCACCATCCAGAGGCCTCTTCGCCGGCAAGCCGGCTCCTACAGACCCAACATCTCCCCAGCCCCGTAGGAGCTGGCTTGCCAGCGAAGGCGCCCGCAAGGCCTGCACCTCATCCAAAGGCCTCTTCGCCGGCGAGCCGGCTCCTGCAGACCCTGCATATCCCCGGCTCCGGCGATCAGAAACAGGTTTCCAGGTTCTCGATCACCTGCAGGCGCTCATCCACCAGCAACCCGGTGCGCCATTTGTCGAAGGTCAGGCAGGGGTGCGAAGTACCGAAGGAAATGATGTCGCCAATGCGCAGCTCCACTCCCGGCGCCACCGTGAGAAACGCATGCTGGTCCATCACCGCAGTGACCTTGCACGCCCCCACGTCATCCCCGGCACTGGCCTGGGCCCCGGCGCGATAACGCCGCAGCGGCACCGGCAAGCCGGCGTCATAGGCCACATCGCGCTTGCCCAGGGCCACCACGGCAAAGCCCGGCTCCGGCAGCGACTGCACATGGGCCCAGACCTCCATGGCCGGGCGCAGGCCCTCCTCCAGGTCGGCGCGGCGATCCAGCACGCAGCACTGCGCCTCTTTATAGATGCCATGGTCATGAGCCACGTAACTGCCCGGACGCAGCACACTGAGGAAGCGGCCCTTGGCGTTGTGGGTCTCGAAGGATTCGGCAATCAGGTCATACCAGGCTGACCCCGAGGCGGTGATAATCGGCCGCTCGATGGCGAACAGCCCGTCGTTGTGCAGGTCCACCGCCAGGCGCACCAGGGAGTCGGCGAACTGGCGGATGCCGCTGATGGCCTGATCGCCATGGATCACCCCTTCATAACCTTCGATACCGCACAGCGCCAGGGCCGGCTGCGCCTGGATCGCCTTGGCCAGGGCCAGCACCTCCTGCTCGGTGCGGCAACCGCAACGCCCACCGACCACGCCGTACTCGATCATCACCTTGAGCGTGACCCCACGCTGGGCGAAAAACGCCCCCAGGTCGGCGACGCTGTCCGGGTGATCGACCATGCAATAGAAATCGAAATCCGGATCCGCCAGCAGCTCGGCGATCAGCGCCATGTTCGGCGCCCCCACCAGCTGGTTGGCCATCAACACCCGGCGCACGCCATGGGCATAGGCAGCGCGAGTCTGTACCGCAGTGGCCAGGGTGATGCCCCAGGCGCCGGCGTCCAACTGCCGCTGAAACAGCGCGGGCATCATGCTGGTCTTGCCGTGGGGCGCCAGCTCGGCGCCGCTGTCACTGACGAACTTCTGCATCCAGCGGATGTTGTGTTCCAGGGCCTCGCGATGCAGCACCAGGGCCGGCAGGCTGACGTCTTGCAACAGGCTCGCGCCCTGGGCAGCGGCGCCCTTTTCCACCAGTGGCAGGTTCAATACAGAAGACATCTTGGCACTCCTTATCAAGGCAGCTGCGCACAGCCGCGAAACAGTCATCAATCGTTGATACGCCGGGCCAGACGGTTGGCGCTGTCGATCAGCACCCGGCGATATTGCTGGTAATTGCGCTGGGCATCGGCCCTGGGCGCGACGATGCAGAGCGTGCAGATGCACACCCCGTGCTCATCGCGCACCGGTGCGGCAAAACAATGGGTAAAGGTGTCGGCCACGCTGTCGAAGGAAAAGAACCCATCCTCGGTGGCCTGGCGGATTTGCTTGAGAAACGTCTCCAAGGGCAGACGCTCACCGTCGGGCAGAACGAAGTCCCGTTCATCGATCAGGTCGACAATCTGCCCATCGCTCAAATGCCCCAATAGCAACCGCCCGGAAGCGGTCCAGGGAATCGGCGCGTTCTCGCCGATGTTCGAGGAAATGCGGAAGTGCCGCTCGCCCTCCTTCATCAGCGCCACCGTGTATTTGCGCCCGTTGAGCAGGCACATCTGCGCGGTTTCCTGGGTCTGGCGGACGATTTCCTGCAAGGCCTGATCGGCCTCGCGGCTCAGGTCGAAATGACGCAAATGGGCCTGGCCGAGAAAGTACAACTGGCGGCCCAGGTACACATGCCCCTCCTGGCCCACCGGTTCCAGTACCCGCCGCTCCAGCAGGGAAGCCACCAACTCATAGACCGTGGACTTGGGGCCGCCAATGCCCTTGGCGATATCGTTGGGCCGCAACGGCTGACCGATCTCCTTGAGGAAATCGAGAATATCGAACGCCCGATCCAGGCCCTTGGCCCGGCGCTTGATGCTGTCTTCGCTCATCTACCTGCGCTCCCTCTATCGACCCGTAGGAGCCGGCTTGCCGGCGAAGAGGCCCTCAAGCCTTGTGCCGCCCTCACGGGCACCTTCGCTGGCAAGCCAGCTCCTACAGGCCGTGGCCATCAGGCCTTCTTCTTGTACGCCACACAATCGATCTCGACCTTGCAGTCGACCATCATGCTGGCCTGCACACAGGCCCGGGCCGGCGCGTGTTCGGGCTTGAAGTACTCACCGAACACCTTGTTGAAACTCCAGAAATCCCGCGGGTCTTCCAGCCACACGCCAACCCGCACCACATCCTCCAGGCCATACCCGGCCTCTTCGAGAATGGCCACCAGATTGCGCAGCGTCTGATGCGTCTGCTCGACGATCCCACCGTGAATGATCTCGCCATCCAGCGCCGGCACCTGGCCGGACACATGCAGCCAGCCATCGGCCTCGACCGCGCGAGCGAAAGGACGCGGCTGGCCACCGCCTGCGGTGCTACCGGTGCCGTAACGGGTGATGCTCATGAGAGGTTCTCCTGGTTGAAGGCTGAGCAGACAAGACCACCCTCGGAAAAACAAAGGCGGCCTGGGTCACACAGCAATAATTCCGCTACAACGGAATTAAATATCAAATAACGGAATAAATTCCGCAGGAGTGTGCCATGGGGAGCACGGAACATGACAGGGGGGTCAGAACGATCGGGCCGGGAGCGACCATGGATCGGCCGCACAGTTGCACGGCAAACCCGAAAACCATCCCCACCCCAGCTCCCTCGTGCTTACGCCTTGAAGGTCAGAATCGGCGAAAACCGCGCCATCACCGATACCGTCCCTTCTTCCACCTGGGAACGAATCACCTGGCCGATTTCCTTGTAGGCCCCCGGTGCTTCTTCGATCATCCGTTCTTCCTTGGTGGTGATGCACTCCACGCCCTGCAGGCCGAGGAAGGCCTTGTCCTTCTTGGCCTTGAACACCACCTCGCTGCGCGACATGGAGCGTCCGGCGCCGTGGCTGGCCGAGCGCAGCCAGCGTTCGTTGCCCAGCCCGGTGAGCAGGTAGGAGTCATGCCCCATGCTCCCCGGAATCAGCAGCGGCTGCCCGGCATAGGCCGGTGTGGCGCCTTTGCGGTGGACGTTGCCGCCTTCCTCGCGCAGTACGATGTTGTGCGGTACATCGACAATCAGCGGCGCTTCGATGCCCGCGCCGAACACCTGCCGAGTGCGCTGGCGCACCATTTCGGCGATCAGTGCGCGGTTGGCGTCGGCGTAGTGCGCGGCGCTGTGCATGGCCAGCAGGTACTCATCGGCCATCTCGCCAAACAAGGCGAAGATCTTCGAATCGGGATGCTTGATCCCGGCCGGCCACAGGGCCTTGGCCTTGTCCATCCAGCGTCGGCCTACATAGAAGCCCACGTCGCGAGAGCCGGTGTGGATCATCATCACCACCTGCCCCACGGACAGGCCCTGGGCGAAACAGGCCTGGCGATCCACCAGTTCAGTGACCACCTGGATCTCGACAAAGTGATTACCACCTCCCAGGGAACCCAGGCCCGGGTCGCGAAGGATCTTGCGCGAAAGGTCTTGCAGGGCCTCCGGTGCATAGTCGGCGCTGCCGCGGGCAAAGGACGACTCATGCAGGCCCGAAAGCTCACGCTGCAACTGGGCGAAATCCGCCCCGGCAAACAGCCCGATCGGGTCCTGTTGCTGTACCTGAGCCCAGAAATCCCCCAGCCCCGAAGCAAACAGTGCGCTCATGGCCGTGGGGCTGGTGGGAATATTGCGCGTGCCTTCCAGCAGATCGCCACGCACCAGGGCGGTCCACTTGGCCTTTTGCGCCATGAACTGCTCGTAGTTCAGCCCCAGCTTGTGCAGGCGCATGCCGCAATTGATGTCGGTGCCGATGGCTTGCGGCACCACCATGTCGTGGCTGGTGACGATCACGCTACCCACCGGAATCGGGCTGCCGGTATGGAAATCCGGCGTGGCGCAGGCGCACTTCACTTCGCCGCCATGGGGGTGGGCGACCTTGGCGAAATCCATCAGTTGCAGGATGGCTTTCTCTTCGATGGCAAAACTGTCGGGCAGCAGCAGATCCACCTTGAGGCCGGCGTCATTGGTGGACGAGATAGAGAGGGAATTGGAATTCAGGCGTTCGATGGCCACCCCGGAACGGGCGAGCTTGTGCTGAATTCTTTTCAGAGGAGTCTTGGTCATTTTTCAACTGCTTTTCTTGGACGCAACAAAACAACCACCCTTTTGGTGGCTGGAATTGTCTAGTCAGCAGCGAAACTTAGACGGCGCGAATAATGGGGGAATGACGCTGTGGATGTAAATAGCCGGGGAGAAATTATTTAAGGAGGCGCCTGGCGAGACGCCTTCGCCAGCAAGCGGGCTCCTACAGAGCTGCGTGGGGTCAGAAGTCGAAGCGCACGCCCTTGATCTGCACCTTCTGCGCCTG
Source organism: Pseudomonas protegens CHA0 (assembly GCF_000397205.1). Lineage (NCBI taxonomy): Bacteria > Pseudomonadati > Pseudomonadota > Gammaproteobacteria > Pseudomonadales > Pseudomonadaceae > Pseudomonas > Pseudomonas protegens. The sequence continues at coordinate 4,064,935 of NC_021237.1, forward strand.
GCAGTTGGCGGCAGGTGGGCCAGGGTCTGCTGCCAGAGGAAGCGGCCCTGGGCATAGCTCTGGGTCTTGAGCCGTAGTAACTGCTGTTGCTCGGGGGGCAGACTTGGGGCGGGGAAAATCAGAGTGGCAGCCGGCCAGGGCCAAACTGCTTCTACCTGAACGAACCAGCAGGCGTTCGCTACAGGCCGGCGCGGATTATCCTTGCCCGCTACATGAGATGAAAAGGCCCCAGCGCATGCCGAGACCCTGAACGGCGAAACCGTTCAACGATAACTCATCGTCAAGGTCGCCATCCCACTGACCGTTCCTGGGGTGACTCGCGAAGCGGTCTGGACATAACGTGCGGTCAGTGGAATGTCGTAGCTCGAGACCCCAGCGGAGATATTCCCCGCCCACCATCGATTGACAGAGCCCGAACCGTAGCCGAGAACAGTCGCTCCCTTGAGGATCTGCACCCCCACTCCCGAGGCAGTCGACCCGGCGCTCAGCGACAAGGTGCTGCCCTGGTTAGCCCAGTTGTTCACATCTATGAACGAGACATAAGCCCCGATCGAAGCCCCCGCATCCCCTCCCGAACATGACAGGTTTATTTTGAAGGGCACCGCTTTGGAGGTACTCCCCACTCCGGAAAAGGTCATGTTCGATGTTCGCCCCAGGGGCACTGAAATCTGCGAGCTGGACACATTGCATGTCGGTACTCTGAGCTGCACCGTCACTGCGCTTTTGCCGCTGGTGTAGACCGTCCAGCCTTTGGAGTTGCAGATACCAACGCAGTTGAACGCAACGTTCACCGACCCGTTACCAGCCAAGGTCCCACTCTGGATGTCGCCGATCTTTATGATTTCCAGCCACATGGATTGCTTGTAGGCATCACCCTTGACCCATCTGAGTTTTACGAGTGACTTTCCACTCCCCACCAGATACTGGCTGGACCCGGACTGATTTTCACGCCATCTCCATTTGGCGTTCCACCTGAATCCGACTCCAGCCACATTGCTCAAATAGACATTGTGGTAACCGGGGGCCAGCGTAGCGCCTTGAAGCTTGTAGACCATGGGCTCGGAACTGAATATTTGCGGCCATGGATCCCTCATCGTCGAGTCCACTTCTGCGGTGGTCGCAATGACGTCGCCATTCATGGTTCCTGCACTGACATAAATGCTGGCAGGCAACTGAATGATCGATGACTCGGGAGAGAACTCCCCGCCGGCATACGCCGGGCCCCCACCCCATAGCGACAACAACAGGACAAGAGCCGAGAGCAGAAGGTTGCGCTTCATGAAAGTACGGTGCCTGTTCAAATGTCCACGACGTTTGGCGCTCTTTCCACTGAGGACGAGGCGACCCAAACTTCGACTTTAAGCCCCCCCCATCACGGCACCTATCAGCCCGAACACAGAACGTTGTCGATAAATCCTCAGGAGCCAAGGACTTATCCTACAAAGCGCTGTTGCATGAGTCAGCAACACGCCAACGACATCAGCCCTCCCCCTTGCCCAGCAACGAAATGTTCCATTGAGTCGCTGAAATCGGGCTATTCTGCGCGCCCTCCAATACTCATTCGCCTCAGCAAGGACAGCTGCCCATGACCCGCGCCATTACCCTTGTCTGCGACAATTTCGCCGACTGGGAAACCGCCCTGATCAACGCCACCGGCCGTGGCTACTATGGCTTCGACTGCCGTTACGCTTCCCCCAAGGGTGCCATCGTGACCTCCATGGGCGGCCTGCGGGTGACCCCGGACCTGGCGTTGGAGGATATTCGTCTGGATGAGGTGGACCTCTTGATGGTCTGCGGCGGGACGGTCTGGCAAAGCCCCCAGGCGCCGGATATCCGCGAACTGCTACGCGCGGCCAAGGAGCGCAAGCTGGTCCTCGCCGGCATCTGCGACGGCACCCGTGAACTGGCCCGGGCCGGGGTGCTGGACCACCTCAAGCACACCTCCAATTCGGCGGACAACCTGCTGGCAGTGGGTTATGCCGGCGCCGCGCACTACCAGGATGTGCCCCACGCGGTAGCGGACCAGCGCGTGGTCACCGCCCCGGGCAGCGCTCCAGTGAGTTTCATGGCACAGATTCTCGGCGCCCTGGGCATCAGCGACGACAACCTGACCTTCTACCTGGGCCTGCACGCCGCCGAGCACCGCCAGCAAGCCTGACCCTCCCCTGTAGGAGCCGGCTTGCCGGCGAAAGCGATCTCCCGGCCGCCTTGGCTGGCAAGCCAGCGCCTACGCAAGGTGATAGCTGGGCTGCAGTGCGGGCGTGTGCCGTGGATTATTTCACCAGCCGAAAATTCCGGTGGCCCAACCATGCCGAAAAGTCCGCAGCGCTGAAAATGCTCTCGCCCTCATGCTCGAGGATCGCCAGCCCCGCCAGAAATTCGCTGTCCCGGGTGTAGGCACGGATGCTGGCGCCGAAGGCCAGCACGCCATCCAGGTGACGGGCCAAGGTCAGCGCCGCCTGCCCTAGGCGCTGGTGATCCGCCTGGTCTTTATCCATGGCCGCCAGGCTCAGAATGTCTTCAGGGAGCCATCCCAGTTGCCCGGCCAGCCCGGCATATTCCGCCAGCTCCCCTGGATATTCGGCCCCCATCCCAAACAGCATGGGGCTACCGCCAATGAAGAACGAGCTCGTACCGGCCCAGGGTTGATCCGCAATTGCGGCCAGACAGGCCCGCACCCGGTTTTCGAGCAAGCCATCGATCTGGCGCGGTAAAAGCACCCTGACAGTCGGCCCGGCCATTGAGTCACCTCCTCCAGCGCACCGCATCCGCATCAGGGATAACAGGCGAGCCCTTGTTCGCTGCATCAGCAGGCATCAATGCTCAAGCCCGCTGCCGGTCAGTGCATTCACCGGACCGGGAGCATAAAAGCCCGTGGTGCAATAGCCAAGCTCAGCGCCTGGAACCATTGACCCCCAACACCTCTTCCAATCGCTTCGCCTCGCCCTCCGTCAACAAGGGCGCAGGCGGTTGAACAAGGCGCTGGCTGGACAGGGCGGGCACCGGGGCCGTTGGTTGGGCCGCCTTCGCAGTACGGCTGCGGCTCGCGCTGCTTTGCGGGTACAGCGCTTCATCCAGGCATTTGTCGCGCATGCCCTGGCTGGACAGGCCGTGGCAACCGGTGCCGTTGGACAGGGCGCGGGCGCCGCAGGTGGCCTTGCTGTCGGGGTCCTTGAGGTCGATGCAGCCCAGGGAACCAAAACCATGGCCCAGTACCGAGGCGGGGTCTTCGGCGCAAGCTGCGCCGGCACACAGGAACAGGGAAGTCAGCACAAGTGCATTTCGCATAGGGGCGCGTCCATGGCTAGCGTAGGTCCCCCGACGCCTTTCCGGCCGCCGGGCAGGTCTGTCGAGGGAAAAAGCCGTTGTAGCAGATGAACATGACCGTTTCCCTTCCCC